>CAVCPY010000063.1:0-27658 GCA_963604245.1 Eggerthellaceae bacterium
AAATGGCCGGAAAGGCCGCGTAAGAAAAAAGAGGAATTATTTTTAAACAGCTTCTAAACCCTGACGCTGCAATGAAAAAATTGGTCATCTCGCTGGTTGCATCCTTGCTGGTCGCCCTGCTTGGAATCATCGGACTGAACATATTCAAGAACTCCAGCCCTCGCGAAAGGGTGAAGGCCGAGAACGGAAGCAGGATAATCGTGGAAGAGCTGAGTTTCTACCACAACAACGACAAGATATTCGGAAAAGTTTTCAAACCGGCCGATGAGAAAGGTTTCTTTCCTGACTCATTGGGTCCGAGGCCGGTTGTGATATTCTTCCACGAGCCGCTGAAAACCGCTTATCCTGAAGGTTTTGTGAAAGCACTGGTTCCGGAAGGGCTGATTGGCTACACGACAGCCTTCCACGAAAAGGACAAGGATGTGGAGTTCATTGTGAAGAAGATCGGCAGGGAGAGATTCGCCGACTCCGACAGAATCTTTCTGGCCTGCGACGCATTCGCGGCGGAAGCCGTGGTCAAGGCGGCCTACAAGATGAAGAAGACTGTCAGCGGATTGATACTCATCGAGCCGGAGCTCAGCGACAAGACAGCCGGACTTGTCCCCAAACTTGGCTATGACGTCTTGACAATAGACGCTTCCGGGAAGTCATCCGCAAAAGTCAGGGCAATAGATTATCTTGAACTGAGGGGAGCATTGAAATGAGGAAGACACGATTCGGAATAGTCGGGACCGGGCGAATCAGCGACTGGGTTCTGAAAGGTGCGGTGATGGAGCCGCGGTTCGAGGCTGCCGCCGTCTGCTCCCGCTCGCAGGAAAGCGGAAAGAGGTTCGCCGATGCGCATAACATCGGGAAAGTGTACACGGACGTTGACGAGATGGCATCCGATCCAGAGATCGACGCGATCTACATCGGAACTCCCAACGACACGCACCACGACATCGCGATCAAGTGCCTGAGGCACCACAAGCACGTGCTGTGCGAGAAGCCGATGGCCTCCAACGCCCGCGAAGTGAGCGAGATGGTCAAAGCCGCAAGGGAGAACGGCGTACTGCTGATGGAGGCGATGATCTCCACGTTATGCCCTAATTTCACGGCGGCAAGGAAGCGTCTGGCGGAGATGGGGGCAGTACGTCATTACTTCGCTTCGTTCTGCCAGTATTCCTCCAAATACGACCTGGTCAAAAGAATCATCGCCGGAGAGGATGACTGCGAAGTGCCAAGTTCGCTGAATCCTGACCGCTGCGGAGGGGCGTTGATGGACATAGGAATATACCCGGTCTATCCGATGGTCTCGCTTTTCGGCCGCCCAGGAGGGATCAAGGCCGACGTCATCACCTGTGAGGTTCCGGTGGCATCCGGTCAAAGGAAACAAATCGACCTGCAAGGGAGCGTGATCTTTGAATATGAAGGGATGAGCGCCTCGGTATTATATTCAAAGATAGCGGACTCGAGGCTCCGCACGGAAATTTCCTGTGACGGCGGAATCATCTCGCTGGATCAGATCCACATCTGCCGCAACGTCCTGATGGCAAGGCGCGGGGCTCCGACTTCTGGCCGCACATCTGGGCCGACGGCGGAGGACATCTCCGTGCCTGTTGACCCTGACGAGTACCTCTGCGAGTTCAGGGAGTTCATCGATGTGCTGGAGTCCGGACGGCTTGAATCGTCCGTCAACAGCCTGGAAACATCGCTCGTCACGGCTGAAATCCTCGACGAGATCCGCCGCCAGGCAGGTGTTGTATTCCCGGCCGACTGATCACTGCCCGCCGAGACGGGCGAAGAAAGTGAGAACATCCTCCCAGGTCTTGAAAGCGTCGGAGCCGAAATGGATCATCGTGCCCATAAAGTCCTTGCCGCCATTGGTTTCAGGCTCCGCATCGATCAGGTAATCAGCGAGAAGAAGATTCTTGTGCTCAGTGATTGTCACACGGTTCCAGACAGGAACTCCGAGGTTGGTCTCACACCAATTCACAACCTTCGGACAAAGTTCAGGGGTGTTGTACGGAACTCCAGCCACAATATGCACATCATAATTGACCGCAAGTGTGGCAACCGCCTTGGCGAATCCGCTCGAATGGTGGATTATCCTGTCACTCAAAGAGATGAACAGCACCGGTTTCTGAATGTTCCGTTGTCTGTCATCGATCCACTGGATGACCGGCAGAAGAGAGTGGAGGATGGCTTCGTCATTGAGATGATGCTCGCCGTCGAACCTTATCGCCTGCGGGTAATGCTCGCTGAACAGGTCGAACGTGTGGACCAGGGTGTCGTGGATTCCGAAAAGGCCGAAAACCCTGTCCCGCTCTTCGCCGGCGCGCTCGAAGCAGTGGGAACTGACCTCGCGGAAATGCTCCAGAAGGGTTTTCGTGACGAGGAACGAAGTCTCGCCGTCCTGTCGGGGGTTATGATAATCCTGTCTTCCCAAACCGTTGTTTTTCAGCAGTGTGTCTGCCAGTTGGAACGCCGGATTCACAAGAATCCTGTCCACCCCGCAGAGCATCTCGGCGTACATCGCCCCCATCGAGGTTCCGACGATGAGGTCCGGCTTTTCGGACTCCAGCATATTACTTAGCAGCTCCATCGCCTCGAATGGCTCCACCGGCAGGTCCGGAGCGACCACGGTCGCCTCCGGCATCAGAAGCCTCAACGTCCTGACGCTGCCGTTCTGGCCGCTGGACGCGAATCCGTGCACATAGAGTATCTTTTTCCCGGCCATCAGGGTCGGACGGGCATATTCATAAAGTTCCATTTTACAAAAATAATGATTACATTTGAGAAAATGTTCAGAAAGTCATTTTGTCAATGAAAGGGACAGACAACATATCATCACAAGCTGCCGCAGATTACGAAACCTTGACAGAGGCGGAAAAAAAGGCTATTGTCTCTCACTACCTGCACAATGCGGATTTATCGGTTGAATTGCCGTACTGGAAGACTGCCCAGGACATCATTTCCGAAAAAATCGGCCGTAACGACTCCCCTGACGGCATACTGGCGGAGAACATAGTCCCATACTCTTTGTTTCCGGAACTGTTCAAAGTTCCTTTTCCAGCCCCCAAAAAGGCAAGTTTCACTTTCATAGACTTATTCGCAGGAATCGGCGGTTTCCGGATTCCGCTTCAGGATGCCGGAGGCAGGTGCGTGTTTTCTTCGGAGTTCAACGTCCATGCCCAGAATGTCTATGAGATGAATTACGGAGATATGCCTTTCGGCGACATAACGAGAATCCCAATGGAATATATCCCGCGCCACGATGTCCTGACCGCCGGCTTTCCTTGCCAACCATTCAGCATTTCCGGGAAAATGAAAGGATTCGAGGACACGCGCGGCACCCTAATCTATAATGTTTTCAGGATAATTGAGGCCAAACAGCCCAAGGTGGTGTTTCTGGAAAATGTCAAGCACCTTGTCTATCACAACGAAGGGAAAACGCTTAAGACTATTCTTGAGGGTTTGGAGAACCTCGGTTACATTTGCTCACATAAAGTGCTGAACGCCTCCGACTTCGGAGTCCCTCAGAATCGGGAAAGGATCATCATCATCGGGAGTAAAGACAAAGCTTTCGATTTCAACAAACTCAAGGCACTTCCGCAGAAAAACATCAAAGACATAATCGACCCCCCGGGAACTCAATTCGAGTACTTAAAAGAACCTTACACCATTCTCGAGGACTACAAGCGGCAGCCGTCAGGCCTGATTTTCGCCGGTTACAGGAACAAGGCCATCAGGAAAGCGGGGGTAAGGCCAGGCACGGAGAACCTTTCAAGAGTCCACAAGCAACCAAACAGAATCTACCACATTGACGGCGTGCATCCCGCCATCCCGTCACAGGAAACCTCGGGAAGATTCTGGATCTACGACGGAACGACCGTAAGAAAACTCACCATCAACGAATGCTACAGACTGATGGGATTCCCGGACACATTCATCAAAGACAGGAATCTTGGCGAGGAATATCGCCAGATAGGAAACTCTGTCTGCATACCGATGATAAGAGAAATCGTGGAACAGATAAAAAGACAGCTGTTATGAAAGATGCGGACACCCTGATGAATAATGCTTACATACAAGCAATGGAAAAGCTTGCGGATGCGAACAGACTGCAATCCTGTTTGGACAAGGAGCATTCAGAAGCTATTGACACCATAGTTTCTGAATCAGAAAGAAACAAAGTAGAGAAGACAAAGGTCAAAAGGTATTACATACTCTCAACAAAGAATCCAGCCGAAGTTGACTTGCCTGAAATCCAGAAAACAGTGAGACAGTTAAAGAACATTCACGGATGCCAATTGGTAGTCAACGGAGTCAACCCTACTTTGAAATATTATTTAAGACTTCTTGAGGACACCACAATATTCATCGATTGCTACACAAGACTCTTGTCTTCGGATAAAGCCATCCTGTTCGAGCATAAGGAAGAGTGGAACAATCTGGTTTCTTCATTATAAAAAACAAACGACTAAAAAATGACACTAACTATGACAGATCTTAAGAAAATAGTCGATCTTTTCGCCATCGAGGGCGAGGTCAAGGAGATAAAGCCGTTGGGCAACGGGCTGATCAACGACACGTACAAGGTTGTCACCGAGGGGGATGCACCGGATTATGTGCTCCAGAGAATCAACAATGCGATCTTCACAGACGTGGACCTGCTCCAGAGCAACATCGAGGCTGTGACCAGACATATTCGTAAGAAACTGGAAACGGAAGGAGAGAAGGACATCGACCGCAAGGTGCTGCGGTTCATTCCGTTGAAGTCAGAAGGAGGGCGACTGGAGGCTCTCCTGAGCGAGAAGCCGAGAACCTACTGCCTTGCGGACGGGAAGTATTGGAGGGCTTCGGTGTTCATCGGCGACGCCTACACCTACGAGACCGTAAATCCGGAATATTCCGAATATGCCGGCGAGGCTTTCGGAGCTTTCGAGGCGATGCTCGCCGACATCCCGGACACGCTCGGGGAGACCATTCCGGACTTTCACAATATGGAGCTTAGGCTCAGACAGTTGGTCGAGACTGTCCGGGAGGACAAGGCCGGCCGTCTGCACGCAGATGACAAGACAGAAGGCCAGGAGCTGCACAAGATTCTGGAGGACATCGACAAGTACGGAATCCAGATGTGCAAGGCCGAGCAGCTGCACCGTGAGGGCAAACTGCCTAAACGGATCTGCCACTGCGACACCAAGGTCAACAATATGATGTTCGACAAGGACGGCAAGATTCTCTGCGTCATCGACCTTGACACCGTGATGCCAAGCTACGTGTTCTCCGACTTCGGAGATTTCCTCCGCACGGCCGCCAACCCTGTGGCCGAAGACTCCCCTGAGCTGGATAAGGTCGATTTTGATATGGAGATATTCAAGGCCTTCACAAGAGGTTACCTGAAAGGCACGAAGCCGTTCCTGACCCCGGTCGAGAGGGAGAACCTGCCGTACGCCGCCTGTCTGTTCCCGTTTATGCAGGCCGTCCGCTTCTTCACCGACTACATAAACGGCGACACCTACTACAAGATCAAGTACCCGGAACACAATCTTGTCCGCACCCGCAACCAGATGAAGCTCTTCCACTCCGCCCTCGGCAAGGTCCCTCAGATGGCGGAATTCATTGAATCAATCAAGTAGCTTATAAATATGAAACGCAGGGATTTTCTCAAGACCGCAGGGTTGGCGACTGCAGGGAGCGGACTTATCCTCGGAACAGGGGGACTTATTACCGGATGCGCCGGCAGGGAGGAAGGCAATAATATTCCTAAACCATACAAAGTGGGCGGCTCGGCCAGAATGAAGCTGAGTTTCGAGCCTTATGAGCTCAAGCTGCGGCACACGTTCACCGTGGCTTCATATTCAAGGACCACAACGCCGGATGTGCAAGTGAAGATTGAATATGACGGATTCACCGGCTATGGGGAGGCTTCAATGCCTCCGTACCTCGGGCAGACTGTGGAGAGCGTCTGCAACTTTCTGAAAAAGGTTAATTTGGAGCAGTTCAGCGACCCGTTCCAGATCGATGACATCCTGACTTATGTGGATGGGATCAACGAGGGCGACACCGCCGCGAAGGCAGCCGTGGACATCGCGCTGCACGATCTTGTAGGCCAGCTGATGGGCCAGCCGTGGTACAGGATCTGGGGCCTCAATGCGGCGAAGGCTCCGAACACAACCTTCACGATCGGTATCGACACCGCCGATGTGGTGCGCGAGAAGACAAAGGAATGCGCAGAGCAGTTCAATATTCTTAAAGTCAAGGTCGGGCTAGACAACGACAAGGAGATGATCGAGACAATCCGTGAGATCACCGACCTGCCTCTCGCCGTGGACGCCAACCAAGGCTGGAAAGACAAGGAGAAGGCCCTGGAGATGATTCATTGGCTTAAGGATCACGGAGTTGTGATGGTGGAGCAGCCGATGCCGAAGGAGATGCTGGACGAGAACGCCTGGCTGACCGAGCGCAGCCCGCTCCCTACATTCGCCGACGAGGCCATCCAGCGTCTCGCTGATGTACAAAGAGTTAAGGGTGCGTACACCGGCATCAACATCAAGCTGATGAAGTGCACCGGGATGCGCGAGGCCTGGAAGATGCTGAACTACGCCCGCACAGAGGGGATGAAGGTGATGGTCGGCTGTATGACGGAGACATCCTGCGCTGTGACCGCCGCCGCCCAGCTCTCCCCCGCCGTGGATTTCGCCGACCTTGACGGCAACCTCCTCATCGCCAATGACCGCTTCGAGGGAATGACCATCGCCAGTGGCAAGATCACCCTCCCAGACCGCCCGGGACTCGGACTCAAACTGCTGTAAAGGATTATGGCAATGAAAAGAAAAGAGATAGTACTGTGGTCGCTGGTGGCGGTCGCGCTGGCGGCGAACATCTGGCTGCCGAGGCAGATGAGGTACAAATATTCGTGGGACAAGGATCTGGCGCAAAGGCTTGCTACGGAGTTCTGCGCCACGCGGGAGGAGGTCAAGGAATATATTAAGAAATATGTCCCCGATGTCACTGACGAGCAGATCGACAAGTGGACCGCTTCCGGAGAGTTGGAGGCGATGCAGATCGGGAAGCGCACGATGTACTTCACGGCGGCCGCACGTAACCTGTTCAGAATCAATCCGGAATTAGCCGCGATAAAGGCTGCGGCCGATTCGAAGGACGAGGACTTGTCCAAAAGCGGGACCTCGCTGACCGGCCACGAAGCCATTGACGCGGTGACGATTCCTGAGATTAAGCGTCAGGTTCTGGAGAACATCGCCGCCGGCAAGGAAAATCCTTACTTCGCACTTCCTAAGAGGATGAAAGTGACGTTCACCCTGACCGTCCACGCCAACACCCTGCGCCCGGGTCAGACTCTCCGCTGCTGGCTGCCGCTTCCCCGGCAGGATGTGGCCCGCCAGACCGATTTCAAATTCATCGAGGCCGGAGCGGAGGGAATGGCATACCCTATGGACCGGCTCACATTCTCCGACCCTGCCAACCCGCACAGCAGCGTTTACCTCGAGGCAAAGACCGTCAAGAACAAACCGACCGTCTTCCACGAGGTCTTTGAATATGTCTCCAGCGGCGAATGGCATCCGATCGAGCCGTCCAAAGTGCTGGCCTACAATACTTCAGACCCTGAATATAAGGAATATACCGCCGAGCGGGAGCAGCACGTGATCTTCACCGACCGGCTCAAGGCCGCGGCCGATTCCCTCACCGCCGGCATCGACAACCCTTACCTTCAGGCCAAGGCGATCTACACTTGGATCGACAAGACATTCCCGTGGGCATCGGCCAGAGACTACTCCACAATCGAGAATATTCCTGAATATGTCCTGACGAACCACCACGGCGACTGCGGTCAGGTGACTCTGCTGTTCATCACGATGTGCCGCTACAAAGGCATTCCGGCCAGATGGCAGAGCGGTCTGATGATGCACCCGGGGGCCGGCAACCTGCACGACTGGGGCGAGGTCTATTTCGAGGGCTACGGCTGGGTTCCGGTTGACCAGAGTTTCGGGATCACCTCCTACGGCGGCGATTTCTTCCTCGGCGGCATCGAGCCTTACCGGATGGTGATCAATTCCGATTTCGGCGGCAACCTTTCACCGGAAAAGAAATATCCCCGCAGCGACACCGTTGATTTCCAGCGCGGTGAGGTCGAATGGGACAAAGGTAACCTCTACTTCACCCAGTGGGACTACGACTTCACGATTGAGTATCTGGACTAAGCGTGGCCTACATCCTTGCCACGATTCTCTCCAGCCGCTCGTTGACCTTCGTCTTTAGTTCCGGCGACGCGCTGATGTCCAGCTCGTCAGAAATGCCAAGATAGAAACTGCACACGGCTTCCAAGGAGAGGCTGTTGAAGAGTGTCGTCCTGACCCGCCAGCCGCCATTTTCCATTCGTTGGATGTTGGCGGCCGCTGATGGATACTGCTCGACAAACTGGTTCTTAGCCCTTGTGGTTTTCAGCACGATGTCAAAAGGAATTCTCTCGTTCCCGGAGAATCCGAAAATGTCAAGGTCGAAAGTCTTATGCGATTTCTCGTACTTCCAGCACTCATCAAGAACCGTGACGGCATCGGCTCGCTTCAGTAGGAACACCTTGTTTTTCCTGTCCTTAGGATCGAACGCCCAAACAGCATCACATCGTTTGCTGTCTGTAAAGGCGAACGCCTCGACCTTCCGGTCTTTTTCAGGAGTGTTGCTGCTTGACGAATCATACCCTACAAGGCACACTGTGTGCCCTGAGTTGACAGCCCGTCTGACAGCATCTATCTTGTCTGCCATCCCGTTCCTTAAAAGGAACTTCCTGTTTCTGATCTCGTCTTCAATGGTAGGGTTCATCACCTTGCTCTCAGATCCTGACCTGTAATAGGCGACTCCGTTAAGGTACACCACCCCCTCCTTGGCCGGCTGGACACAAAGGTCCAGGACTTTTCCGCCGCAGCATATCGTAGGAGTGACATTCTGGTACGTGTCAGGGAAGCGGTCCCGGATCTTCCCCATCACGATGACCCGCATATATTCATCCGCGACATCCCCGGCGGCCTTTATCTCGCCTTTCATTATGAGTTCATCCACATCCTGTCTGAAGCCGTTCACAAAACGCCGTTTCTCATCCGTCCCGATGTACAGATGGTTTTCCCCTTGTTCCGCATAACGGTTCATAAACGCACAGATGGTCTTCATACATTTGAAACTCTGCGAGGTCTCATTGAAAAGTCCCGTCTCGTTGTCGAAAACCCAAGACATCTTATGCTCAATATTCTCACCCTCAGGCTTAAACGGGAAGTGCTCCTCGTCATCGGGTTCTGGCGCGATTGAGTCGGATACTCCGAGAACCGTGCAGATCTCCCTATGGAGATCAACCCGAAGCCGCTCCAATGACGGAGTTCCCATCAACCGATTAGCCGCCTGAACCAATTTGGCCACTGTCGCCATAGAAGTTCCCGGCAACTTCTTGATCGTGTCGTCAATGACAGCCGACTCTTCGGTTTTCCCGTATTGGGCGAGGATGGCTGTCATAACGCCCATTGTCATAATCCTTTCGCCGGAAATGTTCCTCTTGTCAAGAGGAGTTACCGAACCAAAGTCCTTTTCCGCGAAAGCGATCAGGCAATCGAGATGGTCAAGACTGGCCACATAGTAGCCAAAGTCGGCATCGTCACCAAGAATGAAGGACATCATCATACAAGCCTTCAGCATCTCCTGACGGTTCGCGGATCCGCTCACGGCATATTCAGACCTCAACGCCTCTATCCTGTGGAGTTCCGTCAAAAGATCGGAAGGGATCCACTTGACCTCAGGCTTTTTAGGCGCCGGAGTTATGATCGGCTTGTTCAAATAAATAAGCGAATGGATGAAACTGTCCCTTGCGGCGATTTCGTTGACCCGTTGGTCTTCGGGAGCGTCCTCCGCCACCTCGGCGATCAGAAAATCGTACTTGTCGTCATAGTCCACGACATCAAGACACTTCTGCGTGTAACGCGGATAAGTCTCTTCCTCCATCGTCCGGACAAGGAAACCTTCCCTCGTGAGCCAAGTGTTCGGGACCTCGCCGCTGTGCTGGAACAACAGCACTCCGATGGTACTGTCATACGTAAAACCATCATCCTGCTCTGTCCAGTAGTGGTTGTAGATGAATTCTATGATGGTGTCGTCAATGCTGAAGCATTTCTGCCTCTCCTTATATTCAACATTTATGACATCACCGATTTTCATATTCCTTGCTAAATCCGTCATATACAGGCCTCTGACATTCGTGGCTCCGCCGGTAATCCTTATCGGCCACCGAACCTTATCATAGGATGGATCGATACTTTCCGCCAAAATCGTGTCGTAGGTCACACTCTTCACGCGCACGGAAAGGATATCTCCATCGGCAAAGGACTTAAGGAACACCTTCTCATCATCCTCCTTCACATCAGCGCAATCGTCCAGAAACCTGTCTTTGTCAAAGGCATAGGCCTTTCCTGGCGTTTTTCCCTGCATAACACGCACCTGCCCGCCTTCAATGGACACCACCGGGCGAAGCGTCATTTCCTTCATATTCACAAAAAGGCGGCTTGTCGAATATAACGAGACACCTTCCGGATCGACCTTGACAGTTCCGTGGTTCTGGAACCACCGCACATCAGCCGACTTCTCCATCGTGGAGTTTTCAATCTTCCTGACCAGATCCGGGACATTGAACCCGATGACATCATCCATATTGTACCCGACTCCCGTGATCGCCGAAGCCTTTACACACCGGAGGGCTATGGCAGAAAGTGCTCCGACCTCTTCCGGGGACAGCACGGCAAGGATTAAGCACAGCAGCGACATCAGACGGATAGTCCCTTCTTTATGGAACATACCCGCATACAGCACCGCCGCAGCCACAATCTTCGCGTCCTTCTCAATGCCGCCGCGAGGCACTGACCGGATGCCCTGCAACGATTGCGAGACGTACTTCGCCCGGATCTCCTCCGCCCTCTGCATCAAAAGAGATGTCGTGGTACAGAATGACTTGTCCGAACTAATCTCACTCTCCTTCATTTCAAAAGAGTCACGGAGATACTTCAAGACATCGCTGTAGTATTTGTCAATATAGTCCGGTGTCAGCGGGAACCAAGGTAAAGCATTGTCAATCGCCATAGTCAAAGTGTATTATGCATTATGGTAGGACAGAATCCTTAACTCTACAAAATTACATTTTTTCACGTCATACACCAAATGCTTCTTGCGGAAAAAGAAGCGCCTCCCCAGCGACAACGCCATCCCGTGAGCGCCAATTCATTATCAATGAATATCCAAGGACTTTTCCTTTAGTTGGAACCACCCATAGAAATTCAGCCATTTCCTTGAATATCAAAACATTGGCTGCCACCCGTTGAATATCAGGTAGTGGCAGCCAAGCCATTAGCCGTCAACCGATCAGGCATATTCCTATAGAGGAATCGCCCCGAAGGCAATAAGTTAAATCACTTATTTACAGAGCAATGCGCACCACGTTTCCATTTTTAGGGAATCGTCAGTAGTCCAGGATATGCCGGGCCTTGGCGGAGTACGGGCTTGGAGAAGCGGCTATGGATTCAAGCAGACGGCGGGCTTTTTTGTGGCGGCCTTGCTTCATCAGGGTGACGGCTTCGAGCCAATCGACATCGTAGCGGTGCTGCTGGAGAAGGGCGTGGCGGTAACGGGATTCCTCATCTGCCACGGGAGCCTTCAAGCCTTCGTCAATCAAGAGGCTGGCCTCGGTCAGAGCGGATGCAGCGGCGGAATATTCATTGGACGCGATCTGTGAATATGCCCGTGTGAGCAGGCTGTCAATGGTGTTGCCGTCGCGGGAGACCGGTGGTGTCAGTTCAATGAAACACTCGTTGCCGATGGTCTTGATGAGGCTGGACTGGCGAAGGGAATAACCGGACAGGGTGATGGCCACGGCTGCGGCGGCGGAAGATGTCCACGCGATCACCCTACGCAGAGTGTGCCTGCGGTGCAGGCCAGCCTCAACGCCCTCAAGCATATTCCTTAGATGGACAGCCTGAACCGCTTCGGCAATCGTGCGCTGCGCCTCAACCTCTTCCCTAAGCTCATCATTCTCAAGCAACTCCTCCTCGAAAGCCGCCTTGTCAGCTTCCGGCAAGGTGCCGTTGAGATATTCATCTATCCTGTCTTGAATATTCTGGTTCATTTCCATCTTCGCTTCGTATGTGAGTTCTTAAAAACAGATTCGTCTATAAGTTCTTGAACTTGTCCATCATCGTCCTGAGTTTCCGGATGCACTTGAATTTCTGTGACTTGACAGAATCGGCGCTGCTGTAGCCAAGTTTCTTCGCGATCTCAGCTCCGGAAAGCCTGTACCAGTATTGGGCTTTGAGAAGCTCGTCGCAAGGTGATTTCAAAGAACTTACCATACGGCAGACAAAGCCGAACAATTCCTCACGGGCGGACGGTTCCCCGATGGATTCCTCAGGAATATCCACACCCTCCACTGGTTCTTGAATATATTTGCCGGCGGCCCTGTCCTTCGCCATCATCGTATATTTGCCGATGGAGAAAAGGTAGGTCGCCAATGTGCTTTCAAGCCTTTGTTCTGAGAGTTTGCCGTCCCTCACATTTTGCCAAAGTTTGACGCAAGAGTCTTGGAACAACTCAGCGATGTAGGTGTCATCTTTTGAATATGCACGCTTGAAGAAGGCGAAGAATGCTTGCCTGTGCTTCGCATAGAACCGCGCGATCACACGGTCGTCATTGTCCCTGAAACCTCTTATGTAGTCCGCGTCGGTCATATTCAGAAAATCGTGTAGGTTTTATTTACGTCTGTGGAATCTCGGTGCCCTTCGGCAAGCTCAGGGACCGGACAAGAGGACTTCCTCGTAGAATTTCCACAAGGATATCCCTCGGTGTCAATTTCTTGCGGGTAGCGGACAACTTCCTCCAGCGCTTCCGCCCACTGTGTCAATACGTCCGTGTAAGGAACCGCCGAGAGGTCAACTTCACTGCCCGCTATGACGTAAGACAGACATCCGTAGAACTTCCCGTCCGAAGCCTTGAGTTCATAATTCGTCTGGTAAGACTTGCACGCACCGATGAACAGCCATTCGACCGTATTGCTCCGGCCTGACCTGCGGGCCGCCCCCGAAGGCAAGATGAACTTCTCGTCCGTTCCACGGAAATATTCATCATCCCCAAGCCCTCTTGACCCGCTTCCGCTGTGGCAGGCATCCGAAACCAGTGTGATCCTGCCCTTCGCCCCGACTTTCGCACGCAGTTTCTTCAGGCAGACGTTGATTTCATCGTCAATGATGTGATTCTCACCCTCATAGACTCCGGCCACATATTTCTTCCGCGCATCGTAAGACACCCAAGCCTCATCAAAACCGTCCTCCTCGTCTCCATCGAGATCCGTCACCTGCTGCCCGTGTCCCGAGAAATGAATATACACAGCATCGCCCTTGCCGGCGATCTTGGTCAGCCTCTCCAATGCCGACAGAATCCCTTTCTTCGTCGCCATCTCATTTGTGACAGTCTCGATGCACTCCCCTCTCAGCCCCTGCCCCAGCAAGAACTCCCGGATAATCCTCACATCATTGTCCCCGTGGACAAGCGTCCACTCCGACTCCGCCGGGTACTCCCCGATCCCGATCAACAGCGCACACCGCTCCTGCCCCGCCAATATGACGGCGGACAGCAGCATCAGGAATACACAGAATGCTATCGCAGTTAAGCGGTACACAGTCATTGATAATCAGTGCGTGATCTAATAAGTCAATGCAAACTTCAACCCGACAGCCTCGGAAATCATAATGAAAGTCGATAGCTGCATATCGGTTTCGCCTTTCTCCAACATCGCGACATATTCACGCTTCTTACCGATCCTGTCCGCAAGCTGCTGCTGCGTGATGCCTGCCGACTTACGCGCATTCTTCAACACTTCCGCATAGTACCAAGCACGTGACTTCGCATCAAACTCGTCACGCGCGACTGTCCCTTTAGCTCCATATTCATTCGCAAACATATCCTCCGCTGTTGGAAGATGTTTGATCTTATCCATATCAATCTTTGGTCTCATTGCTGTAAACTGTTTAATATTCGTTGAGCTTTTTGAAGCTCTTTCTTATAATCCTTGGTTGCTGAACATTCTCCGGCAAAGAGTTGTAAAACTCATCAAACTCAGCACTTCTCATCAAGGTTCTCATAATGCAAATGTAATATATTCATTACATCAAATCAAGTATTTGCCACCAAAATTTCAATCTATGATGACAAACCCTGCCCAATAATACGGATTGGAATATTTGGAGGATGACTGCATCTGGCGGCGTGCGGCTTGAATGGCATCCTGATAGTACCCGGTCTCGCACAGACTCCTGTAGAAGGCTGTCATAAACTCACGGGTCGCATCATCATCCACTTTCCAGAGGCTCATCAGCATAGTGCCGACTCCGGCTCTTTTGAACGCGGCCTGAAGGCCGGTCACACCCTCAGGAGTGACATCTCCGAGTGCGGTCTCGCAAGCCGAAAGAGTCAGAAACTTCGTGCCGCTAAGGTCAAGTTCCGCAATCTCTTCGGATAGCAATATCCCATCCTCAACCTTATCCGGGACCGGCTCTCCAAGCCACGCCTTCTGGCCACCGGCAAGCACAAGACCGCTCCTGACAAACGGACCGATCCCGCTTCCCTGCAAGAGAAGTGACTCATAATACCAACTGTCACTCTCACGCCCCTTGTCATAGTAGAACCCGTGAGTGGCAAGATGCAGAATCAGCGGCGAATTTCCGGACAAACTCTTGAACGATTCCTCAGTACCATCCATTCCTTTCATAATTCTGACCGGATGGCCATAGGAAGAAAGGATTGCCGCCACGTCTTCCACTTCCTTCCCGCTGCCCGGAAGAGCCGCCCAACCAGCCCGGTCGATGCCATCCAGCCCTCTTCGCACCCCGGGATATCCCCCGTACAGAGCGTTACGCTCCAACATCTCCTGCTCGGTCATTTCATACCGCAAGCCTCCGTACAGGACAACGTCAAGATTTTTGTCAGAAGCCGACGCCCTGCAAACCTCTCTGGTGGAAGACACTCTGTGGGTGGAATAAGTCATTGCGACCCTCCTTTTCCCATCACTGGCCAGATCCAGAGCGAACATATTCAAAAGCCCGTCCGGAGAATAGATTATGGAGCATCCTTTCGGAATATGGTGGAGTAGGGGCTGCCAGACCAGGTTGAACAAGGTTTTGGAGCCAATGCCGTACAGACTCGACTGAGGGGTCTCCAATGCTGCCTTAAGTTCATCCTCTCCGCAAAGGTGAATCCGCAATGGTTTACCGGAGGAATGAGACAAAAGCAAGGCATTATATTCAGCAGCCTTGCCGTCAACAGACTCGACCCTCAGGAACTCTATGGCATATTCTCCTTTATCCAGGAAGTTCGCGACATCTGAATATGTACACGAAAGCATCATATGCTGGTCATAAAACGGAGCTCCCCTACCACGCGAATTATTTTCCTTCGTAGAATCACGTCCTGGAAATTTGTCCGATGCAATCGTGTTGGTACATCCCTTGATGAACAAAGCCGCGTCATAAGCCCACGCAGGATCCGGATTGGCATACAGTAACGTGAACATCTGGCCGTAAAGCTCCATCAGCCAAGCCTGCCGCTCTGAGGCCATAGCGTCATAAGCATTGAGGACACGCTCCGCGACACCCCTGAACGCCTCATTGAGGTAGTCCGCATAAAGAGGATCCCCTATCAGTTTGGCCGCTTTGGCAAATCGCCACATATGCAGAGGATAGGACAGCATTGATTTATAGGCGACCTGAATGGGAGAGGATCGGATTCTATGGTATATGTTTTCAGGAGCCGTGTCATAAAGATACTCCTTGCTGTAAATATCCAGAGGGAATGCCTGACGGTAGAATTCCATCGAATAATCCGGCCGCCCTGCTTCAATCATCGCATCTCCTAGAAGCACAAACGGATTTCTGGCATAGCGCCTTTCATCCACCGTATAATAAAGAGCGAGAGTGGTCTGATCCCCTCTAGGAACCACATTTTGGTAGGCCTTGTAACTATAAGAGCCCAGAGTGTCTATCCCGGCCATAAAACCGAGATAGCCCAATTCCGCTTGCGCGATGATGGTTGCCGCAGAATGAGGATGCTCACTCTCAAGGCCTTGGACAAAACTCTGCATCTGAGGAATAATCTCCTTCATCTCATCTGGTTCCAGTGCACACGATAGGCTGTCCAACCGTTCAAAGTAAGACCTGATAGTCGGCGGAGCATCCCAAGCTAACTTGAACGAGAATATTTTCTTTGTATAATCCAGAAGTCGTTCAATATCACTCAATAATCCTTCCGTACGGTACAGTTCACCGAACTCATCGAAAAACATCTTCTCCTGCTCCTGCCCCGAAGCCGGCAGCGAAGTCACAAGCAAAGTGATGAATATGCACAAAAGTTTTCTCATAACAGGCACTTCATTAATTTCACACGTCACCAGCAAAATTAGGTAAAATTTCACCAATTCCTGTTTACCGATCGGGGAATCCGGCATTAATCATAAAAGTTAGTTTAATCAAAACCCTTTAGTATATAACAATTTATAAAATTATAATTATTATGAAAAAAATCTGTTTAATTATTGTTGCCGTAGTCGCAACGCTGTTTATGTGTAGTGCAGCATCTACCTTTATGTCTGACTCAAAAGTTACCGTAACTTATAATTCTATGAGTTACACTACTTCTCTATCTTCTGCTGAAATTGTTTATAAATCTTTACCTAATGATTTAAAACTTCAAATCAGAGAGGGATTTGATCTAATAAATGTTGATAATTGGTGTGCAGGAGTTGTTATAAAAGGTAATTATCAAGGTATAAAGTATTGTTTTGATGAAAATCAGGACACTCTTACTATGAAATATAACGAAGTTACTATAAAAGCCACAAATATTTCAAAAGTAGATATTGTTAGGATTTTTGATTTATACTCAGATTAAAATAAAAAGGAGAGGAATAACCTCTCCTTTTACTTTCTCCGCATTACTCTTGCCATCGAAATCAATCGTGAAGCCCGTAGCGACTAAACGATTTACACACAACAATTTAAGCGAGAGCCTTTGGTGCAACCTTGCTAAAGGCAACTCGCTAAGGCCCTCATTTTCAACACTATGACCGTCACGCATTTTCCACAACAGAGATGGTTGCCACACATACGGAAAGACATATTGACCATTTACCAAATCACATCAGAGACATTGCGCCCTGCGCCAGTTCATCACATTACTCCTTTTCCTTCTTTAATACAGGCAGCCGAAAGCCCAAAGCGGGATTTTGCGGAAATATGACGTGTCAATGTCATCCGCGGCTATGTATGCGTTATTCTCGTTCTTTATTTGATCGTACCCTTTGTCCGCGCCGCCAACCTCAACAATAATGTCACCATCAATTTTGAAATCTCCAGTCTTCAAGCCTCCATATTCAACCCGATGCCCGGCAGAAATCAACTGATTACAGAAGAACGACTCACGAACCGTTCCTACTTCGGGGCTCCTATCCGACAGGATATAGAGCAGATTAGGATTGTCCAGAAAAATCTTGTCCGGTTTCTGCAAGTCTGAAATCGTATCAAGATTCTGAAACAGCCGGCATATCAATTTTGCTTCTTCCATATTCTTCAGGTATTTCATAATTGTGGGACGTTCCATTGAAGTAGCCCTGGAAAGTTTAGATATATCTATCTCATACGGAACCATCTGGGCCAGAATGCGAAGCAAAGCCTTGAGTTTGCGCGTGTTTCCCACTTCGATGTTTCGGAAAGCCGGCAATTCGTAGTCAATAATGTAATTCACGACATTCTCGACCTGAACCGGATACGTTCGGCGGTTTTCGAAATAAAAAGGATAGAAACCACCTCGTAAATATTCCTTAAAAGACTTGACCGGCAGACACTCCTTCTTTACCGCCGCACAATACTCTCCAGGAGCACTAAGAAGATCATTCAATGAGACGGATTCAATCTCCACATCTTGGTCAAAACGCAAAAATTCCCTGAATGACAGCCCCGGCATCACATAAGGAACCATCCTTCGGGAAAGATCCGCATCTCCATCATTGAGCTGAAGTAGCGAAGAACCACTGAGGACAATCTTCAGATTCTTGTGAGAGTCATATATTTCTTTTATTTCCTGGCTCCATCCTCGGTATTTGTGAACTTCATCAATGAACAGATGCCGTCCGCCAAGCATAGCGAATTGATCTGCCGTATCAAGAAGTGTATGCGTGGAAAAATACGAGGAGTCAGCGCTGCAATACAGCACACTGCGATCCTCTGTCTTATAGTTCATTTTGATGTATTGCTGCATCAGTGTGGATTTCCCCACCCCCTTCGCCCCCTTTATAATCAGAAGTCTCGAAGACCAATCTATCACATTCATCATACTTCTAATCATAGACATCGGCGCAGCAGCAATCTCCTCATCGTGCCGTTTGAACAACTTTTCCATAATATCTCAAATGTTGGTCATCAGCAAATATACGTGTATTTTGTAAAATACACAAACAGCCAATAAATGTATTTTACGAAATACAGAGCATTCGTGTCCACTACCGCAAGCACCATCTTATTTTACATTCCGAGACAGCGCGTGGAAGAGCCAACATATACGAATGGGAAAGGATTCGTGACTGTTTGTTTTAAGAGGCATTCATATAAGGGTACCCAAACTAGTGACCAAACTACTGGCCAAACTCTATTGGACGCAATCTTGAATGAAATAAGGAAATATCCGAAAATTTCATCCAAACAATTATCGAAGGCTCTCTCAAAATCCTCGACAACGATAAAGAAATACATATCAATACTAAAAGAGACTGGCAAAATTGTCCGCATAGGACCGCAGACCTACGGAGGCCAATGGAAGGTTTGTGAATAGATCACGAAAATATAAACAGGAGATATATCAAATACCACGAAGTAGGGTGAACGCAGACGCGATAATGACATCCCTACCGAACAATTCGGTCAATTCCCTAACGTATGCTCTCCGTCACAAACACGCAAAATCGGCTCGCCCAAGGCCGCTTCGATAGCAGCAATGGTTCCGATGGTAAAATTATGCGTCCCGCGCATCCACTTGCTTATCTCAGGTTCCTTCTTTCCAAGCATCTCGGCAAGGTCTTTCTGCTTGAGTCCCTTATCCGTAAGAATGACGTGAATCCTGTCCACTATACGGAAAGACAGATCTACCCTTTCCCTGACAGCATCAGAGACCTGCGTCCTACGCCTGTCTATCACACTACTCCTTTTCATCACGAATAAATTGTAAATCACCTACTATTTCCTTGTCAACAAGTAATAACTTACCATCTCTCACTCTGGAAGCGATGAAACGACTGGTGTCCAGCAGCAACTGGACATAAGCAGAAAGAGTCTCACTTTCTTGCCAAGATTTTGTGTCCTTAACATCACCATTTCCAAAGATAAGTATCTTGTCTGACAGCCTTAAACAATATAATCTAAGCTTTCCCGACTCTATAGGTATGGCACTCACGCCATCCCCATACTTCCCTTCCGGCCTAAAATATCTTTCAAGAGCACCAGTCTCTCCTATTCTATCAAGCCAGGCAACAATCACATCCATCTCCTCATCATACTCACACCCGACAGGAAACTTGTCGAAGAATTTTTCAAATTCCGTCAGTTCCTCACCCTCCAGCATAATACTGTAAAAATTCACAGCATCATGCTCCTCTACCAATTGTATATCATACTTCCCCATCGTTGTTAACTTTAAAGTTAATATGTGCAAAGATAGACCTTTTTATCAGACTTCACAAGTCCAACGCAAAAATCTTCAAAAAATCGCCATATTATCTTTTCACAAATTCAAGGTTTACCTTTTAGAAAACGCAACATTAATGGTAAAAGCATTGGACAATGAGAATGAATATGAGTACAACTTGCAAGGCGGAACACCGCCGAATCACTTCCTCGCCCGGAGCAGGAAGGGACAAAAGAAAGGACACCAACCTCAACAACAGAGGCTGGTCTTAATGAATATATCAACGTCACGGAGCCGGTCGCCAAACCTCAGGAATATAACTGAATATAAAGCTGTTGGATAAAGGCCCAAGACTCCGGCGAGCCTGACGAGACAACATAACCCACGGAAACAATCCTCAAAAAAAGTGCTTAAAGTCCGAAAATATTACTACCTTTACAACGTTTCAGACCCTATGATCTGGAACGGACATATTGATGAAAGTGTTTTCGCACTATCCTTTCAAGAAAATGTGGTAGTTTTCAATGAGTATAAGGATAAACCGACAGCACCGTTCATCTGTATTTGTTTGCGTGTATTCAACACCCAACGATACAGGTGTGGGGATTGTTTCCGTTTATTTATACTCAGGTTCTACCACAACCTTCTTGAAGATAAGCGACGAAACGGGCTCCACACTTTCTTTTATTTGTTAATGTTCTCTTTGGGAGCCGAAGGGGTTTATAACTAATAGAGTATGGCAGGATATAATGTAACTGTTGTTCACGAGAATCGGTACAAGATTGTTAATAGCGCTTCGGTGCCCTCTGAAGGCACTATCAAAGATAATATCTTCGTAAGGGACGATGGCAAAAAGGCAGAAATAATTGGTGTCTTAAAAGAAGATTTCAAACGCTCAATTCTTCAGAGATGATAAAGGCAATGACTATGCCTATAAAGAAGGCGCCTCTGGTGATATTATATTGCCGATACTTGATGCAATTGAAAAGAGGTGCATCTATGAGCTTAAGGAGCAGGATTATATAGTTTTATCAAAGTGGAAATAGACAATGAAAAAGGAAGTAACAATCAAAGTAAATTTGCAGCAGATAATATTAAACGACAAAACTACCGAACTAAAAGAATTAATTAATAAACTAAAAGAATTAGATGTATGGGTGAATGATCATATTGAATATGATGATCAAAATCAAGAAGTTCGAAAGAAAATCATGGAGGCTTTCACCTCTTCAAATATCATATAATAACAAATAATAACGAACAAATCATGGCAAACAATGAAATGCAATGGAGTTCAGCTACTCCAGGCCTTCTTATCATTCTTGTTGACCAGTCAGGATCAATGATGAATGAGTACTGCGACGGCGATTCAAGAACAGTTTTCTCGGCTAAGGTCATTAATCGTGTTATCAATACGATAATAAAAAAGAACTTCAATAAGGACAAGCCGAAGAACAGATGCTTCATCTCCGTAATCGGATATGGATATGAGGTTAAGGAACTCTGTTCCGGATTCCTTGAGGATCTATATAACAATCCTATACGTATTGAGAAGAAGACGCAAAAAATCAGTGACGGGAATGGGGGACTAGTTGATGTTTCCGTTAACCAACCTATTTGGGTTGAGCCAATCAACGAAGACCGTTGGACAAATATGCGTGATGGCTTCAAGATGGCAAAACAGCTTGTTGAAGACTGGATTTCAGATAAGCCTGAATGTCCCGCTCCAGTAATCATCAACATATCTGATGGTATGCCATATTATGACAACAAAGAAGCTTCCGTTTGCATTCAAGAAACAGAAGATGTCGCAAAGCAAATAATGAACATCTCAAATTCAGATGGAAATGTTCTCATCTTTAATGCTGAAATTGGAGATGGTGGGCATACGATTTTCACGCCAAGCACGGAAGCTGAAGTCGAAGCGGGTGGACAACCCGCGCAGTTTCTTTATGAGATTTCTAGCGTTATTCCTGAGGGATATAAGAATGCGGCACAAAAAAACGAACTTAGCATCAAAGAAGGTTCTAGATGTTGTATTTTCAATGCCGATGCCGTAGAACTCATCAAATTGATTGATTTCGGTTCAAGCAAGGGACAAGGAGATAAATAAACCTATGAAAGTCAGAGGATACATCACACACAAAGCTGCCGAGAAATTTTCTGACTGTGCTGATTACTTCGGAATCTGCCCCCAAACAAAACGGGTGGCAGTTTCCGATGGTGTAAGCCAGTCAACCATGCCACTTGAGTGGGCTAGAATTCTTGTTAATGCTTATATAAAAAAAGAGTGGGAACCTAATGGAGATTTAAGTCTTCTCAAGGAAAAGTGGCGTAAGGAAGCCGATTCATTTCTTGCTAGTCAAAAAAGTAAGGGGATCAATAATTGGATGTTAGAGAATAATCTGTCAGAGAATTACGGGGCAGGTGCCACTTTTTGCGGCCTCACATTCTCCGATGGGAACTCTTGGACAGCGTCAATCTTGGGTGACACATGCTTGGTTATAATTAAAGATAAGCATATAGTTGGTATATATGCTTCAAAAGAAGGCGACATTGACAATCGTCCAGATTATTTTGATAGCATCAATGAAAAATACGGTGAAATCAAAACCAAGAATGGCTTTTTAAAGGAAGGCGATATTATTCTCATTGTCTCCGACCCTTTTTCCGAGCTATTACTTAAGATTCGGAATTCAGAGAATGAGCCCATAATTATTGATAAGATATTATCATTAAAGTCTTTCGATGAATTTTCAACCCTCATAGGTGAGTTGAGAGAAAAGTTTGGAATGCACAACGATGACAGTACCCTTGTTATTGTTGAGTATGATGGGGCGGAAGAATTGAAGGTAATAGAGGAGATGTCACTTGACTCTCTTATAAAGAAAGAGAAGGAACAAGAGGAGGAAGAGCAGGTTAAAAGGAAAAAACAAATCGCGGATGATGACAAGTCGTGGGAAAAGGCAAAAGGAATAGATACCATAGAGGCTTATAAAAACTACCTTAAAGAACAAACCATCCAACGTCATAGTCAGGAAGCTCGTAGTCGGATAGAATTATTAAAAGATGAAGAAGATTGGGGGAGTGCAGTTAAGAAAGGCACTGAAAAAGGTTATAAAGACTATTTAGAATCACACCCTCAGGGGAAGTATATTCAAAATGCTAATAATAAGTTAGTTGAGACAAAAACCATACCTATTAATTCAAAGGACACTGAAGTGAAGGGCGAAGAAAAAGGCGAGCCAACTTCAGAGGATCCTGTCAGTAGTAACACAGGAGAAAAAAAGAAAACAACGAATATTGAAGTCTCTGATGAACAAACTTCAGGGCGTATGGCACCGGATTTTACATCCGAAGCTCAATCCGGTGAATTTCCTGAAACAAAGAATGTTGAATACTCCCAAGAAACAACAGCAAATCCCCCAAAAAAGTCTGAAACAAGGAAGCATTCAAGAGCCATCAATTCAGGCAAAGGATATGAGGTTGAAAAGTACGAGCATAAAGATGAAATGGAAGCAGAAGAAACGGATAATAGTTTAAAAAGGCCTATTGATGTTGATTCATCTGATGCTATCAATCTGGAAGAATTCTTGAAATTGGTAGAAACTGCGGAACAATTGTCTATGAGACTACGTTCGTTATTCGCCAAGCAGATTTATAAAGAAAGATAAGAATAATGGCTAACTTACCTTCATGCGAAGATTATGAGGTATCTATTAATGTACCTCGCCTGATCAAATGCCCTAAACTTCGTTATGGACACGTTGAGAAAAATGCATTAGGAACCACTATCAACTATGTAGGGGGCTTTTGCATTGTTTTCCCTTTCTATAAATCTGACGGCAAGAAAATAGCTGTCAGATGCTGGATCGCAAGCGTAGATAAAGCACAAGAACGGACACGAAAAATAGCAGAGGAGCTTAAGAAAGTAAACTTGCCATATTTTGTGAATTTCGAATATGAACAAGAAGGGATTGCCACAAATTCCGGTGTTCAGCCTATTGTTTTAATGGATTGGGTATCCGCAAAGCCATTAAAGGATTACATTAAAGACAATCTATCAAGGCCAGATATACTCCGCAAACTGGCAGCCTCATTCAAGACAATGGTTATTGACCTGCATAAAGCAAATATATCTCACGGAGACTTGCAACATGGTAATATTCTCATTCGTGATGACGGCTCGTTGATCCTCGTAGATTATGATTCTATGTTCGTTCCTTCACTGATAGGATATAGAGATGAAATTAAGGGACTCGCTGGCTATCAACATCCTGCCAGATGGAATAATGAGAACATTACTGCAAAAGCCGATTTTTTTTCTGAGCTTGTAATCTACACAAGCATTATGGCATTATCCTATTTTCCTTCTTTATGGGCTGAACTAAAAATTGAAGACACTGAAACTTTACTATTTTCTGCGGATGATATAAAGTCGGGAGGGTCGGCAGCAATATTTAGAAAACTTGATTCACATCCAGAACTCAAGAATCTGTCAGATGCAATAAAGAAATCACTTCGTTTTAACAGCATTGAAGATCTTCAGCCTCTTGAAGATGCCATTATATCTGATAGCGAACGAATAATGGGAAAAATCAGAGTAAAGTGGGGAAAGCAGCCCATTGTTGAGAAGCAGGAATACTGCCCTGATACGACTAATACCAGGGCAAAATGGAATAGAGCCAATTAGAAATGATTCTAGATATACAGGACATTATCAACAGCGTTTCTGTTCCAGCTTTAATAAAAGATGATTTTATAAAGCGTGGGAAATTTCGAAGGCTGCCAAATGGCGACCTTCAAGTATGCGTTGGTGGCTTCTCTGTCGTGTTCCTTGTTGAAGTTGATGGTGAGAGTTGGGCATTCCGGTGTTGGCATCACACCTTAGATGCCGCCCAATCTCGTATTAAATGTCTTTCTGATAAACTTAAAAGAATAGGCCTACCATATTTCATTAATTTCGATTACTCTGAGCAAGGTATCATTGTAAACGGCTGCATTTATCCGACAACACGGATGAGGTGGATTAATGGTAGGGACATCAAAGAGTATATTTGTTATTACCAGAATGACAGCCATAAATTGTTCGAACTGGCTGTGAATTTCTTTAAAATGACGCAGGATCTCCATCGATACTCGATTGCTCATGGTGATTTGCAGCATGAGAATATTTTAGTCAATCAATATGGCAAAATCATCCTTATTGATTATGACTCTATGTATATTCCAGAAGAATCGTTCAATAAGGCAAAGAATACGACTAATGGCAAGGAAGGATACCAACATCCAGCACGTGCCAATTGCATCTATGCCGGAAAGAAACTTGACTATTTTTCAGAGGTTATTATCCTCACTAGCATCCTTGCAATCGCATATAAACCGGAACTGATAACGAAATATGATTTTGAAGATTCCGACACAATGCTATTCAAGAAATCCGACTTTGTTAATTTTGTGTCTACGAAAATCTTTTCCGACTTATCAAAACTTGGTGAGATTTTCGTGATTCTTTTGAAGGTAATACAACACTACCTCGGAAAAAAGGATATTGACGATCTTTCTCCATTGGAGAATGCGGTCAATTTGGCAAGCCCGACCAATGCGATCAGTATTGCAGATTATTTGAAAAATGCAGAACAGAAACTGAAAGAGCAAAAAGAAGAAGAATTTCAGAAAAAAGATACATTGGCTTGGCAAAAGGCATATCGTCTCAATTCGGTGCAATCATATAATAATTACTTAACTTCTTTCCCAGATGGGAAGTATGCCAATGACGCCAGGCGTAAGCTGAAAAGCATAGGACGAAGTAAGCGTATAGGGAAAACCATAAAACGGCTATTCTGGAGTTGTGCCGCAATTGTCTCTATTGTTGTAGTAGGGAAGATTGTCATCGAAAATATTGAACGGGTTACAAATTCACAAAACTTTTATAAAGGTACTCAAGTAAGTCCTAAGACGGGTAACCGTCAAGTCACCACAAAACAATCAGAGTCTCAGTCACCTAGCTTAACAGGGAACTCCAACAACATTGACTCTTTGGAAAAAGAACTTGAGACAAAACTTAGAGGGATGGAAATGGCCAAACGATATGGAGATCCTATAAACCGACAGACTTTGAATGAGGCGGAATCATTACTCAATAAAGTCAAGTCCTCTTCAAGATATAGCCATTATCAACAAAGAATAAACGCTCTGAAATAATGAAAAGGACGATAATCACTCTTTGCTTGTTTTTACTATCATTCTCGTTATTCTCACAAACGGTAGAATCAGCGAGAATGAGAATGAATAATGGTCAGTATGATATTGCGAAGGCTTATTGGAAGGCTTTAAATGATAATCACAACAAATATGCAAGCGAAATAGCTATATGCGAGTTGTGTGAACAATTACAGGAAGAGGCAGTGCGATTGATGTCCAGGAAACAGTATTCAAAAGCGATTGGAAAGTATCAATCAATTTTGGCTAAAAACCCATCGGATAATGTCGCTCCTTCACAAATACAAAAATGCAAGACGCTTCGTGAAGCATATTTGGCGGCCAATGATCTACAAACTTATACAAACAATAATTATGGATATTCATTAAAACTGCCTTCGTTTATGACCAAGGACACGAAATCAAACAATGAGAACGTAGTCTTCTGGTCTCCTGATTTTAAAATATGCATAAAACTAATAACATCGATTGAGTTTGGTGAATTGACTGATTCTCAGATATTAGACAAAGTTACTAAACAATATAATGGAACAAAGGTTGTTTATAAAAAAGCCGATAATAATTGGATTGTAACGAGTGGTTATCAAGCTAATGGGGCAGCTTTTTACGAGAAATCAATTCTGACGAACCGACGGTCACAATTGGGCGAACCAGTTAAAGTTGTAATTACTGCGGTCGTAATCAGTCCAAAAGATGACATACGTGTACGTAAAATACCAGAAAACATCCATAAGACTTTGAACGTAAATGCAACAGGCCCTTCAATATACATCTCTGAAACGGACGAAGACAGATTTCAAAGAGCATTGAGAACCAATACCATAAAAGGCTATAATAATTATATTACATATGCTCCTGCGTATTCAAAGCATAAGGAAGAAGCCAAGGCTAGGCGGTCTGTTTTAGAAGCAAGGGAATGCTATCAAAAAGGACTGTATTTATCGGCAAAACCTTATTTTGAATCAGGAATAAAGTACCTATCCCCATCTGATCAAGAGATGTACGCCAACAGTTATTATATGGTTTGCAGAGATAACATCTGTAGCATAGACGTATTAAATGACTTCGTAAACAAGTTCCCGAACTATGCACAAATGAAGGTGATAAAAGGTCGTTTCGTAAAGACATACTGTTATAATGGCCTATTCGCAACCGCAAAGAGATACGTAAGAAACAACTATGGCATTTGGTATGACGAGAATACGCCATATAGCAGAAGACAATGGATGAAGTTCATTAGAGACTGTAAAAGGGTCAGGCGAGCACGCTCTTCAGCATCAAATCAGTCGCAACTTACGAATATATCATCAGCATATGTCTCTTCCGATAGTGACGCAAAAATGACATTATCTAGCGAATCAATTTCATTAAACGTTGGAGCAACCACCTGTACAAACAGCATAAAACACATCTCTGGGCAAATTATAGATCATATTACAGGCAAACCAATAGCCGCCGTCGTGGTAATGGTTAAAGGTACTACAAATATGACACTTAGCGATGTAACTGGATACTATTCTATAACAGCAAAACAAGGTGATATCTTGACAGTATCTTGCAAGCGATACAAAGATGAATCTATATCAATAGGATATGGCTCTGTAATAAATTTCAGAATGAAGAAAAAATAGTTCTTATGTTTGAAACCCAAATAAAACTGGAGTGAGCTTCTGTGAAGCTCATGATGGAC
>CAVCPY010000064.1:0-7991 GCA_963604245.1 Eggerthellaceae bacterium
AAAATGGCCGGAAAGGCCGCGTAAGAAAAAAGAGGAATTATTTTAAACAGCTTCTGAATATGCACAGGAAGCCAATAATATCCCTGCTTCTGACTATGATGGCTATGGCTTGCGCTTCGAGAACCGAGGTGCGGGCTGTCAAACCTGACTACGACACGGAGACCGATTGCCTCAACGGGTCGATGATCGTGTCGGTGGACGGGAAATATGGGCTGGCGGACACTTCCGGGAGGGAGATACTGCCGACGGTATATGATGATGTCTATTACATTTCAGATGAGATTGCGGTGGCGTTCACCGGACAGGACGTAGGATTCTTCGACCGGAGCGGAAGGAGGTTGGGAGAGACCGTGGTCGTGGGCGATGCTGATTTGGAAGAGCTCCTGGAGGCATATTCAACGATAGAGATGGCGCGCAGGGAGCTGTGGGACAGCATATTGACCAGTTACGAGGATTTGCGGAGGTACTGCCAGTCCGACAACGCTTCGGCCCAAACGGCCAAACTTATGGCAGATGAGATCAGGGCCTCGCTTCAGAAGGTCGGCGGGCCGATGAAGAAGGACCAGAAGGTCAGGTTTGAGACCGAACACTCTGCATACAGACGTTAGGAAGATGAGAAAGTTACTGATAACCATATTGATAGTTCTGTTTTGTGCTCCGGTGTTCGCTCAGAGCGCCGCCAGCATCAGGAAAGACAATTCGTACATCTACGCCGAGGGCACGGCGGGCACCACGGGCGCGGCTGACAGTGTGGCGCTTGACGCTTTGACCGCAAAACTCGCACAGGGAGTGGATCTGCCATATTCATTGGAAATCAGGAAGAGACTGATGGGCACATATTCGGGTGACATCAAGAGGGAATGCGGAATGGTCGCCACGAACGGGCGTGGGAAGGCTTCCGTGATGCGGTATATTCAAAGAAAGGATGTGGATCGGATTTTTGACGGGAGAAGGGGCAAGGTCAAGGAGATGCTTTCCATCGCCTCCACGGCGGACAGGAAATGCCAGATGGATGTCGCGCTGCGGTATTATTCGTGGGCAGAGACTCTGATGCGCAGCCTCCCCTCCCCTGACGCGGTGGCCATCGCCGAGGCGAAAAGCAGACGTGAGGACATCCTGAAAGGGCTGAATGTGGAGTTCGACCGGCAGGACATCTACGACAAGGGCATCGCTGAGCTGACATTCACTTACAACGGTACTCCAGTCAAAAACATTGATTATAAGTTCTTTGACGGAAAGACTTGGAGCAAAGTCCTGTCAGCCAAGGATGGAAAGGGATTCGTGGAGGTCACGCCTGACTCAAGGATCGACCAATACCGGATCAAGTACGAGATCACGCCGGCACATCTTCAGCATTTGTTCAGGGAGGTTAGCCTGGTGGAAAAGGCGTTGGATTCCGGAACAAAAGAGGCACATTCAGGTCAGACTGAAACCGCGAAGACCGCTTCCGAATCCTCCGCGCGGAAGATAGATTTCTCCGCCGTGAAGAAAAAAGTGCTGGACGTTGTGGCAAGGGAAGAGTTTCAGAGCGAGCCAGACTCAATCCGAGGAGAACTCGCACCGGTTGTCTTTTCTTCTGAATATGAAGACATTGTCTTAAAGGTATGCAAAGGCATAACCAACGAAACGGACGAATCGGTCTCTGAACATTTCACCCCGGACGGCTACGACATCTTCAACCGCCTCATCCGCTACGGCAACGCGAGGGTACTGAGCTTCGGCGAAATGAATTTCTATGAGTTGGGAAACGAAGTCTACGCAAGAAGCGTTCCGATGGTTTTCTCGTTCAAGGGCAACAAAAGGCAGTTCGTTGAGAACATCGTGTTCACGTTCAATGAGGACAAAAAGATCTGCAACCTGTCATTCTCTCTGGACAAGGAGACCGTGCAAGGAATTATCAATCAAGGCGGCTGGAGCGAGGAAGCAAGGATAATCCTCATCAGCTTCCTCGAGAACTACAAGACTGCCTACGCCCTCAAGCGTCTGGACTACATCAGTTCCATCTTCGACGACGATGCCCTGATCATCACCGGACGGGTATTGCGGAACGTCAAGGGGCCGAACGAGTACAGCAACAACCGCTACGTCACCCTGACCCGCCAGAACAAGACGAACTACATCAAGAACCTCAGCAGAGTCTTCGCGAGTCAGGAATATATCAACCTGCAATTCTCAGACTGCGAGGTGATGAAGCTCGGCAAGGGAGAGCAGCTGTTCGGAATAAAGATCAGGCAGGAATATTTCTCCACTACATATTCGGACACCGGCTACCTGTTCATCCTCGTGGATCTTCGGGACTACCAAAAGCCTGTCATCCACGTCAGGACGTGGCAGGAGGCTCCGGACAAGGACTTCGGGGTGATCGGGCCTTATAACTTTTAGAGTATGAAGAGATTCGCCGTCATATTCATTTTGCTGTTTGCCACTGTTTCCGTTTCGGCGCAGACGGATTCGTCCGGGTTCTTTGTCCAGTCCTTCAAGAAATTGGAATGGGATCTGGATGCCAGAAGCAATTATCCGGTGCTGGATCAGAACAACCGGAAAGCCGCATTGATCAAAGTCGTGATTCCGGAGGTCGGGTTCGATTTCGATGTCGGGGTGATGGGCGTTGTCGGAGTGAAGCAGGAAGTCGGAGAAGTCTGGGTCTATGTTCCCGAAGGGGTGCGCAAGATAACGGTCAGGCATCAGACCTACGGCATCATCCGGGACTATGAGTTCGGCTGTCCCATAGAGTCCGCGGCCGTCTATGAGATGCGGCTTCACGTACCATCACTGCCGAAAAGCACGGTGATAGTCAAGGATTCAATCGTGTATGTCCCGACACCGGTCAACGTTGAAACTCCGAGGGTACGGAAACAGATTGGCATCGGTGTCCTTGCAATCGGCAGTGTCCCGGATTTATCCGGTGGTTTTATGGTGGTGTGGAATCCAAAGCGATTCGGAGCATATCTGAAAGCTACTGACAATCTCAAGTCCTCGCATTACAGTTACATCTGCCACGAGGACGGCACCACGGATGGCGGCTACATTTGGACTGACGGCAAAGGCCACGTCGCAAAGATGACAGTCACGGCCGGAGGATTGTTCAGATGCCTTGATTGGCTGAGCGTCAGCGCCGGAGCCGGCTACGGGAAAAGAACCCTACTCTGGAAGGACACCAGAGGCAACTTTGCGAAGGTGAGCGAGGCATCCGCACAAGGCATCGCCGCCGACCTCGGAGCCGTCCTGCATTGGGGTCACATCACCGCTTACACAGGCATCAGCGTCATCGGCTTCAAACGCCTCTACCCCGAAATCGGTGTCGGTTTCGTCTTCTGACACAAGACAAAGCGATGCGCAATGGTTGGAACGCATTAATATTCAAAGAGAAAGGTTTAAACGGAGTAAAAACGTTTAATTTTTTTTGAGAAAACCACTTGTTTAAACGTTTTTTTTGACTACTTTTGTCATCGGAAATGTGAGAGTAATCACACTCTAACGACAATGACCTTCTTTCAAAATAAGGTAATACACTACTAACTAACCGAAAAAAGTCCGCAGCGATGCGGGCTTTTTTGTTTTTCCGGTCAGATAGGGAAAATGGGACGAGAGCGGGATCGGTTTGGGATACGAGGCGGGTGCTGGAGAAAGCCGGGTGAAAAAGGGCCGTTTTCGCTCCCTGATAAACAGATAGTCATATTCCAGGATGCTACGACCTGATTCCGGAAAGACCGGTATCGGAATCGGTGATAGCAAAAGTGACCGGAATCAACCAGCAACAGCGGTACGGAAGTCCTGCGTTGCATTTTTGTCCTGTTCTGTCAAACTTCCAGTATCTGCCCGGCGGCGTTCTTGGTGTCCACCTTCTCGATGATGCGTTCCAGAATACCGTTCTCATCGAAGATGAACGTGCGCCTGAGCGTTCCCTGTGTGGTTTTGCCGTACATCTTCTTCTCGCCCCAGACACCGAAAGACTGGAGCATTTCGGTGGTGGTGTCAGCCAGCAGCCGGAATGGCAATTCATACCTGGCCCGGAATCCGGTATGGGACTTTGCGCTATCTTTGCTCACACCAACTACATTATATCCGGCATCCGTCAATTCCGCATAGTTGTCCCGGAAGGAACAGGCCTCCGCCGTGCATCCGGATGTGTTATCCTTGGGATAGAAGTAGATGATGGTCTTCTTTCCCTTGCCTATGAAATCCTCCGATTTCACTATATTCCCGTCCTGGTCTATGACCTCGAAGGACGGCATCTTGTCCCCTGTTTTCAGCATATTGTCTTTTAAAGGATAGTATTGAAACGTAAATATATGAATAATTCTCGGGAAAGCCTTGGCGAACTCACTCAATCTGCGTATCTTTGCATATGCATCAAGAGAGTCCCCAAGAGGGCCGCCAACCGAGCAGCCGGAAGCCACGGTGGTAAAGCGATGCGGATGTTCAATCAAAAAAAGTCTGTATTATGGACAAAAACAAATTCTTCAAGAAGAACGGACACTGTCCGTCCGAAGAGCAGCGTCTGCTCACCACACCCTTCTACCGTAACTCCAATGTGATTTACGCCCGCTTCGATGACTGGAAGGGCATCGACCGTTTCTACTTCATCCCCCTCTATCTGGAGATGACCTATGCAGCCGGATGCATCACTGCCGAGCTGGCTCCAGATCCTGTGTGGCTGGGTTCGTTCGTCCAAAACACCCTCAATCATCCTGAGCTGTACCGATACAAGTGTCCGAAATGCGGAAAGACGGTTCTCCCATACCGCTACGCCGGCTCACCACTCAGCGGACGGGTAGATCTGGAGGGTTACTGCGAATGTGGCTGGAAAGGCTATGAAATGGTTCACGGATGGTTCGAGTGTGGCGAAGCCCTGCGGGAACAACTGGCCGCCGACAAGCTCCGGCACACCAAATACAAGCTGCTTCAACCCAACGCGGAGCCAGCAACTATTGACGAGTTGTCGGCGTGGTTGACTCGTTAGGGTTCAATCATTACTCCTTGTTATGAGATACGTGGAATGTCCTGAAGACAGGAAAACGGACTCTCCGAAGGAGACCAAAGAGCAGACTCGCGGTGATTGCGGCAAAAAAGTGACGGCATTCGCCCTGTCATACTCAAGATAGATCGCATTGACAAAGAAAACAATGAATAAAGTACTTACACCCGACGGAGGTATTCCCCGCAGCATACTTTTCGTAATGGCGACAACCGGAGGGCTGACGGTCGCAAATCTGTATTACAACCAGCCTCTGCTCGAAACCATTCGCAACAGTCTTGGAGCTACGGAATTACAGGCCAACCTCATCACGTTTATCACCCAATTGGGCTACGCTCTCGGCCTAATATTCATAGTTCCTCTTGCCGACAAGTTGTCACGCCGGAAGATAGTAGCCGTCAATATGAGCGTCGCAGTAGCCTGTTGTGTCACAATCGCATTGTCCCATAGCATTTGGACCGTTTGGGGAGCGTCCATCATATTGGGCTGCAACAGTGTAGTGCCGCAAATGTTCATTCCAGTAGCAAGCTATTTCTCCAAACCCGAAAACAAGTCGCGCAATATGGGCATCGTGCTTACCGGATTGCTGAGCGGAGTGCTGGGAGCGCGGGTTTTGAGTGGTTATGTCGGTGAATTGGCAGGATGGCGCGCAATGTTTGCCATCGCCGCCGTGATAATGGCAATGTGTCTTGTTGTCATACTGCGGGCATTGCCGACGATGGCTTCAAGTTTTACAGGTTCGTATGGGAAACTGATGAAGTCCGTAGTACGCATATATTGTGATTATCCGTCCATCCGTGTCTATTCACTGCGAGGCGGACTGAGCTTCGGGAGTATGATGGCGGTCTGGTCGTGTATGGCATTTCACCTGTCGGGTTCTCCGTTTTATGCCGGAAGCGACGCCGTCGGCCTGCTCGGACTTTGCGGACTTGCCGGCGCAACGGCGGCCAGCGGCATCGGAAAATTCATTCCGAGCTTCGGAATCGAGCGTTTCTGCTATGCGGGAACCATCCTGCAACTCATCGCTTGGGCATTCGCGCTGTGCCTGTCCGATACTTATATAGGTCTCATCATAGCCATCATCCTTGTGGACGTGGGCGCACAATGCCACCAACTAAGCAACCAGAGCGGTTGTCTCGCAATGGTCCCGGAAGCCACGAACCGATGCAATACCGTCTTTATGAGCCATCTTTTTGCCGGTGGAAGTCTCGGCACATTGAGTGCGGGTGTGGCGTGGAACTATATGGGATGGACCGGCGTTTGCCTCGTTGGAATAGCGTTCGTCTTGGCAGGTCTTGCAGTTTCATTACTTTTCAGAACAAGGCTGAACAGATGTCGGAGATAGCCGAAGCGCTGCTTGAAAGCCGCAAGGTTGTTCTTGCCGCCTTCGAGGTCGATGAATGGCTGCGGACTTGACGGAGAGAACGGACTAACTCTTGTTCTTGCCGTGACAGTTGCGGTACGAAAGGCGGCTGCCGCAGGGACAAGGGTCATCAGGCGGAGCCGGCGGCACGAAGAGACCGAGAAGAGGGTTCTTCCTGACCATAGACCGCATCGGGTCGTCCTCGGTCTGAAGCACAACTTTCAGACAATTCTTCTCATTGGACGAATATCCCTTCAGAAGCCATTTCGGAAGGGTGTTCGCATACTTTGCGACAATCTCCATACAATCATCGTAGTCCTCGAAGGAGACAATCTCGTCCTGCTTTCTGGTCACGCTTGCGAAGATGGCCTCGGTGGTGTCCTTCTTGCCGGACATCTGGGCGTTCATCCAGATGTCGTGTTCCTCACGGACCAGATCCTCCCCGGCATAGCCAAGGTTGCCAAGCATCTCCACCAGCTTCCGGCCTTCATCCGTGTCAAGGCCATAGACAAAATACGGTGAGCCGGCTCCCGCCTTCAAAGCATCCTGAGGCGTGAAAGGACGCAGCGAATCTATCGCTGAATACTCTTTCCTTCCGTCAAGAATCTCATCGGGATCGAATATGTTAGGAGCGCACATATAACGTTCCCCGCCGGAATCCACCCTGCACAGCTTCATCACAGGACTCTCATAGACAATGTTCGTGAAACACTCGACGCTGTGTCTGCCGGAGAACTCCCAGTAGTCCAGCATCTTGTCGAAGAACTCATCCACCGTCAAGATGCCGTAGAGACATAGGTAGCCCAATGCGGCGCGGTCGGTCTCGAAAACGCCGCTTTCCTCACCTTCCGCAAGCACCTTGTCGATGTGAGGAGCCACAACGTCATAGAGTTCCTTCGGAATCCAGACTTCCCTGAAATTCTCATCGGAAGTGTCCGAACCGAGAAGCCTGACGGTTTCCAGCACCGACGGGAAATCAGGATAATCCAGATAAAGCGGCACGCCAGGGCCTGCGTCCACCAGCCTTTTGAGCAGTCTCAAATCCCTTTCGAGCATTCTTCCGAGCCACTCCGCAGGCCTTTCGATTATGTATGCGCCAAGCCGGTCCACAAACTCCGGCTTGCGGACTTTTGCCGGGACATCGGCTCCGAAGAACTGGCGGATGTCCTCCAGTTCGACTCTGGGAAAACTCTCAAGAGCCTTGAATATGACGCTTCGCTTCTGTCTCATAATATGAAAGAAGTGCTTGAATATACTTGTTCAACGGGAAGTGGAGCATCGGAGACCACTCAAATCTCCTTTCTGCGCACTTGTAAGCCATATAAAATATAAAAATGACAATCCCGTCGCAAAGATACGCAAAAATCCCCGAAATCTTAAATCAACGTACCCACACCCCACCCACGGTCATCCAAGCCGCCTAAGCCGCGGCCTAAGGCAAATGGCAGAACAGTTTGAGATGAGAAAAAGAATGACTACCTTAGCGCACGGAGAGAGCGTCCGGTATGTAGATCTCTACCTTCGGAAGGCTCTGCATCACACGCGGAATTGACCAAGGACGGACTTGCTCCTGTCCAAAGAAAGGGGTACATTATACTCATCGGTCGTGTACGTCCAGTACACTCCCTCTTCCAAAAGAAAACTAGCCTC
>CAVCPY010000065.1:0-5303 GCA_963604245.1 Eggerthellaceae bacterium
ATGGCCGGAAAGGCCGCGTAAGAAAAAAGAGGAATTATTTTTAAACAGCTTCTTAATCATTATTATGGAAATTAACAATATGATTCATTTCACTCTTCCCCGTGTTCCTCCGAGACTGTCAAAGCTCCGAAGCGCGAATCTTCAGTTTAGGCTATGTGTGGCTGTGTACTATGAATTCTTGATAATGAGTGCCTTAAGACTTTGCCTTTAGCTTGATTCAACTGAAGGCGAATGCTTATCCCATTGACTATTATGGTTTTGAACCGCACTGGCTGATACTGAGGGCGGCTCTGGCGGATATACGCCTTATAGTCAATGAATTAAACCTCCTCGTGGGACGATATTCTGCACCATAAGGAGGCTTAATTTGTTGTCTGTCAGTGATTTGTCTGCCACGCGTTTGTGACGGCGGTGATTTGCGAGGTGAAGAAGCCATCGCAAATCTTGAGGTAATATGCCAAGTTGAGGCTTGCCTTGCACTGGATTGGTGTTCCGCCGTTAGTTGAGCGTTATCACCTTGTATTTAGGCACCAAGGCTTTCATAATGCACCAGCCGATAAGGTAGGCGGTGGCGCAGACGCAGAAGATGATGAAGTAGCCGGCCGGTTTTCCGGTGAATCCCAAGAAGGACAGATTGACCTTCTCAGAGTACACGAACAACTCTCCGGCGACCTTCTGGAGGAACATTGAGCCTAGTCCTCCGGCCATACCGCCGATTCCGGTGATGGTGGCGATGCTGGATTTCGGGAACATATCTCCTACGGTCGAGAAGATGTTGGCTGACCAAGATTGGTGCGCGGCCGCACCGATGCCGATCAGGATGACCGGGAACCAAGGAGAGATCCTTCCAAGAGGCTGCGCGAGCAGGACAACCAGCGGCAGGAACGCGAAGATCAGCATCGCCTTCATTCTGGCCGCGTACGGATCGAACGCCTCTCCCTTCTTCATCGCCTTGTTGATGAATATGGTAGGAAGCTTTCCGCCGTAGATTGAAAGCATAGTTATCGCATAGAGAGTGAATACCAATGCCATACCCATCGGGTCACTGGTCTTGATGCCGAACTGCGTGTTGAGGTACGATGGAGTCCAGAACAGGAAGAACCACCAGACTCCATCGGTCATAAACTTGCCGACGGCGAACGCCCAGGTCTGCTTGTACTTCAGGCAATCCTTGAATCCGATTTTCTTTGTCTTGCCATCGTCGGTGACCGCTTCATTGTCAAGTTCCTTGTCCTGCTCGATGTAGGCCAGCTCTTCCTTGCTCATGTGCTTGGAAGCCTCAGGCTTGTCATAGAGGAACACCCAGAATCCCATCCATATGAAGCCCAGGGCTCCGATGATGACGAACGAGATTTCCCATCCGAAATTCTTCGCGAGAACCGGGATGGTCAGCGGTGCGAACAACGCCCCGATGGAAGCTCCCGCATTGAATATGGACGTGGAGAAGGCCCTGTCTTTCTTCGGGAAATATTCAGCAGTGGTCTTGATCGCCGCCGGGAAGTTGCCGGCTTCTCCAAGGGCCAGGATGCTCCGGGCTACGAGGAAGCAGTACATACTGATCGTGGAGATGAGGACAGCCGTGTCTCCCGTAGCCTGAACAAGTTCCGCCGCGGAGTGCAGCCCGACAATGTTCTCGGTCACAACTCCGCAGAGGGCGTGCGCGCAGGCGCCGGCCGACCAGACACCGATTGACCACAGGTATCCTTTTTTGGTTCCCATCCAATCGACGAAACGTCCTGCGAACAGCATACAGATAGCATAGATGATCGAGAACAGGGACGTGATTGTGCCGTAATGGGATTCGTTCCAATGGAACTCCGGCTTGATGAATTCGTCCCAGGTCAGGGACAGCACCTGTCTGTCAAGATAATTCACGGCGGTCGCGACGAAAAGCATCGCACAGATCACCCATCTGAAATTGGTCTTAGTCTTACTTGTCATTTTTTTTGTTACCGAAAACGTTTTTGCAAAGATATAGGCTTTTTGCAAAAACGGTGGTGTACTTGGGAAAATATTATCAAAAAAACGAGTCCGGAATCAATTTTTCGGAATCCGACAACGCATCGTTCGTCAGGGCAAGGCAGTCCATCGAGGAGTTGGTCTCCAAAGATGAGGCTGTCGGCCTCGTTGAAGAAACGGTCGCCCGAATCCGCAGGGAAACGGCGGGGAAGAAGGTCGGATATGTAGGTCAGGCGGCAAAGGAAGTCCTTACAGCAGCGGTGCGAAGAGGCGCATAAAGCTTTCGAGGAGGCGGGAGTACCACGGGCGGTCGCTCCATTCCTCAATGGTCAGCTCGCGGCACTGGCGGAGGTCGTACAGGAATATTCCTTTGTTCATCAGAGCGGTCTCCTCGTCGTAGATGTGGGCGTTGATTTCGTAGTTTATGGCGAAGCTCCTGAAGTCCAGGTTGGCCGAGCCGATGCTTGAGAGGTAGTCGTCACAGACGAAGGTCTTGGCGTGGATGAATTCCCCCTGGCGAAGGAATATCCTGACCCCGGTCTTGAGAACTTCCTCATAGTAGGCTCTGTTGGCGGGGCGCATAAGGATGTTGTCGGCGACTTCCGGAAGCATCAGGCGGACATCCACCCCGCAGAGGGCCGCCGTCTTGAGCGCATCCAAGACAGGCTCGGTAGGGACAAAATACGGGGTCTGAAGATAGATATATTTCTTGGCATGCTGGAGAGCCCACTCGTAACTGAGCTGGAGGATTGTCAGCGGCAGATCCGGCTCGTCCGGAACAATCTGGACCAGTTTGTTCCTCAAGGTCGGATGCGTGGCGTGGAAGTCGATTTCATTTCCTTCGGTCGCAGGGCCCGCCTCACCGGTCGCCGAGCTTGTCGAAGCGACTGTCTGTGAGTGTTCCGTCCTTTCGGGCGCTTCGACAGGTTCAGTGACCGAGGAGTGATTCTTGGCCATAGGATAGAACTCGATCATCGCCTTGTCAATCGTCCCGCCGCCCGTCAGCCAGGAGTCCAGGAATGTGTACTGGAGCACGGCCACGGCATTGCCCGTCAGACGCAGGTGAGTGTCCCTCCACAGGCGGAAGTAATGATCGTTGATGTTCATCCCCCCGGTGTAGCCGATCTTTCCGTCAATCACCACTATCTTCCTGTGATTGCGGTAGTTGAGCTTCGTGGCCAAGTCCAGCAAATGCATCCTCGGGTTGGTGAACTTGACGACCTCGACGCCGGCCTTCCTCATAGCGTTGTAGTAGGCTGAGGCAATCGGGAAATTGGCGATGTTCTCGTACAGGAAGCGGACTTTGACCCCCTCCTGCGCCTTCTGCATCAGAAGCCGCTTGATCGCCTTGCTGCCCTTGTCGTTCCCGAAGTGGAAATATTCAATGTGGATGGATTCCTTGGCCGCCAGGATGTCCTCGCACAGCAGGTCGAACTTCCGCTGCCCGCTGGTGATGATCTCGATGTCGTTGCCTGAAGTGACTGAAGGATAACTCTCCGCTCCGAGAAGCCTTGCCAGAGGCCGGAATTCTTCCCGGACGGCGGATTCGTTGTCATGCCCGAAGAGGATTCTGTTCAGTTCCGGTGTCGTCTCCGCCTCGAAGATGTCCCTGTACCTTTGATGCCGCCGGTTGAAGATCCAGTGATGCCGGTAGTTGATTCCGAACATCAGGTAGAGTACAAGACCCGCCACAGGAAGCACCGCGATGACAAGCAGCCAAGCGAACTTCCTTCCTGAATCTCCCCGGTCAACCAGAATGATTGTGAAGACTCCGAGAATCAGGAGAATGTACAGGACTGTGAGAATCCACTGCAGCATTTCAGACTATCTCCCCGATGAGTGTCGCCGATGTGCAGGAAAGCACCTTGACGTCCACATAGTCCCCCGCCTTGTGGCCTTTCCCCGGGAACACGCACATCTTGTTGCTTCCGGAACGTCCGCAGAGTTCCTCCGGATTCTTCTTCGACGGCCCTTCCACGAGGACTCTGAATGTCTTGCCGATGTCGTTCCGATTGCTCCCGAGGCTCAGCTCGCTTTGCAGGGCGATGATCTCGTTCAGCCTTCTGGTCTTGACCTCGAGCGGCACGTCGTCAGGGTAGTGCCTTGCAGCGAGGGTTCCGGGCCTTTCGGAGTAATAGAACATATAGGCGTAGTCGAAGCCGACCTTGCGGAACAGCTCAAGTGTCTGCCTGTGGTCTTCCTCTGTTTCCGAGCAGAATCCGGCGATCACGTCCGTTGTGATTCCGCAGCCCGGCAGAACCTCCCGGATCTTCGCCACCCGCTCAAGGTACCATCCGGCGGTGTAGCGCCTCCTCATCTTTTCCAGAAGCCTGTCGCTGCCCGACTGCACCGGCAGATGAATATGTTTGCAGATGTTGTCGTACCTCGCCATCGTCCCGATCAGCTCATCGCTGATGTCCTTGGGATGGTTGGTGGCGAAGCGCACCCTCAGTTCCGGGCTGATCCGCGCGACCATTTCCAACAGCTTCGGAAAGTCACATCCCTCGCCTTCGCCCGGTCTCCAGTTGTAGGAGTCCACGTTCTGTCCCAGCAGGGTCACTTCCTTGTACCCCTTGCTGAAGACATCGCGGGCTTCATCCACAATGGTTTGCGGGTCACGACTCCTTTCCGCACCCCTGGTGTAGGGTACAACGCAGTACGAGCAGACGTTGTTGCACCCCCTCATAATCGAGATGAACGCCGAGACCCCGTTCCTGTCAGTCCTGACCGGCACGATGTCGGCGTAGGTCTCCTCGTGGGAGAGCATCACGTTGATCTGCGGCTTGTCCGGCGCAATGTCCCGGAGCAGGGCCGGAAGCGTCCTGTAGGAGTCCGGACCGGCTACCAGATCCACCTTACGGGTTTCCAGAAGCTTGTCCTTCAGCCTTTCGGCCATACAGCCGACAATCCCGACCACCACGCCGGGGCGGTTCTCTTTCTGTTTGTGGAACACTTCGATGCGTCCCCATATCCTCTGCTCCGCATTATCCCTGACCGAACACGTGTTGGCGAGGATGACATCAGCGTCGTCCATAGTCTCCGTGCGTTCGTATCCTTCTTTCCCGAGAATCGAGAAAATCACCTCGGAGTCACCGACATTCATCTGGCAACCGTAGGTCTCTATGTAGATTTTCTTGTCCATTCTTTGTTATTGGCTGTCTTGACGCAAAGATAGATAATAATCCTTGAATAACGGCTTGTTGACCCTGTCGAATCCATTCAGTACTGCTTAGAAGCTGTTTAAGAAACTGTTTAAGAAACTGTTTAAGAAACTGTTTAAAAATAATTTCTCTTTTTTCTTATGCGGCCTTTCCGGCCATTTTCATCTTTGTCATCGGTCACGT
>CAVCPY010000066.1:0-22937 GCA_963604245.1 Eggerthellaceae bacterium
TGTTGAAAGCCCTTCATACTTTGCCATATGCAGAACATATTGCTTTCAAAGGAGGAACAAGTCTCAGTAAATGCTGGAACTTGATCTCCAGATTCTCCGAAGACGTAGATATTGCACTAGGCAGAGAATTCCTTGGCTTTAGCGGCGAATTGTCGAAGACTCAAATCAGCGACAGACTGCGTCGCGCTGCCTGTTCTTTCGTAAGAGAGAAGATGCGGCATGATGTAAGGAAGGCTTTAGTGGATTTGGGTATACGTGCAGATGCCTTTTCTGTGGATGTTGTAATCACACCAGTTACAACAACTGATCCTGAGGTGATTACCATAACTTATCATAGTTTATATGAAGTGTCACCGTATATCAAGAATACAGTAAAGATAGAAATCAGCGGCAGATCGATGATGGAGCCGATTGAGAAAAAAGCTATCAACGCTGCTGTTGATGCTCATTTCAGCAAAGCGCCATTTGCCGAAAAGCCGTTTGAGGTGAATGCCGTCATTCCCGAGCGTACATTTCTTGAAAAGGTATTCCTGCTGCATGAAGAGTTCAGGAAGAACGAGGTCAGAGTGGAGCGTATGTCTCGCCATATATATGATGTGGCAATGATGATGGATTCTGAAAACAAAATTGCTGACCGTGCAATCCACAACGAAGCCCTGTATAAGGCGGTACTTGAACATCGCAGAAAGTTCATCGGACTTAAAGGATTCAACTATGATGAGCTTTATCCTGCCACATTATGTATCGTGCCCAACGAGGAAATTGCAAGACTATGGCAAGATGACTACAAGTTCATGTGTGAGCACATGATTTTCGGGCAGGTGCCTTCTTTTGAGGAACTGATAAGCAAGTTGTCAATGCTCAACGACCTAATTAGACAGTTAAATTACAGAAAGACATAAACATAAAAAAACTTGGCGAGGATCTCGAACAACAGTTCGGTAAGCCTCGCAATGTGTCGGAAGAGAACGCAAGGTTAATGCTTTGGCTCATCAAGGAAGAATTTGACGGGACGAAAGTGAACGAGGATGTCGAACTACATGCAGCAACTCAACAAGTTGATTGCTGAGAACAGGGCTTTGCTGAATGATAATGAAATGCTGAAGGCTGAAAATGCACAGGTGAAGCAACGTATATCGCAACTTGACGAAAACGCAGTTCTCCGAGTAACCGCTCAAAAGGATGCCATTATCGAAAGGCTAAATGCACAACTGACAGCAGCGCATGAAAACTATAGTTTCCACCCCCAACAGTGTCTGCTTGACGTCCAGTCCGCCGGCAAATCCGGTCAATGAGCCGTCCGAACCGATAACGCGATGGCAGGGGATTACTATGCAGATTCCGTTTGCCCCGATGGCCTGCGCCACGGCGCGGACTCCTTTGACGTTGTCCACCTGTTGCGCTATCTGCATATAGGTTCTCGTTTCTCCGTAAGGGATTTTTAACAATTCATTCCACACACTCTTCTGAAATGGTGTACCGATGGGGTGCAGCGGCAAGTCGAAAGACTTTCTCTTGCCCGAGAAATACTCGTCGAGCTGAATCTTCGCGCGCTCAAGCACAGGCGAAATCTCTTCCCTCACATCTGCATTCAATGTCTTGATGATTCTGCGCATATTCTTTACAGCACTATCCTTTCCCTTCCAGTCGCAGAGGCACAACAGTCCGCCTGTCGATCCCAGAATGATTTCCCCACAGGGAGAGCCGTAATACTGGACGCACACGGTGACGGAGCGCTTGAGACCTTTAGCCCAATCGGGTACTAAACTTTTTTCCATATCACAAGATGTTCGTTGTGCAAATGTATGAAGAATCCGAAACATCTCACCATATGTACCCGGCAGGAGGAATGTCCGGTTTAGAACCGGAATTCCGGTCAAATCTTCCGGATTGCCGGTAAGGAGCAGTCCGATGCGGGGGAGTATATTTGCCTACGGATTCCATCGGAATACGGAGGCAAATTAAACATAACACGATATGTATCTAGAGAATATTAACGGTCCTGCCGATGTCAAGAAACTGGACATCGGGCAGCTGAATGTCCTTGCCGGTGAGGTGAGGCGCTTTCTGATTGAAAAACTGAGCAATCACGGCGGTCACGTGGGTCCGAACTTGGGAATGGTTGAGGCGACAGTCGCCCTGCACTATGTATTCAATTCCCCCGAAGACAAGATTGTCTTCGACGTCTCCCATCAGAGCTATGCGCACAAGATTCTGACCGGCAGGAAACAGGCGTTCATTAATCCGGAACACTACGATGACGTGACAGGTTACAGCGAACCTTCGGAGAGTGAACACGACCATTTCGTCATCGGCCACACCTCGACATCCGTCAGCCTCGCCTGCGGACTTGCCAAGGGACGTGACCTTGCGGGAGGGAAGGAAAATGTAATAGCCGTAATCGGGGACGGCTCGCTCAGCGGTGGAGAAGCCCTTGAGGGGCTGAATGTCGCCGGAGCGGAACTCCGCGGCAACCTCATCATCGTCGTAAATGACAATCAGATGTCCATCGCCGAGAACCACGGCGGCCTGTACAAGAATCTCCAGTCGCTCAGGGAGACAGAAGGCAAGGCCGATAACAACATATTCAAAGCAATGGGACTTGAATATTTCTATGTGGCGGAAGGCAATGACATCGCGTCCTTGATCACCGCTTTCCGGCAGGTGAAGGACACTGACAAGCCTGTTGTGGTTCATATCAACACTCTCAAAGGCAAAGGTTTGAAGTTCGCCGAGGAGAATAAGGAGAAATGGCATTACGGTGCGCCGTTCGATGTCGAGACCGGAGAGGCGAAGCTCAAGTCTGAAGGTGAGGATTACGGAGACCTCACTGCCCGCTATCTACTTGAGAAGATGCCGTCACATCCGCAGCTTGTCGCCATCACTTCCGGCACTCCGACCGTGTTCGGATTCACCAAAGACCGCAGAGAACAGGCCGGGAAGCAATTCGTCGATGTGGGCATCGCCGAGGAAACGGCGGTCGCGATGGCATCCGGAATCGCAAAGCGAGGAGGGAAACCAGTCTGGGGAGTTTACAGCACATTCATTCAGAGGACTTATGACCAGCTTTCGCAGGATCTCTGCATCAATGACAATCCGGCGCTGATGCTCGTTTTCTGGGGCGGAATCGAAAGTATGAACGATGTGACCCACACCTGTTTCTACGACATTTCCCTGCTTGCGAACATTCCGAATCTCATATATCTGGCACCATCCTGCCGTGAGGAATATTTCGCTATGCTTGACTGGGCTATAGCTTACAGGGAGCATCCGGTGGCAATCCGCGTGCCTGTCGGCGGAGTGGTTTCCCGTACAGACGCCAAGGCAGAAGGTGTTGACTGGTCTGTCCCTGCGTATGAAATCACCCGCAGGGGCAGCCGGGTGGCGATTCTTGGCCTCGGAAATTATCATCAGCTTGGGGAGAAGGCCTGTGACCTGCTCCTGTCGCGTGGGGTCGAAGCGACACTCATCAATCCGAGAATCATCACTTCGCTTGACACCGTAACTCTTGAAGCCCTGAAAGCCGACCACGAGCTTGTCATCACACTCGAGGACGGGCAGATTGCCGGCGGATGGGGAGAAAAGATTGCAAGGTACTATGGCGACAGCACAATGAAGGTACTGGTCAGGGGGCAGCGCAAACGCTTCGAGGATCATTATGTCGTGGAAGAGCTGCTGCTAGAGAACCGTCTCACTCCGGAGCAGATTGCCGAAGATGTAGTCAATGTAATAGGCGAAAAATAAGTAACTTTGTCTCCTGCAATCTCAAGCAGGCTTTCCTACAAGCCGGAATGATGAAACAAGAAAAGTCAGATTACAGATGAAAGAGTTGTTTTTTAATACTGTTCAACAGTTTAACGACAGTTACGGCTTAGAGACCCTTCACCCGCAGGTGAGCGTGGTGCGTTATGACCGGGAGAGAGAGGTGACGGAGGGGATATACCACTACGGACTCTATGCCCTGTTCCTGAAAGAGAACAAAGGCTGCAAGCTCTCATACGGTCTCACAGAATATGACTTCGACGAGATGACGGTGACCAGTTTCGCACCGGGGCAGAGCGTAAAGGTGGAGGCCAATCCGGAAGTGATGTACCCGAAATGGACTGCTTTGGTGTTTCATCCTGATCTGCTCGCCCGCACTCCGCTAGGCAGGAACATTGACCGCTATGAGTTTTTCGAATATACTTCCGATGAGGCACTGCATCTTTCCGTCGGTGAGATAGAGATTTTTCGCGGGGTTCTGAATATGGTCGATCAGGAGCTTCGCCGGAGCATAGACAAGCATTCGCGTGAACTCATAGTCAGCAACATCGAACTGCTTCTGAACTATTGCCTTCGTTTTTACGACAGACAGTTTATAACCCGCGAGGAAATAAACCATACTGTGGTCAGGAAGTTTTCCTCCCTGCTTGACTCATATCTGGCCGAGAACGCCGAAAACGAAGGTCTCCCTACAGTCGGATACTTTGCCGATAAATGCTGCTACTCGACTAAATATTTCGGGGAGCTGGTCAAGACCGAAACCGGCCGGACCGCCAGGGATTTCATAACCGACAGGATTCTTGTTTCTGCCAAAAAACTTCTCGCGGACGAGTCAAAGAGCATCACGCAAGTGAGCCATATGCTGGGATTCGAATACCCACAGCACTTCGTCCGCTTCTTCAAGTCGCACACCGGATCAACACCATCGGAATATCGCAGAATATCGTAATACTTAAAACAACTTCTTAAAACAGCTTCTTAAAAACCTTCAGAAAAACATTCCAATTTTTTACTTCCGCCATCCTGCCGGGTATATGTTGTGAGACGTCTCCAGAAACAAGATTAAAGACAAAGGAATTATGAGAACAAGATTACTTATGGCAGTCGTGTCTGCCATCCTTATGCTATCGGTTTCAGCACAGGCGGAAGCGCGTAGGCCACATCGCCGCGGCGGCTACGGATTTCATCACAGATGCTATCCCACGGCGGTCGCTCCTTCTTTCCGGACAGTAAGGGTCGAGCGCACTACCTCGATAAACAGAACCTCTCGTCCTGAACGCAAGCTGATGGCATTGGCATATATTCAGAAGAATGGCTATCTTACGGTCAGCAAATATTGCGGATTCACAGGGTTGAACCGACAGTTTGCCGAGGCGGAGCTGGATTCGTTCACTATGGACAGAAAGGATTCGCTTGTCAGGACGATGCACGGAAAGAAGACGGTTTACAAATTGGCTGATGAATGAGAAGAACATAGTGAGACTGCTCGGCTGGAACCTCCAGACGGGCTTCCGTATGCTCTTGAAAGAGTACAGGGAACCCGTCTATTGGCACATACGGCGAATCACCGTGAACAGCGAGGATGCGCAGGACGCCACGCAGGAGACATTCATCCGGGTCTTCCGCTCGCTGGACAAATTCGACCGAAGCCGCTCGTTCACGGCCTGGCTCTACCGAATCGCCACCAACGAGGCGCTGCGCATCATTGAAAAGCGCCACCCCACGGTGGACATCGAGGGCAATGCCGAGGCGATGTCGATGCTTGCCGATGAATATGTTGATTTCGCGGATGTCGAGGCGGTCGCTCTCCAGAAAGCGATACTCTCGCTCCCACGGAAACAGATGCTGACATTCAACCTCCGCTACTATGACGAGCTTGGCTTCGGCGAAATCGCAGAAATCACGGACACGACACCAGACGGGGCGAAGGCCAACTGGCACAATGCGAAAGTAAAAGTCTCAAATTATCTGAAGGAACATAATGGATAAAAATAAGAATATTACTATGAATAGGCTCGGTATCGGCAAACGAATGCCTTACAAGACACCGGACGGGGTGTTTGACGACATTTCGCACAATGTTCTTTCGGCCACGGGATGTGTCAGGAAACCGATGCGCGGACTCCGCTCGATCGGCATAGCACTCGCCGCCGCAGCTTCGCTGACACTGCTTGTGGTGTTCTCGTGGCACCGACAGCCATCCGGGACAGACACGTTTGCACAAGTGCTTCAAGCATTCGAAAGCCTTGATGACATCGACCGGGCCTTTCTCTCGGAAATCTACAATGAAGACACGTTTATCAACACAAATTATTAGAAATCAATGAAGACAATAATCAGAAACCTTATAATGGCGGCAGCCGCCGTACTGATGTCGGTGTCTCTGTCCGCACAGAACCGTTCCAACAGAATCAGTCGTGAGGAACTTGCCGTAAAGCAAGCCGAGCATATTTCGGAAACCCTTGCTTTCGACAAGGCCACAAGCGAAAGGTTCAAGGAGACCTATTGCAATTTCCAGAAAGAGTTGTGGGCGTTGGGGACGCGTCCTGAGAAGCAGGAGTCGGAGAATCCGGGCGAGGAGGAGATGAAGCAGCGCTTCGAACGCAGCCAGAAGATACTCGACCTCCGCAAAAAATACTATGACATCTACAGCACCTTCCTCTCGCAGAAACAGATATCAAGAGTTTACGAAATTGAGCGGGATATGATGCGCAGGCTTTCCCGTCAGAAACCACAGGGTCAAAGGACACAACCTTCAAAATCCAGAAGAAATGCGGTCAGGTAGATTATTATTGAGCATTTTGGCCTTGAGCCTTGCCGTAACGGGCTGCTCGTCGAAAGAGGAACAGTCTTCCGTAGTGCCGGATTCGCCTCTCGAAGGATTCGGAGAATATGTCAGCGGAACTTTGCCATACAGAATGAAAAAAATAGCGACGGACAACGGCTCGAAGCCGATTCTTGTGATGTATCTCCACGGAGGCACGTCCAAGGGCGGCGACAACGAGACGCAGCTGAAAGAACCCGGTGTCAGCGCGATTTCCAAACATCTGGCTGACAATTCCATCCCGAGCATATTCATTGTCCCTCAATGCCCGTCTTCCGGGAGCTGGGGAGCGAAAATGAACGAGACTCTCGTAAAGCTTATAGGTGAATACGAAGCGTCTTGCGATGGAGTGTATGTCCTTGGCGGGTCGATGGGCGGTACAGGAACGTGGTCTTTGGCAAACACTTACCCTGGAAAATTCCGCGGAATAATGCCTGTCGCCGGAAAACCGGGAATGGCAGATGCGGCCAATTTCAAGGCAATGCGGGTCTGTGCGGTGATGAGCGAATCGGACTTGGTTATGAAGACGGCCTATGAGGATGTCAAAGTCTTCTGCGAGCGGATCAACGCCGCCGGAGGCACCGTCTCCTGCACGATAGTGCCCGCATCGGAGCAGTGGTCTCATGAGATGACCTGCGAGCAGTCCTACACGCCGGAGCGTCTGAGCTGGCTGCTGGGGAAATGAGTCTCCTGTTTTTTCCCTGCACAAAGTACTCGACTTATAGTCTGCGTTTTCCCGTTACTTTTCAGTTGCTGGCAGAAGGAAACAGCCAAAACCGACTCTTTTATCTTATTTGGTAGATATTTTAACAAATAAACATAATCTAACTTGCTTATTCGGATAAATCAAGTTATATTTACCACAGTATAATGTACCCCTTTTTTGGGGCAAGCAGAAGGTTCTTTCTATTCTTCCTATCTACAACAGCAAGACACTCGAACAGAGGGTTGCAAATATCCTCGGATAATGGATGCGAACAAACACAATGACTAAGAATCAGCAAACTATAGCCGCCAAGGCATTTTCAGAGCGTTGGGCCGGAAAAGGATATGAAAAAGGCGAGAGCCAGTCATTCTGGCTGGAACTGCTCCAGACGGTTTTCGGGGTGGAGCGTCCGTATGACGTCATATCGTTCGAGAACCAGGTCAAGCTCAGCAGCACCAGTTTCATCGACGCCTACATCGACCCGACGCACGTTCTGATTGAGCAGAAGTCCATAGACAAGGATTTGAGCAAAGGCATAAGGCAGTCCGACGGCAGCGTCCTGACCCCGTTCCAGCAGGCCAAACGCTATGCTGCGGAATTGCCGTACTCGCGCCGGCCGCGCTGGACGCTTGTCTGCAACTTCAGGCAGTTCTACGTCTATGATATGGAGAATCCGCAGGGAGAGCCGGAAATCATTGAGCTGGAGAATCTTGAGAGGGAATATTACCGCCTGCAGTTCCTCGTGGACACCGGCAGCGAGCACCTCAAGAAGGAGATGGAGGTCTCCCTGCAGGCCGGAGAGATCATAGGCGAAATCTACGAAGAGCTGCTGAAGCAATACATCAACCCCGATGACCCTCACACGTTGAGGAGCCTCAACATCCTGTGCGTGCGACTGGTGTTCTGCCTCTATGCGGAGGATGCTGGACTCTTCGGGGAGAAGCGCTGTATGTTCCACGATTACCTCTCTCGCTTCAAGCCGGGACAGGGAGAGATGCGCCGTGGCCTCATCGAGCTGTTCGAGGTACTGGACACTCCGACGGACAGGCGCGACCCGTATATGGACGACAGCCTCAAGGCCTTCCCGTACTGCAACGGCGGCCTCTTCGCCGACAGGGACATTGAGATACCGCGCTTCAATGACAAGCTCGCCGAGCTTCTGCTCAAGCACGCCAGCGACGATTTCGACTGGAGCCGGATAAGCCCTACGATATTCGGGGCCGTCTTCGAGAGCACCCTCAACCCCGAGACCCGCCGTAGCGGCGGAATGCACTACACCAGCATCGAGAACATCCACAAGGTCATAGACCCGCTGTTTCTGGACGATCTCAAGGCTGAACTCGCCGCGATAAAAGCCGAGCCTGTGGAAAAGAAGCGCATCCAGATGGCCCGCGAATACCAGGACAAGCTCGCTTCGCTCAGATTCCTCGACCCCGCCTGCGGCAGCGGCAATTTCCTCACGGAGACCTATCTGTCGCTCCGGCGGCTGGAGAATGAGGCGACATTGATCATCAATGACCTCTTCAATCCCATCAAGGTCGATATCCATCAGTTCTACGGCATAGAAATCAACGACTTCGCCGTCTCCACCGCCACGACCGCCCTCTGGATAGCCGAGGCGCAGATGATGGCCGAGACGGAGAGGCTGCTGCGCATCAATCTGGATTTTCTGCCGCTCAAGGCCTATCACAATATTGTGGAGGGCAACGCCCTGAGGCTCGACTGGGGCGAGGTCGTGCCGGCCGGCGAGCTGAACTACATAATGGGCAATCCGCCGTTTGTGGGCGCCCGACTGATGAGCGAGAGCCAGAAGGCCGATATGGCAGCCGTCTTCGGGGAGAAATGGAAGAACGTGGGCAACATCGACTACGTTGGGGCTTGGTACAAGCGTGCCGCCGACTATATGAAAGGCACCCACGTGGAGGCGGCTCTCGTCTCCACCAACTCCATCTCGCAGGGCGAACAGGTGGCAAACCTCTGGCAACCGCTCTTCGCCGAAGGCATCCGCATCCGTTTCGCCCACCGCACCTTCCGCTGGGACAGCGAGGCGAGCCTCAAAGCCCACGTCCACGTGGTGGTCATCGGATTCTCGTATGTAGAGCATCAGGAAAAGTATCTCTTCGACAACGGGCAGGCGAAGGAGGCGGGCCACATCAACGCCTATCTGATAGATGCGCCCGACACATTTATATACAGCAGGAGCAAGCCGCTGTGCGACGTGCCCCAGATAGGCATAGGCAACAAACCGATAGACGGAGGCAACTATCTCTTCGAGAAGGAGGAGATGGAGGAATTCGTCCGGCGGGAGCCGAAGTCCGCCACCTTGTTCCATCCCTGGTACGGCTCGGAGGAATTCATCCACCGGAAGCCGCGCTATTGCCTATGGCTCGGCGACTGCACTCCAAAGGAAATCAAGGAGATGCCGCTCTGCTATGAACGGGTGGAGAATGTGAGAAAAGTGCGGTTGGAAAGTACAAGCGCAGGCACTCGAAAGCTGGCAGACAGGCCTACCCGTTTCCACGTGGAGAATATGCCCGACGGTGACTCCATCATAGTGCCGAGAGTTTCTTCCGAGAGGCGCAGATACGTGCCAATGGGCTTCATACCTAAGGGGACGCTTGCCAGCGATGCCGTGCATCTCATCCCCTCCGCCACGCTCTACCATTTCGGAGTCCTGACTTCCAATGTCCATATGGCCTGGATGCGGGCGGTGTGCGGTCGCTTGAAGAGCGACTACCGCTACAGCAAGGACATCGTGTACAACAACTTCCCCTGGCCCCAGCCTACCGCCGAGCAGAAAGCCCGCATAGAGCAGACGGCCCAGGCCATCCTCGACGCCCGTGCGAGATACCCGGACAGTTCGCTGGCCGACCTTTACGACGAGGTGACAATGCCTCCGGACTTGCGCCGCGCCCACCAGGACAACGACCGCGCCGTGATGGCCGCCTACGGGATGGAGGTCAAGTCCACCACCGAGTCCTCCTGCGTCGCCCTGCTCCTTAAGCAATACAAGGAACTGGCCGGCGGATAGACTCTTTCGTTGTCTAAATCTTATTTTAATTCAACTTTCGCAAGTAACAAAGTACCTGTGACAAAGTGCCTTATCTCACGTTCAGAGTGCATCGACCGAGAATGCTCGGTTCGCGTTACCCCCTCCCTAAATCCCTCCCCCGAGGGGGAGGGACTTGCTCCGTCACTGCCGTGACGGGAGATGAGGTGTTTCGCATATGCGAAACTTAAGTGATTCCTAAAAAATAACTTGGTGCTTTTGCTCGTCTTTTTGGTCTGAATTTATTTGTTCATCAGCCTCTGTGCCACCGGCACACTCCTTCTTCACAAACAAATTGCTCCGCAAAAATCCTTCACAAAAACTTACCAACTTATCTTGAATTTCTGTTTCGAAATCCGTCCAAATCCTTATATTTGCGGTAGCAGGGGGGACTAATCCTTGAGGCGGTCTCGCCCTTATTCCCGGCGGACAGATTCTGGACTTCGTCCAAAAGCAGAAGCTGGTAGCAATTGTACACCATCGTCCAGCCAATCCTCCACCTTGGATTCCTCAAAGCCGTCGAGAAGGGCGGAATCGTCAAAGTTGAGGTATGCGAAGTTGACAAAAAGCAAAGGGTTTCCTGTGCGATGATTCTTACGTGAAAATGTGTATATTTGTAAGTTTTTAATCATTGTTTAGGACTTTGATAATTATTAAAGTACACAATACTATGACACAGGACGAACTGTTTAAGGTGCTGGTGGCACATTGCAAGGAGTACGGGTTCATATTCCCGTCAAGTGAGATTTATGACGGTCTGGCGGCTGTCTATGACTACGGCCAGATGGGCGTCGAACTGAAGAACAACATCAAGCAATACTGGTGGAACGCAATGACGAGGCTGAACGAGAACATCGTCGGCATCGACTCCTGCGTGTTTATGCATCCTAAGACTTGGGTCGCCTCCGGTCACGTGGCAGCGTTCAACGATCCTCTCATCGACAACAAGGATTCCAAGAAGAGATACCGCGCCGACAACCTTATCGAGGACTATCTCGGCAAGATTGAGGAGAAGATGAACAAGGAGGTCGAAAAGGGGCGCAGGAAGTTCGGCGAGGCTTTCAACGAGGAGCAGTTCCGAGCCACTAACCCTAACATCCTCAGGGAGAAGGCGAAGTACGATGAGGTTCACAAGCGTTACCTTGCCGCCGAGGAGGCCAATGACCTTAAGGAGTACAAGCAGATTATCCTCGACTGCGGCATTGTTGACCCTATCTCCGGCACCGCCAACTGGACTGACGTGCGTCAGTTCAATCTGATGTTCTCCACCCAGATCAGCAACACCGGCGATGCGGACGACAGGATCTACCTCCGGCCGGAGACGGCGCAGGGAATATTCATTGAATATCTCAATGTCCAGAAGACGGGCCGTATGAAGGTTCCGTTCGGAATAGCCCAGATCGGAAAGGCCTTCAGGAACGAGATTGTGGCAAGACAGTTCATATTCAGAATGAGAGAGTTCGAGCAGATGGAGATGGAGTTCTTCTGTCGCCCTGGCACCGAAATGGAGTGGTTCAGGAAATGGAAGGAGAACCGTATGAAATGGCACGTCAGCCTCGGGATGGGAGCCGAGAACTACCGCTTCCACGACCACGAGAAACTGGCTCACTACGCCAACGCCGCCACTGACATCGAGTTCAACTTCCCGTTCGGTTTCAAGGAGCTGGAGGGAATCCACTCCCGTACTGACTTCGACCTCGGAAACCATCAGAGACTGTCAGGAAAGAAGATCCAGTACTTTGATCCGGAGACCAACGAGAGTTACGTTCCTTACTGCGTGGAGACTTCCATCGGTGTGGACAGAATGTTCCTTGCGGTGCTCAGCCACGCCTACAAAGTAGAGAAGCTCGAGGGTGGGGAGACTCGTGTGGTGTTGGGCATTCCTGCCCCGCTGGCTCCTGTGAAGGTCGCCGTGCTGCCTCTCATCAACAAGGACGGTCTTCCTGAAAAGGCTCAGGAGGTTATGAACGAGCTCAAGTTCGATTTCAACTGCCAGTACGACCCGAAGGACTCGATCGGCAAGCGTTACCGCCGCCAGGACGCCATCGGCACTCCGTTCTGCGTGACCGTGGATCACGACTCGCTTGGCGACAACTGCGTCACCATCCGCGAGCGCGACACAATGGAGCAGAAAAGGGTCCCGATCGCAGAACTCCGCGGAATCATCGACAAGGAAGTCAATATGAACAATCTCCTCCGAAAGCTTTAGTGACGAATTTGGTTAATGACAACAAATTCTATTATGAGAAAAATTATAGTATTACTATCATTTAGTTTGATAGTTTTTTCTTGCAATAAGTATGACGATTACCTTAAAACTGACAGAAATGTTGCGGATAAAGAGACAATTTATGATGTGCCACAATGTGTTGCCAGAATCATTGCCGAACAAACGGTTAAAGACAAGAACCTTATAGAAATGATTCCTGTCACAAAAGGGAAGGATACTTTGCTCTTTATTTGTAACTATTCAGATGGTTGGATGGTGATCTCCGGTGATAAAAGAACGGAACCGATACTTGGCTATAACACTGTTGGACACATTACTTCAATAGAAGCGGAAGACGTGAAGAACAGAATATGGCTTGATGAGCTATCCAATATGATTTTTCAAATAAAAAAGGATAATAGAACTGACTATGACGAACATAATTTATCTTTTTGGAATTTCTTTGAGAATGTCGCATCATCTCAGGGCAAATTATCAACACCTTTGACCAGGGGGCAAGTCGAAATTGATACAAGTGTTGAGGGTGTGTGTTATTGGGTGAAAAGACCTTTGGGAAGAGTTCGAACTGATGTCATAGTAGAAGATGTTGTTCCTCGTCTCACAAGAACAAAATGGGGACAGCTTGATCCGTGGAATAATGGATTTCCCATTGGATATAATAAAGATGGATTATTGGTTAACTGCCCTACTGGATGCCAAGCAGTTGCAATGGCACAGATGCTATACTATTACCATTACTTTTTAGGGAAACCATCAGGTTTATTCCATAATATCTCTCTTACCGGAGAGTATCTTGATAACGATAACTTTTCTATAAATTTTTCACGTAGCGATTACATTGAAGATTCTCCAAGATGGGATTTGATGGCCTTGTCGCACACAGATGACAACACTGATTATGTCCGTGATCTGATGGCCGAAATAGGTTATCGAATCAACCTTAAATATTCACCGGACGGTACGGGTAATTCTGAGTTTGTGCCAGAAAGCTTTACTTTCTATGGATTACATTGTGAGAAGGAAGATTACGATTATTCTTTGGTTAAATCAAACCTTAAACAAGGAAAACCGGTAATGATAACAGCATATGCCGATAGAGATAAAAAAGGTGTTTGGCCATTTGATTATTATGTTTATAAAAGTGGTCACGCTTGGATAATCGACGGCTTAAGGGAAAGAACGTATAAATACGCTCAGACATATCAGTGGATATACATCAATCCGGCATTGACTCCTGGTTTTATTCCAAATACTGGTATTGGCGACCTCATTTATACAATTCCAGAAGCTGAGGCGGAATATCCTGAAATATACAAGGGAATGAAGGTTGTGGAGAGTACATATTCAAAAACAGAATATTTACTGATGAATTGGGGATGGGATGGCGGTCCCGAAAACTATGGAGAGTATTATCCTTATTCTGCCTCTTGGGAGGCGAGAGGAAATGATTATTTGTATAAGAGAACGATATTTCATAATTTCACCCAAAAACAGTAGTACGGATGAAAGGTAAACTATTATTGCTTGTTGTTTTGGCGGTAAGCCTATTCTCTTGCAGGAAAGATGTGTATGATTTTACCGAAGAGACACATTACAATTGCGTACCAAGAGTCTGCGAATCGGTTACGGCTCGGAATTTTGAAAGGTATATACTTCCTAAAAAGGATGAGTCGGTAAAAGATATTTTTTATGAAAAAGAGTTGGAGGGAGAGAGTATTTCCACATCAGACTATCTTATCAGAGTTGACGTTGGACCAAGGAAGCTGACTGGTAGAATTTATCGGTTTGAGAATGATGAGACAAGTACTCACGACTACGATATAGAAAGACAAATTATGCAGTATCTGGAAGGATTGCCGTCTTACGTGCAGACAAGAACCGTTATGCTTGATGTCGAGTACCGTACTGAGGAAGTCGTAGGAATAAGGCTTACGCCTATCGTGGAAGGAGAAACGCTCGAACCTGTCAGTTATGACCGGGTGAACATCTGGCGTGCCGGTAATTATCAGGACTTTATCATATCTTATGATAAGCGCTTGGTTGGAGAGGTTGGGAAAGAAATGCCTCTTGAGAAGTACTTGTCTTTCAGACCTATGATCACTGCAACTATGTTTATTCAGCTCAAGGGATGTGATGGCCTTGCCGGTCACAAGTCGAGATTCGCGGTTGAGGTGGAAATGAGGAATGGAAAGGTAATGAGGGACACGACGGCGACCGTGATCCTAAAGTAGGTGATTTTGATGAGGCTCAGGATAGTCGCTATTGCTTTATTAATGTCCTTGACCTCCTGTGTCGAGGAAATTAAGGTTGAAAATGTCAGAAAGGATAGAATCGTAGTCAATTGCTTGTTGTCGTCAGATTCGATCCAGTATCTCTATTTGACGCATAATGCTCAAAAGGGGGATATGTTTTTTAAAGAGGTTGAAAATGCGGTTGCGACATTATCTTCCAAAGGTTTGGTCGTAGGAAAATTTCAAAAGTTTGGCTATGGAAAATGGTCGCTGGATTTTACCCCTGAGCCAGAAACAAAATATGAACTGAACGTTTCTGTGGACGGCTTTGAGGATATTTATGCGGAAACGACTTTTCCCAAAGATGTCAAGGTGTTTCCAGATTGTTCAAAAGGGACTTTGTTCAAGCGGTTTTTTGTTCAGGAACGTGCTGATAATCCGTTTTGGATGTTTCATTTTAAACAGGATATTGACACTTTGATGTTGAACCCTTCGATTTCGGCATCAGATCAATTGGTGGAATTTATAGGGACATCACATCCGGATGCGGACAATTTTAATGCATCTGATAATCTGATGTTTTTTGATTCCGGAGAACCTGGCAACACAAGGGAGCATCTTTGTTACATAAGGGTTTTGTCGGAAAATTCAAGTCTTCTCGATTTCTATTTAGAAGGATTATTCATACAGAGTGTAGTGGTGTTCAGGAGTGTCTCTGATGAGTATGATAAGTATTTGAAGACTAGCCTTATGAAGATGATGTCACATCAAAATTTCGAAGATCCGACTCAATGGCTTGATGAAAGTTCCGTCTATTGCAACATCAAAGGAGGTTTGGGAATATTCGGAGCATATTCAGACCACATCATCCAATGTACCCGATTTGATCTGCCAGGTGCTTATGAATAGGAATATTCATCTTCTGTTGTCGATTGCTGCACTAATCTTCATACCCCAAATAGTCCTACGCTCTCAAAATAATGACGGACAAATTGTCGCTCTTGACAGTGCCAAGGTTACCGCTTCGTATTCGGCGAATAATCGAGGGAACAATCACATTTACACACCAAAGCAGTCATTCAATACAATTTCTGTCATCGGGGAACCGGACGCAATTCGACATATATCAAGTCTGCCAGGGGTGGCTCAAGGTCTAGATGGGACTTTAGGGCTGTTTGTAAGGGGGGCATACAATGGTGGAAACAGGATTGAATTCAATGGTGTCCCGATGAATGGTACAAGTCATCTGATAGGGTTGTTTTCAATTTTTTCTCCTGATATTATCGCTAGTACCTCTTTTAGCCCAGGAGGAATCAGTGCCAGATATGGAGATGTGTCTTCATCCATAATTGACATAAGAACCAAGAGATCGTCGGCTTTATCAGTTAAAAGAAGTGTCTCGGTTTCTCCATATATGACAGGAGCTTATGTCTCGCTTCCTTCTTCTAATGGGAAGTTTGGAGTCCAGGCGGCATTGCGTTTTTCTCCAGCACTGTTTGTCGGTCAACTGATTATGAAAGCTGTTTCGAATGACGATAATGGCAACGCTGGAATGTCGGGCAACATCTACGATGTGTGTGTCCTGTCGGATTGGAATATCAATAAATCAAACTCTGTTGACTTAATGCTGTTTGCATCGAATGATAGGTTCTCATTTTTCAATGATGATGACAAAAGTTATTTGGGTTGGAATACATTTGCTGTTAAAGGTCAGTGGAATTCAATTTTTGCTGAAAAGTTAAAGTTGGTTACGAAGCTTTATTATGTGTCATCAAAATCAGAAGAGGGACAAATCTATTATAATCGCAATAATCACACAAAAACCTCAGAGATAGTTCTTGGCAACAAAGAGTCGAGTTTTGCCGTGCAGAGCGAATTGAACTGGCGATTAAATGATCATTTGAAAATTGATGGAGGTTTGGTTGGAGAGGGTAAAATTTTCAGACCGATGAACAGGCTGGAACAATCGTCATTGTCCAATGTTGGATCCAACGGGTGTTATTCATTGAAGACATACTCCTCTTTTTTTGACATCTTTTTGACTGTTCCAAGGTTGGATGTCTCTTTGGGACTTCGCAATAATTTGGCAAAGAACAGTTCAAGGATGAGAGATGATTTTGACATAAGAACCAAGGTTGACTATACGTTGTCCGATAGATGCGGTGTGGAGGCGACTTTTGACAAACTTGCTCAGTACCACCATGTTTTGGAAGGACTCCCAACAGGGTGGGCGTTGGATATTGATATCCCAGCGGATGACAACTTTCCGGAGGAAGTGACGAAGCAAGGTTATCTCGGGTTTTTTACTCGCAATCGTTTTTCTGGATCGGAGTTGCATCTGACAATGGGGGGATATTATAGAAAAATGAATAACCTTGTCCGCTACAAATCATCTGCGAATATGTTCAGGCTAAGTGATGACACTTGGGAGGATGAGGTTGTTGTCGGAGAGGGTAAGTCTTTTGGTGCGGAATTGTCAGCGTCCTACATCTCAGACAAGTTTAATGGAACACTGGCATACACATTGTCAAAAACTACCAGACAATATTCTGAGATCAATAATGGCAAAGAATTCCCTTTCAAATTTGATCGGAGGCATATTCTTAATATTCAGGCTAAATATCTTGTGTCAAGACGAAGAACCGGTAAAGGCTCTCGGAGGGAAATGTATGTTAATAGTGTGTTGGCATATTCGTCCGGGAATATGGCGACTGTTTATGCTTCTTCCTATCAGGGTATATCAATGCCATATTGGAATCAGCGCCAAGGTGTCAGCTCATTTCCAGATGAGTTTACCGAATTGAATTATAATCGGTATGAGATGACGGACATAAACGCTTGGAGAATGAAGGACTACTTTAGGATAGATGTTGCCTATACGATTGAGACTCATAGAAAAGGAAGGACTTCATCATTGTCTTTCTCAATATTCAATCTGCTGAACAGGCATAATGCATATATTATTTTCAATGAAGGAGGCAAGTGGAAACAGTTGAGTATAATGCCCATAATGCCATCGGTTCGGTGGAGTAAGGAGTTCTAGCAAGTCTGGAGTATGATGGTTAGAAATGAGGAAAAGGAACTTATATTAGCATTGATATCATAATATTTGTAAGATGTTGATAAAAAGCAACTTCTTCTAATATGCCCCTGTATAAGTATTTAAGTTGTTTAGAAATATGTTTTTACGGCAAACAAGAACTGGTCGATGAAGATTTTCTTGAATGCTGCGATGTTGTTTTGCTCATAGAACAGGAGTATAGCTTTCTTATAATCAAGGGAATCGACAGTGCGGAAAGAAATGGGGCAATAGCCGTTGGCAATGAGAATTGCATTGCTTGTTATGCGTGCTGTCCGCTTGTTGCCGTCGGTGAATGCCTGTATATAAGACAAAAGCACCAATGCAAGGATGGCTTTCTCAAATACATTTTCCTTTCCGTTGATTAGGGTGCAGGTGTCCTCAAGAGCCTCGCGGATTTGAAATTCATTGTCGAGCGGACGATAGTTCGTGCCAGTTATACCCACACGACGGTGGCGAATGTTGCGGTCCACTCCAAGTTTCTTTGTCAGTATGGAATGGATGTCCTCTATTCTATGCACGGAAATTTCTTTCAGATAGTCTGGCACGTCCAGCACATAGTCGAGCGCATCCTTATGGTTTAGGAGCATGATGGCCTCTTCCTTGGTTTTGCCCGAAGCAGTCTGCTTGTCCCTCAGCAATCTCTCCGTTTCCAAGAGCGAATAAGTGTTGCCTTCTATCTGCGATGATTTCCACGACAGGTCCACGCGGGTACCAGATTCTAACGGAAATCTTTCGTGACAGATAATATGTTGTCTGTCAATATAATAAGCGATATTGTGGTGCGATAATCAGCGTTATGAGATCACTTATTTTGGCTATTATCTGTGACTTAAGTGCCACGGCATTTCGATGGTGTTGGAGGGTCTGCCAAACTATTGTTGATGAGCCTACCGAACCACATATTCAGTGACCGTGATGGTAGGTCTGTGAATATTGCATATATTTGCAACACATAAAGATGGTCATAGGCAATGAATAATACAACTACCATTAACAGGAATCTGGCAGGAATAGATTTCATCGTTATTCTGCTGTGTGCTTTGATGTTGTCATCTTGTGCGGACAAGGAGGTAAACCGTGCGCTGTCCCAAGCGGATGAATTGATGTGGACCAAGCCCGACAGTGCATTGGCGGTGTTGGAATCGGTTGACACTACCGCTTTGTACGGCAGATCCCAGAAAGCGAGATATTCGTTACTCTATTCGATGGCCCTTGACAGGAACTATGTTGAGACCACGGATGCTCGCATCATAATGCCAGCCGTAAAATATTACGAGCGTCACGGCTCTCAGGATGACCGGCTCAAGGCGTTGTTTTACTTTGGGCGAATGCAGGTAAATGCCCGAGAGTATGACAAGGCGGTGGCGACTCTGTCCAGAGCGTTGGAATATTCAGATGAGGTCAGCGATATGCGGATGCTTGGTTTTGCCTACTCGGAGATAGCGTATTCATATTCGCAGACAAAGAATTTTACTGAAAGCCGTCAGTACTATAGTAAGGCTGAGTCTTGTTTTAATAAGGCCGGAGAGCATCGCTATTCTTGTATGATGGTGTTGGGTAAGGCTAATGATTCTGTCAGCAGCCTTGCTTGGTCTGAGGCGGACTCTCTTTTCAAAAACATTGTTGCTGATGAGTCATTTCCGACGGATCTCAAGGCGGATGCGATGGCCACTTATGGTCGTATGCTGACAATCTGTCCTTATTCTAATTATGAGAAGGCCGTGTCGATGTTTGAAAGATCAATGGAGTTGTTTGAGGATAGTAGTCATCTACAAGTTAATGATGAGTGTGTTTATGCTTATGCCTTGGCTAAAATTGGTAGAATGAAGGAATCAAAGGAAATTTTCTCCAAACTTGATGGGCAGGGAATGAGTTCTATCCCAGTTTATCGGTATTGCCTTAGTCAGGTAATGAGATTGGAGGGAGATGATTCAGGAGCCTATACTTTGCTTCTGGAATCTTTGAAGGGATACGATGCTGAAACTATGAGGATACAGTCTCAATCCTCTGCATTGGCCCAGAGAAACTATTATAGACTGCTTAGTTCAGAAAGGGAGCAGAGTATGCTGATTCAGCGCTTTTGGACAGCGATAGTAGTAATCATTTCCATCATTATGATAGTGATTATCTCTATATTGTTGTATAAAAGATACTTAAAGGCAGAGAGAGAACGCATAAAATTAGTGCTGTTAAATGAGGCCTCTGAAAACAGGTTGGCCGAAAGCGACAAGTCTAAGGAGAAAATGCTTAAGGATATTTCGGTTATTCAAACTGATTATCTGAAATTATACAAAAGCCAGTGCCGGTGGATGTCGGAGTTCGCTGAGATTTTCTGTGACTCAAAAAAGAAAGATTCAAAATCAATACAATCAGAGGTATATGGAAGGATATATAGAATAGTATCAGGAATTAATTCAAACGACAACGTAGGTCAGCTTGAGTTTGAGTCAGAATTAAACAGGACCTATAACAATGTGATGATAAAATTCAGGCAAGAATATGCCGATTTGTGTGAAGCGGACATTCGGTTGTTCAGTTGTGTTGTCGCTCAGTTCGATGCCGTTTTGATACTTAAAATTTTTAACCTACCCAGCAAGGATGCGGTCTATATGAGAAAAGCTCGATTGAAGGAAAAGATTCGTCAAATCGGTTCAACGGACAAAGAACGTTACCTTCTTTTCTTTTAGCGTTGGTGTTAATTGTTTGATTATTAGCGTTTTTGATTAATATTTCCTGATGATATAAAGCGTGTTTTGGTATAAGTAATTGACTAATAGCGGTTTATTGTTGCTTTGTGTTGGATTTTGTCTAACTCATTTTGCCTAATAACGTTTGTGGCGCATTGTAGAGCCTATTTCCCGATAATCATTGTTAGGTTATTTTTGCTCTGTAATCGGACTATAGTTCCGAACTTTGTGCGGTAAAAACGCATCAATATGTATTTAAAATTTTTATTAAACGCAGTTTGCCTGCTTCAGTTACTGTTATCGACATCTGTTTATTCAGGTAATGTTTATGCAACAAACGACGAAGAGTCGATAGTGATAATCCCAGCTGAACATAGTTTCGAGCACAGGCCACATTCTAAAGCCTTCGTCCCTTTTGAGGCTAACTATAATGCGGGACTTGCTTTTGTGTTGGTGCGCTTTATAAGAGATGTAGGAGAAGTTGAAATCTCCATCCAGAATCTATCATCCGGAGAGTACAACTATTACACAATTAATAGTAAAGTCGGATCAATTGTACTACCGATTTCAGGAGATTATGGTGACTATGTAATAACGTTCACTTTACAAAATGGAAAGCAATTCATAGGTGAGTTTTCTATATAACCGCTATTCAGAAACAGTAATCTTATGTTTTTTAATCAGTAATCAACTATGTTATCAATTAAACAATTCAAACGAATGGCTATCATTATGATGGCCGTCTTCACAGCGTGTACAAGTGAGACGATCAGTGATTTATCTGATGTCTCAGAGGAACCATCAATCCCTGCATTTCAAGAGAAAGAACTTCGTCAATTCTCTTCTCCTGAGGAAGTAGTATCAGCTATGGATAACTATTCCATTAAAACCAGGTCTGATGATGGATTTGTATCTTATCTTGAAACCGTAATGGAGGAACAAGGGTATGATGATCAACCTTATGCAATCTTAAGTGATGCTTTTGGCTCGCTGCTTAATCCAGATGGAGAACTCGTATTTGACAATAATCTACTGCACGTATCCCACTATGGCATATTGTATGGTCCTTATGAAAAGTCCGACATAATACGTGATCTGTCAGAAAATGAAGAACTTCCTTCTTTGTGCAAATCAAGAGGATTTTATGAGCCGTTATCTAATGATAAATTCTACAAAGTGGATGGATATGAAGGAATTTATCTTTATGATACATTTGGTGTCATTGATGAAGAAAATGTCAGTGATATCTTTACGCGTTCTAATGATGGCCCTTATACGGGAGGTCTTCAGCGTCTTTCAATCACATCTACTTCTGATGATACAAGGTTCAGGTGGCAAGAGAATGGTTTATGGAGAGAGAATTGGGGAGCAAAATTTACAATCCCAGAATCGGGTCACCAAAAACAGTATTTCTCTACAGGAAAACATTGCAATGATACAAAGATATATCATCAAGATTATGGGATTGCCACAGACACAGGTCTTAAGACGAAGACAATGAAAAAACGAGCTCTTGGATACTGGGACAAAATAAAGGGAGATATGGAAGCAGGAATTATTGAACTTTCTGTTTTTGAATCATTACCTTCAAGTTTGACAACTTCTCAAGGAGACATCTGTACTATTAAATTTGGCAACAAATCATATACTGTAAAAAATTATGGCGTTGGGGATCATAACTTAGCATATTACCTGCAAACGCTAACGTGGGCTAGTGTGGATAAGACTGTCGCTGAATATAATGTTGATGCTGTAAGATATATAGATCACTTGACCAAACAAGCAATTACATTTTTCCCTAATCTTTGTATTAAAAAGAATACCAATAAAATTGAGATGAACTTCAGAGTTCCTTTTGGTGGTTATTCTCAAGGCCCTGGCTATTCTGATGCCAAGTTCCACGTTATACATCAAAAGTTTTTTGGGCTTACGGTTCGAGATAACGAAATTCAAGGGACAGAAATTAGTTATAACTATTAATAAGCAATGAAACTCAAATTATTATTGTGTTGTGCGACAGTATTCGCCGGCACGGTGTTGTCATCCGCTCAGGAGAACAAAAATCCAAGTTTCAACCGTGGCTTCGCGGGAAACGTTGAGGCGGGGATTCTTTTCAATGATGGTTTCGCCGGAGAATATGCTAATGTTTCGTCAGGGTACAATATTCTTCCCGGGCTGTTCGCCGGAGTGGGAATCGGAATAAAGGACCAGCGGTTCAACACTCCTTCGAATGTGAAGTCGGTTCTTGTTCCTACATTCGTCCAGTTGAGGTACAGTTTCCTGAACAAATCCGTCAGTCCTTTCATAGATCTGAAGGGCGGTTTGATTTCGGATTATTCTCCTTCCTTGAAGGATATGCCGGAGGG
>CAVCPY010000067.1:0-8477 GCA_963604245.1 Eggerthellaceae bacterium
GGACCATCGCCGCCGAGGACTACGACATCAAGGCCGACTACGAGGCGGTACACGGAGCGGTCAGCGCAGGAGCGCCGAAGGTGTTCTTCAAGTACTTCTACGTCAACACCGCCACCGGCGAGAAGTCCGGCGACATGTTCGCCTCCGCGAAGCTCGGAGCATAGCCTGAGTACTCCCCTGTCATTTGCCCCGGCCGGCAGTCAGTCAGTTGCTGACCGGGGTATTTTTTTTTAAAAGTTCAACCGCAGGTATTCACACATTACTTGCTAAAACAGAAAATAAATGAGAAAAATATTCTTGGCGCTATTCGCATCAGCAGTCCTGCTCTCAATCAGTTGCGCGGAGACATCTTCGGCCCGACACAGATTCGATGCTCCGGCGATAAGCACTACGATGGCCTGTGATTCTGTAGCCATTCGGGAAGCCGCCGTTCCGGCCAATCCTCAGGCGCAGACATATGTCCAGCAGTACAACTACCAGGCAGTCGCCACAGCGGATAATGACAGGCAGAAACCGGAGACATTCGGTGAGATTGTTCTCGAAGCAGTGCAAATCTGCATCGCCGTTATCAGTATCCTGTCTCTGATTTTCCTGTTCTATGCAGGAGTCATCGTAATAATCGACAGGTTCTACGATATAATCTATAGGAGTTGACGCAGAGAACCTCCGCACCGCCATTTTAAAAACGGACGGATGCATCAGAAGTCAAATCGTCTTCTCTGAGGTTCTAAGAAACATCTTCAAAAAGTTCCGCCGAAAACTTGAAATGTATCGAAAAATGACTAAATTTGAATGTTGAAACTCACGACTGGAATAGTTAGTTTCCAACGGATTACATTCAGTGCCGATTAGGTTTCCGTACCTCATTTGTACCGCTAAATACCTAATCAATTGATGTTCAAAAAGTTCTATTTATTGCATCGGCAAATGCAGCTTCGACGAACTCACAGTCGATTTCTGCAACAAATTCCGCGACTACCTCAGCACCACGACCCGAATCAAGAGCACCCGCCTCAAACTCTCCCAAAACTCAGCCGCAGGCTACTGGAGCACCTTCCGGGCGTTCCTCGCCATAGCATTCAAGGAAGGCTACCTGAAAGAGAATGTCAACGACTACCTCGACAAGATAGAGACCCAGGAAACCAAGCGCGAATATCTCACACAAGAAGAACTCCAGAGACTTGCGGCCACCACTTGCGACTATCCCGTCCTTAAATCCGCAGCTCTCTTCTCCTGCCTCACCGGCCTTCGCCTCAGCGACATACTCCAGCTCGAATGGCACCACATCCAGGACTACCCGTCAGGAGGCAAATGCATCCGCATCAAAACCGAAAAGACCGACACCGAAGCCACCATCCCCATCAGCGCCCAGGCTCTCGAACTCTGCGGCAGTCCGTCCGAAGGCAAAGTCTTCAAAGGACTCACCCGTCAGCTTGTGAACGGACGTCTCAAACACTGGGTGAAATCCGCCGGAATCGACAAATACATCACCTTCCACTGCTTCCGCCACACCTACGCCACCCTGCTCATCGCCGGAGGAATGGACATCTACACCGTCTCCAAGATGCTCACCCACAAGAACGTCTCCACCACTCAGATCTACGCCGACCTCGTCAACGAAAAGAAAAAACAGGCCTCCGAAATCATAAAAATCAAAGAATAGCGAGAAATATCAGAAAATCGTCCTGTACTACATAATGTAGTATAGGAATCGACCGATGATATTCCGTCATATTTGCCCACGAATTAATCAGTCGTGGGCTTTCTCTTTATATAAGGCGCCAAAGAAAGGAAACGACTCGCGACATAAAAACAGAATTTTATGTCAGCATACAAATTTGAAGACCTGCCGGATGTCATAGCGACACTGGCAGACGAGGTCAGAAGCCTCAAGACCCTTGTCGAATCCGGACAGAAGAACGCAAAGGACGACAACTCCAACCCGTGGATGACACTGAAAGAACTCCAACAGTTCCATCCCGAACACCCTGCCGCACCCACCATCTACGGCTGGGTAAGAGGCGGACTCATCCCCTACTACAAGAAAGGCAAGAAACTCATCTTCAAGCGTCAGGAAATCGAGAACTGGCTCAATGCCGGCCGTCAGAAGACAGACGAAGAGATGGAAACCGAAGCCATCAACTTCATAAACCACAGGAGGACAGCGAAATGAGCAAGCCAAGAAGCATCGGGGACATAATGGTGGCGATGGCCGCCGACCCCAAAGACGGATTCGGAAAAGTGCTCCGCCAATGCCCGTTCATACAGGCGGAACTCCTCCGGCGCAAACTCATCAGCCTCGACGACCTCACCGACGCGCAGATAGAGCGCCTCAGCGAAAGAGCCTTCCTTGAAGACTGGATTGACGGGCAGGACGTGATGCAGAAGCTGCACATCAGCCAGCGCACACTCCAGACCCTCCGCTCCAACGGCACAATCCCCTACACCAAAATCGGCAACAAAATCTGGTACCTCCGTCAGGACATCGAAAAGGTTCTCCGAAGCAACTATGTAATGTTCAACATCCGCGAACGCTATGGAAAAGACGATTGACAGACCCACACTGCTCCGGCACACCCTATGGGGAGTTGACATCTACGCCCACATCCTCAGGCTCCACTACCCAGGCGAGACAGTCATCAAAGTGACAGGAAGGGACTGCGGCATCTGCCGCAACCCTTTCTCCTGCGGGTCTCAAACCCTGCACATCCGCTTCGCCAAGAACGACCCCGAAGCACGGCTCTCCGACGAGACAGCCTTTCACCACGACCTCTCGGGAGCAATCCCGGACGGAGACGCGCTTGACTTCGCCGCCCTCCACTACCATCAAGAAGGACAGGAACTGCTTGAGACTCTGAACAGGGAAATGCACCTCAATCTGGACGGAGAAAACAACCAGTACGGCAAACCCTCGTCAGAACCGATCTCCAAAGGTCCGAAATTCTCGTTCTTCAAAGCTCCGATTACCAACACCCGCCCTTACCGGAGCATCACCCTCCTCGATGCCCACAACTACATAGTCGGCCCCTACGCAAAGCCGCAGACCACCGCCCTCCGGGCGATCTCCGACAAGAAGAAAGCCCGCATCTACAAGGCAGCCAACTTTGCCTACGCCACATTCAGCGGAGAATTCAGCACAAGAAGCAACGATGCCGTGCAATCCGTCTCCGGCCTGCTCTGCATAGACTTCGACCACCTTCCGGACGTTCCCGCACTCTCCGCGAGACTCCTTGAAGACGAGTACTTCACCACAGCCCTGCTCTTCCGAAGTCCCTCCGGTGACGGCCTCAAATGGGTGATCGAAATCCAGCGAGGCACCGCCTCCCACTCCGACTTCTTCCGGGCAGTCGCGAACTACATCCACAAAACCTACGGAATCAAGGCAGACCCGTCAGGCAAGGACATCTCCCGAGCCTGTTTCCTGCCCCACGACCCCGAAGCCTACATCAACCCCTTATTCAGATAAAGATGACTAAAAACAAATTCATAGCCGAGGACTGGCTGCAAGAAGCGCAGCCATCCTCACCCACCACTTCAAGCGACACCCAAGGAAACACATCGCAATCCACTATCTACGACGACATTGAGACCATAACGCAGCGCATCGAATCAGCCCACGCAGACATAACGCAGGGCTACGACAATTGGCGGGACATAGGCTTCGCCCTCAGCGACGCACTCGGAGAGAACGGCAGAAGCCACTACCATCGCATCAGCCGCCTAAACCCCGACTACAACGAAGCAGAATGCGACTCCCAATACGACAAATGCCTCCGCGCCCACGGCACGGGAATAACCGTCAAATCATTCTTTCAGAAAGCAAAAGAAGCCGGAATCTCAATCATCACTTCGGCACATTCCGCACTTTCCGCAGATTCCGCCAAATCCGCAGCACACCCAGTTGCGGAAAGTGCAGATGTTGCGGAAACTGCGGAAATCCCCACCGAACCGCTGCCCACATTCAGCCAGGAAATCGCGCCGCATCTGCCCGACTTCCTCAAACAGATCGCCGCTGCCGGCAACTCCCCACAGGACGCAGACATCCTCATCCTCGGCTCACTCACCGTCCTCTCCGCCTGTATGCCGCACATAAAAGGCATCTACGACCGCAAGACAGTCTACCCCAACATCTTCCTCTTCGTCACCGCCAGAGCCTCCTCCGGCAAAGGACGGCTCAACCTCTGCCGCTTCCTTGTGGAACCCATCCATGACGAACTCAGAAACCTCAACGAAGCCGAAATGATGGACTACAAACACCGCCTCGCCGAATACAACGCCGCAGGCAAAAAGAAAGTGAATATGGAAAAACCGGAAGAGCCGCCGATGCGTATGCTCTTCATCCCCGCCAACTCCTCCGCCACAGCCGTCTACCAGGTACTCGGCGACAACGACGGCACAGGACTTATGTTCGAGACCGAAGGCGACACACTCGCCAACACATTCAGCTCCGACTACGGCAACTACTCCGACGGCTTCCGCAAAGCATTCCACCACGAAAACATCTCCTACATCCGCCGCAAAGACCGCGAATATGTCAGCATCAAATCCCCACGCCTCTCCACAGTCCTCACCGGCACCCCACGCCAGATTCTCAACCTCATCACCGACGCGGAGAACGGCCTATTCAGCCGCTTCATCTTCTACTGCCTCGACACCCGGCTCATCTGGAACGACGTCTTCGCCGACTCGCAGGACGACCCGCTCGAAGACCAGTTCTCCGCCTGGGGAAAAGAATACCGAGACTTCCACTCCATACTCGCCGGACTCCAGACCGACATCCGTTTCAGCCTCACCCCCGGACAAGAAACCGACTTCAACGCCCTCTTCGACAGCTGGCAGCTCCAATACGCCGCCTCCTGCGGAGACGACTTCATCGCCACAGTCCGCCGCCTCGGAGTCATCACCTTCCGCATAGCGATGATACTCTCGGCCCTGCGCATAATGGAAGACGGCAGTTTCAGCCAGTCCCTCACCTGCACCGACACCGACTACGCCACGGCCAAGACCATTGCCGCAGTCATCATCCGCCACGACGAACGCGTCTTCCGGACACTCTCGTCACCTCTCTCCCCGGCCCCCGTCTCCACCGCAGCGCAAAGACAGACCCAGCAGATGAAATACCTCGAAGCCCTCCCCGACGAATTCGACCGCAAGACCTACTGCGAACTCGCCGCCTCGATGGGCCTCAACCCCAAATCCATCGAACGCAACATCAAAAAATGGTGCGAAGAAGGACAGCTCGAAAACATCGCCTACGGCAAATACCGCAAACTCAAATAACACACAAGGGCGAGACACATCATCTCGCCCGATTGCTATTTGTTAAGCTTGTTATCTTCACTTCTGGCGAATGCCGCCTCAAGTTCTTTGAATATCGTCACTTCACCCTTCTTATTACTCCCGCCCGAAATGTCATTCTCATAATTGCCGAAATTTTCCCCCAGCATCTTCTCAAAAGCCTTGAATACTCTCTTTTTCGTCAACTTCTTACCGTCCGCAGTCTTGAACGCTCCGTATTGGTACAGAGAAATGATAACCCGGAACAAATCAATCTTTGAAAGATTGTCGGACCTGTTGATCAGGACCACATCCTCCTCATCGAACGAATCCTCCTCATCCACCTTGTCTTGCGCCTGAATATTATTCTGCTGAACATTCAACGTCCGGGAATTGTCATTGAACACTGCTCCCGCCTCATTGTAAAAGTTTCCTATCTTCGCCATATTCCGTTAATATTTGAGTCGTAGAATTATCATTGAACACCGCCCCGCTCTGATTCTCAAACCTTTCTATATTGTTGTTTATCGTGAGATTGACGACCGGATTTCGGCTTCCTGCAACATCACGTAACACTGAGGCCTCCCCATCATCCCACTCGACCACATCAGACAGCGTAAAATACTCGTCATCCTTCATATATGCCACCATCCACTCTTTCAGCCCCTTTGGCCTCTGAGTTCTCTCGACCTCACTCCTGATCACCCGCACCGCAGGCCAATGCTCCCCAAACCCGTTCACTATCTCAGAGAAGATGCGTCTATTGACATCAGACCCTGTCAATGTAAACCCATAACAATACAGGAGGCAGGCACAGACCAGATTCGTGACATACTCAAGATCATCTTTAGGAGTATTGAAATGACGGTTCAGTGACCTTTTACGTATGCCGTCGAACACCCTTTTCCACAGACTCCCGTTTATCCCTTCATCCTGCTCCTTGACAGCATCCAAAGCCCACACAAGATAAAGCAGGAACTCACTCTCATCCACCTGCATAAACGTGATTCTCTGCTCCCAGTCAAGCCACCCCCTCCGGACAAACACCGCCAGCGGCGACTCCAGAGCCCTATGCTCTCGCCCTTCTTCCATTACGCTTCCTCTTTTCAGACTTTATGTAAGTATGCGACTCATCCTCCGGAATCAGCATATCAAGCCAATCCTTAAGATTATACTTCCCTCCTATCAGCACCGTCCCCTTCTCGAACTCATCGCAATACTCATCAGCAATCCCATACACAGCCTCCGCATCACGCCCGTACTCCACCGAACCCGACCTCTCGAAACCGATTCTCATCCTGTACTTATTCTCGATGAGCATATCCACCGTATTCCTCACATCCTCCTTCGTATCATCCAGAATCCTGCGCTCCGGATCATCCGACATCAGCCTCAGCTCCCCCTCCGGAGCCGCCAGCCTCTCAAGCACAAGCTGCAAAGCCTTATCCACTTCATTCTCCTCATTCGCCCTCCTCCCGTCAATCTTCACGCAAAGGCACTTCACCCTGTCCTGCCCTCCGTCGGTGCGGGACTTCACAATATCCCAAATCGACCCCTTGCACAACCGCTTCTCAAACACCATCTTCCAGTCAAGCTCGGCCACCTTCAACTCCCTGGCACAATAATCCACGATAAGCCCCACCACCTCATCCGCATTGCCGAAAGCCTCCCTCTTCTGCTGAACCAGAATCGCCATCGACCCCGGACGAGTGTCAACGATCGCCCGACACACCGGACAATGCTCCACATCCACCGACTCATTCTTATCCCTCGGCATAACCTTCTTGAACTTGTTGTTCCGCACCTCCAGCAAGGCCACCCCGCCGTCAAACCGCTTAATCTCATTCGTGTACAACTCCGGAGACTTCACGCCGTTCCTGTCGGTCTTGACACAGTAAAGATTCAGCACCGGCTCACTCTCCCCGGCTCTTTGCCCAATCAGTTCTTCCAGCTTCCCGTTGAGACGTTCGCTTGAGACCCTCGTCCCGTCCTCGGCAGAGAACAACGTCCTTTCACCGGTCGGCTCGAACCGGTACTTGTAGAATAGAAAATTCGCCATAATTATGTGGATTGCTTATTTCAGACAAATATAGCAAATGTTAATCGTTATTGATGGATAATGCAGAGAGAATCCCACTTCCCGCCTCATATATTCCGATATTTTCGCTAATTTTGTGACAATTATCCGTGTTAATATCACAAAGACTATAAAGACTCAAAAATGGAAGTTTCTGAAACAGGCATAAACGGTCATTCCAACTTCTTCACCAATAGAGGCGGGAACACCTTGATAAAAGAATTTGAAGGGCTGCTGGAGCACAATGCCAGCATCCGCAATCTCGATGCAGTTGTAGGTTTTTTACGGGCATCGGGGTACTTCTCGCTACGGCCGTTTCTGAATAGCATTGACAAGGTTCGCATACTCATCGGAATAGATGTCGACAAATACATAGTCCAAGCTGTAAACCGTGGAAAAATGTTCTTCGGTGCAGAAGACGATGTAAAAAAAGATTGCCTTGACCTCGTTCGTAAAGATATCGAACAATCAGGCTATCGGAAAGAAGTAGAGGACGGAATATTCCAGATGATTCAGGACTTGATTGACGGAAAACTTGAACTCCGCGCACACCCTTCCAAAAAAATCCACGCAAAGATATACGTACTATACCCAGATGTCTTCAATCAGTACACCCAAGGAATGGCTATTACTGGGTCCAGCAACTTGTCTGGCAACGGTCTCGGAGTTACAGATGACCGCCAATATGAGTTCAATGTGAAGATGAGCCGGTATGACGATGTAAAATTTGCCAAAGACGAGTTCGAACAGTTATGGAAAGAGTCTGAGGGATGTGAAATAACCGCCGATGATGTCAAAGATGCCACGAACCGCACCTACCTTAAAGGTGATGTAACGCCGTATGACCTCTACATCAAGATGTTGATGGAATACTTTTCCGACAGAGTTATGTCCGTTGACAACAACGATGCATTCGATATGCCTGAAGGCTACACAAAATATGATTATCAAGTGGATGCCGTAATCGAAGGCTACCAGAAACTCATTAGGTACGATGGCTTTTTCTTGGCAGATGTAGTAGGATTAGGCAAGACGGTGGTCGCTACAATGATTGCAAAGAAGTTCCTTATCGAAAACGGAATAGACCGGACAAAGATTCTTGTCGTATATCCGCCAGCTGTCG
>CAVCPY010000068.1:0-4754 GCA_963604245.1 Eggerthellaceae bacterium
ATTCAGACCAAAAAGACGAGCAAAAGCACCAAGTTATTTTTTAGGAATCACTTATATGATTCCCTGCTCAAGCATTGCCTGCGCAACCTTCATAAAGCCGGCGATGTTGGCTCCCTTGACATAGTCAACGCTGCCGTCAGGACGTGTGCCGTATTTCACGCACTGCTCGTGGATGCTCTGCATAATCCAGTGAAGCTTGTCGTCAACTTCCTGTGCAGACCAGCTGAGGTGGGCGGCGTTCTGGGTCATCTCAAGGCCCGATGTGGCGACTCCACCGGCATTCACGGCCTTGCCAGGGGCGAAGAGGACTCCGTTGTTCTGGAAGAAGTGGATGGCTCCAGGCTGGCAACCCATATTGGAAACCTCGCAGCAGCACCAGCAGCCGTTGGCCTTGAGTTCCTTGGCGTCTTCCTCGCTGAGTTCGTTCTGGAAAGCGCAAGGGAGAGCGATGTCGCAAGGGATGCTCCAAGCCTTCTTGCCGGCGGTGAACTGAACCTGTCCAGGGAACTTGGTGGCGAGATCCTCGACCATATTCCTGTTGGAGGCGCGCATATCGAGCATATAGTCGTTCATTTCAGCGGTCATACCTTCAGGGATATGGCAGACTCCGTCCGGACCGGAGATCGCGACAACCTTGGCACCGAGCTGGGTTGCCTTCTTCACTGCTCCCCAAGCCACGTTGCCGAAACCGGAGATGCAGACCTTCTGACCCGCGATGTCCTTGCCGGCCTTGTGGAGAAGATGCTGGGTGAAGTAGAGGGCTCCGAAACCGGTGGCCTCAGGACGAAGGATTGAACCTCCCCAGGTAGCGCCCTTTCCGGTGAGAACTCCGGTGTGGTACTGGCGGGCAAGCTTCTGGTACATTCCGTTCAGGAAGCCGATCTCACGTCCGCCGACGCCGACATCACCGGCAGGGATGTCCTGATCAGGGCCGATGCAACGCCAGAGCTCAAGCATAAAGGCCTGGCAGAAACGCATGATCTCGGCATTGGACTTTCCGACAGGGTCGAAGTCTGATCCTCCCTTGGCTCCGCCCATAGGAAGGGTTGTGAGGGCGTTCTTGAATGTCTGCTCGAATCCGAGGAACTTGAGCATTGAAGGGGTGACAGCCTTGTGGAAGCGAAGTCCTCCCTTGTAAGGTCCGATCGCGCTGTTGAACTGGACGCGGTAGCCGAGGTTTGTCTGAACCTCACCGTTGTCGTCAATCCAAGTCACGCGGAACGTGAAGATTCTGTCTGGCTCGACAAGTCTCTCGACGATCTTCGCCTTCTCGAACTCAGGATGCTGGTTGTAAACTTCCTCGATTGACTCGAGAACCTCCTGTACAGCCTGGAGATATTCCTTCTCTGTAGGGTACTTGGCCTGGAGACGGGCCATTATTTCAGTTGTTTTCATAATGTAATTGTGTTATTAATTAGTTAATAATGAATGTATTTTATTGAATCTCCCAAGTAGAGCCGCTGTGAAGAAGCTCCTCCACACAACGGATTTCCGCCTTCGCCTTGACGCTCTCGACCTGCCTTGTGACCTCCTCGTCGTAGGTGATGTCCGGTACATCCCGAATGACGCCGAGGGCGACCGGGAACTCAGGCCACTTCATTTCGGCGAGCATCGTCTGAAGGCCGAGGTTGTCCGAATGGCTGTCGTGCGTGAGAATGTCATCCTCCGTGACGCCATTCTCCCCTATGGTCACGACCTTCAGCCTCCAGCCGTCAAGGGCTATTCCTTTGTCACGGTTTTTTCCGAATATCATCTTCCCGCCGTCACGCAGGACCAGCGTCCTGTCCGCCTTGTGCTCCCTGTCGGAAATCTCGGCGTGTGACCCGTTGTTGAATATCACGCAGTTCGTCAGGAACTCCATTACAGATGTGCCTTTGTGCCTTGAGGCGGCGAGCATAATCTCCTGATTGAGCGCGAGTTCAGTGTCCATTCCGCGGGCGAAGAATGTTCCCTTCGCTCCCAGCACAAGGCTGCCGGGATTGAACGGATGCTCGACCGTGCCGTAAGGGGAAGTCTTGGTGACAGCCCCAAGTTTGGATGTAGGGGAATACTGCCCCTTCGTCATTCCGTAAATGCGGTTGTTGAAGAGCATAAGGTTGATGTCGATGTTCCTTCGGATGGCGTGTATGAAATGGTTGCCGCCGATGGCCAGCGCATCACCGTCACCGCTCACCTGCCAGACGCAGAGGTCCGGAGCGGCGACCTTGATGCCGGTCGCTATCACCGTGGCGCGCCCGTGGATGCTGTGGAATCCGTAGGTGTCAACGTAGTACGGAAGCCTGGAGGAGCATCCTATGCCTGACACGACCACAATCTTGTCCTTGTCTATCCCCTTCTCCTCACAAATCTGGGGGAGGGTTCTCTGGAAAGCTGCGAGGATGGAATAGTCCCCGCATCCCGGACACCATCTGACCTCCTGGTCGCTCCTGAAATCTTTCAATGAATATTTTGGCATTGCGTGTTCTCCTATAATTCTGCCAGTGCGGCGTCCACAATCTCCCTCACAAGGAAAGTCTGTCCCTGAACCTTATTACAGTTCAAATAGTTGAAATGAGGGAACAGGGTCTTTAGATACCCGGCGAACTGTCCGAGATTGAGCTCGCAGACAATTATCCTGCGGAAACCGGAAAGAACCTTTTCCGTGTTCTTCGGCAGAGGGTCGATGAAATCGAAATGCACGCGGCTCACTGTCTTCCCGGCGGCGCGGAGTTCCTCTGTGGCCGAAAGAATATGTCCGTATGTGCCTCCCCAACCCACCAGCAGTACATCTCCGGTTTCCGGGCCGTCAACCACAAGGTCAGGAATGTCCGCCACAACACGCGCGACTTTCTCCGCACGTTCCCTGACCATCATCTCGTGATTGGCCGGATCTGTGGAAAGAACTCCATCGTGCATCTTCTCAAGGCCGCCCACCCTGTGTCCCAGTCCGGGGGTTCCGGCGGGAGCCCATTTTCTGGCAAGAGTCACAGCATCCCTCTCGAAAGGACGGAACTTGCCCCCATCAGGCTCGGCAAGACGGGGCCTGATGACAGGATATTCACTCATCGAAGGAATCTTCCACGGCTCCGAGCCATTCCCGAGAAAGCCTTCGGAAAGAAGCAGGACAGGGGTCATATGCTCCATTGCAATCCTGGCGGCTGTGAACGCGGCGTCGAAGCAATGCGCCGGAGAGTGTGCGGCCATCACGACCATAGGACTTTCCCCGTTGCGCCCGTAAAGCGCCTCGTTGAGGTCAGCCTGCTCCGTCTTGGTCGGCAGACCGGTGCATGGACCGCCGCGCTGAACATCCACAATCACGAGCGGAAGTTCGGTCATCACGGCCAGTCCGAGAGCCTCGGACTTAAGCGAGAGACCCGGACCGGAAGTTGTCGTGACCGCCAGACTGCCGGCGAACGAGGCTCCGATGGCGCAGCATATTCCCGCTATCTCGTCCTCCGTCTGCATTGTCTTGACGCCAAGGTTCTTATGTATGGCGAGTTCCTCTAGGATGGCTGTGGCGGGGGTTATCGGATAGGAGCCGCAGAACAGAGGCCGGCCGGATTTCTCCGAAGCTGCGATCAGTCCCCAGGCCAAAGCTTGGTTGCCGGTGATGTTCCTGTATGTCCCCTTTTCCTGAAGGTCAGGAACAATGGTGTATGTGTCAGCCACGGCCTGGATGTTGGCCGCATAGTTGTAGCCGTCCCAGACAACCTTGCGGTTCGGTCCGATCATCTCCGGATGCTTCTTGGCGAAACGTCCTTCAAGATAGGTATAGACATATTCCAGCGGACGGTTGTAGATGAAGCAGGCTATCCCGAGGGTGAACATATTCCTGCATTTGTGGACAGATACAACGTCCAGTCCGCTGTCCTTAAGACTTTCTTCTGTCAGTTTGGTGATCGGGGCCACGATGATGTTCCTGTCCTCGATGTGAAGTTCCTCGAAAGGATTGCCAGTAAAACCCGCTTTGGCAAGGCCGAAGTCATCGAAAGCATCCTCGTTCACGAGCACTGTCGCGTTTCTTTTCAGCCACTTTGCGTTCGCCTTGAGAGCCGCGGGGTTCATAGCCACCAGCATATCGCAGAAATCACCGGGGGTGTTGACCTTGTGGCTGCCGATGTGAACCTGAAATCCGGAAACGCCGGCCACTGTCCCTTTCGGGGCTCTGATCTCAGCCGGATAGTCCGGGAATGTTGAAAGGCCGTTACCATAGACTGCGGACAGGTTGGCGAACAAAGTTCCGGTAAGTTGCATACCGTCACCGGAATCGCCGGCAAACCTGATCACAACATCCTTAGCATCAATAACCTTATGTTGCATTTCTATTTTAAGACTATTATCGTTTAGTGATTCCTAAAAAACAACTTGGTGCTTTTGCTTGTCTTTCTGGTCTGAATTTATTTGTTCATCAGCCTCTGCGCCATCGGCACACCCCTTGTTAACAAACAAATTGCTCCTCAAAAATCCTTCACAAACTATAGCAACTTATTTTTTATCATCACTTATCTTATTTTTTTAACGCTTACGTGGTAATATTTATTACAAATTAAAGCATAAAAAGCAGAATAACCAACATATTTCTTGAAAATTGATTCAGGGAATGAATATGCCTCCACGCCCTGCCGGAAATGCCATCCGCCGTAAAGACGCACATTCAGGGAATAAGCTGTGCGGATGACAAAAAAAGAGCGGACAAAGATGGTCTCCTTCCGCCCTCATCTAAGAAGCTGTTTAAAAATAATTCCTCTTTTTTCTTACGCGGCCTTTCCGGCCAT
>CAVCPY010000069.1:0-3818 GCA_963604245.1 Eggerthellaceae bacterium
AGCAGTAGCTACGTGACCGATGACAAAGATGAAAATGGCCGGAAAGGCCGCGTAATAAAAAAGAGGAATTATTTTTAAACAGCTTCTGAATATATTCGTAAAATTTAAAAAGGAAAGATATTATGGCAAACAAAGGGCAGATTGGAGTGACGACCGAGAACATATTCCCGGTCATCAAGCAGTTTCTTTATTCGGATCACGAGATATTCCTGAGGGAACTGGTGGCGAATGCGGTGGACGCTTCGCAGAAGATGAAGGCCATCGCCTCCAACGGCGACTTCAAGGGCGAGTTGGGTGACATCAAGGTCAGTGTCGAGCTTGACGAGAAGGACAAGACCTTGAAAATCATAGATAACGGTATCGGAATGACCGATGAGGAGATTGACAGGTACATCAACCAGATCGCATTCTCCTCGGCCGGAGAGTTCCTCCAGAAGTACAAGGACCAGAACATCATCGGCCACTTCGGACTTGGATTCTACTCAGCCTTTATGGTCGCGAAGAAGGTGACGATCGAGTCCCTTTCCTGGAAAGATGGTGCGAAGGGCGTGGTCTGGAGTTGCGAGGGCAATCCGGAGTTCGAGATGGGACCTTGCGAGAAGGCCGACAGGGGCACGGTCATCACCCTTTACCTCGATGACGAGGCTGCCAAGGACTACGGCACGAAGGGCAAGATTCAGCAGCTTCTGGACAAGTACTGCAAGTTTATGCCGGTTCCGGTCGTCTTCGGCAAGGAGCAGGAATGGAAGGACGGCAAATATGTCGACACGGACAAGGACAATGTCATCAACAAGATTGAGCCGCTCTGGAGCCGCAAGCCTTCCGAACTCAAAGAGGAGGACTATATGAAGTTCTACAGGGATCTCTACCCTATGAAGGAGGATCCTCTGTTCTACATCCATCTGAACGTGGACTATCCGTTCAACCTCACCGGAATCCTCTATTTCCCGAAGATCAAGGACAGGATGGCCATCGAGAAGAACAACATCCAGCTCTACTGCAACCAGATGTTCGTCACGGACCGCGTTGAAAACATCGTGCCTGACTTCCTGACGCTTCTCCACGGTGTCATCGACTCTCCGGACATTCCTCTGAACGTCTCCAGAAGCTATCTTCAGGCCGATGAGAACGTCAAGAAGATTTCGACCTACATCACCAAGAAGGTGGCCGACAGGCTGGAGGAGATATTCAAGAACGAGCGCGAGGCCTGGGAGAAGAAGTGGGACAATCTCAAGTTGTTCATAGAATATGGAATGCTCTCCGACGAGAAGTTCTGCGAGAGGGCTATGAAGTTCGCCCTTCTGAAGAACACGGACGGCAAGTATTTCTCCATTGAGGACTACCGCAAGGCCATCTCCGACAACCAGACCGACAAGGACAAGAAGGTCGTTTACCTTTACGCCACCGACACCGACGAGCAGTACGCTTTCATCGAGTCGGCGAAGAATAAGGGCTACGACGTGCTTCTGATGGATTGCGAGCTGGACGCCCACTATGTCAACCTGCTGGAGCGGAAGATCTCCGACACGAAGTTCGCGCGTGTGGACTCCGACACAATCGACAACCTCATCCCTAAGGGCGAGAAGGTCAAGCCGGAAATGGCCCAGGCCGACAAGGATGACCTCAGCGCTATGTTCAAGGCTGTTCTGCCTAAAGGCAGCGACTACTTCGTGGAGGCGGACAACCTCGGCGAGAACGCCGCTCCTGTGGTCATTACCCGCAATGAGTTTATGAGGCGTTACCGTGAGATGAGCGCGATGGGCGGCGGGATGAACTTCTACGGGAGTATGCCGGAGTCGTTCAACATCACCGTCAATCTTGAGAATCCGGTAATGGCCGGAATCGTCACCGAGGCCAAGTCAAAGATCACTCCGATGCAGGAACTTCCCGCCGAGCCGGGCAAGGACGCCTCTGAGGACGAGAAAAAACGCGTGAACGACGAGCGTCAGGCAATAAAAGATGCCCACGAGGCTGTGGTGAATGAATATGCCGCCGGCAACGACATCCTCAAGCAGGTGGTTGATCTGGCTCTTCTCTCCAACGGTCTGCTCAAGGGCAAGGCTCTCTCTGACTTCATCGCGCGCAGCGAGAAGGTCATTGCGGACGCCGTCTGCCGCAAGTAGGCTTTTGAATATTCCCCTCCGGTCCTTGGCCTTTGGAAGTCATTTTTTGAAGGTGTCTTAGAAGCAGTTTAAAAATGGTTCCCGCATTTTATTATGCGGAATTTTCGAGACAGTTTCGGCTTTTGAAGAGGGAGCGTAGCAGTAGCTACGTGACCGATGAGAAAGATGAAAATGGCCTGAAAGGCCGCATAAGAAAAAAGAGAAATTATTTTTAAACAGTTTCTTAGACGCAGGGAGGGGTTATTGCCAGTCATCTCCGTCTTCGGAGTGCGGAGTGTCGCGCATAAAGGAGTACTCGTAGAAGATGCCGTCTCCGTCCTTGGAACCGAATGTCAGAGGACCGGAAAGAGGGGTGACAACATAGCCGTTGTTGCCGGTGACCATCCTGAACGAGCCTTTCAGGTCGGTTTTCTCCTCGTTCGCGATGCCGTCGCCGCCGATGGTCAGGCGCTCGGTGAACTCGTAGGAATATTCAAAGACATAGTTGTCGAAGTCGGCCTTCAGCTGGCGGATCCGGCCGCGGTATTCTTCGATAGGGTCGCCCTCGTACGGGTTTGTGGAGTACCGGATCTTCCAGTCCGGCTCAAGAAGCAGTTTGTGCTCGGCGGACCGGCTGTCTTCGCCCGTGGAGAGGGATGAGATTTCGGCTCCTCCGGATGGGCACAGCTCTATCTCCTTGGCTTCGCCGTTCCTGTCGAAGGCGAAAATCGTGACGTAGCCTCCCCCCACAATCTCTCCATCGAACATCTCCACCATTGTGCTGTCCTGGAACGCCTCGATGTTCTCGAACCCGTCCAGAATACCGCTGCTCCTGAAGTCACCGTTCTGCGTTGCGCCGAACACGCTGAGAATCTCCAGCCCTCCATTCTCCATTGCAAGGCAGACGATAGGGTTGATGTCCTGGCCGATGTCCCCGATGAACAGGCCGCGGCATTTCCCAGAAAGGCCTTCGATTTCATATTCCCCAGCAGGACACTCATCGACTCTTTGCGGCAGGCTGACGAACGCCTTCCCGTCTCGTACAAACGCCTTGATCTGTGAGAAACCGACATCCTCCGCCAGAAATTCGTGAACATCGTAGTGCACGCTGGATAGAGGTTTCACCGGTCTGAACCTGTCGGTGATGTCACGCACACAGTCGGAACGTGTGAGAAGGCCGTTCTCCAGACTCATCGTCGGAGTGTAGTCCCGGGTCTCTCCATCGCTGCCGGTGATGTGGATGACGGTGTTGCCGTAGATGTCGGAAATGTTGCACCTCAGAAGGAACGGCTTCCCGTCCGATTCGTAGAGCCGGGAGGTTTCTTTCATCTGGCAGTCCTCGTCAAGCTCCAGCCCATCGACCTCGACCTTTGAGTCCGGCCAGCGGGGGATGACAAGATACCACTCGTCACCGCTTGCGCTCACTGTCGGGATGTCCGGAAGTCCGTAGGACAGGGAATACTTTTCGAGCAATCTGGAATTCCTCAACTCGTCTTCTTTCTGATGCAGACCCAGGAAGGCGACGGCCGCCGCTTCCCGGTCATTCCAGGAGATGGTCGGGAACTCGTTGCGTCCGGAGTTTGAACAAGAGGCCAGAATGGCGCAGACGGCCAGGCAAGCGATGTGTTTTTTTGAAAATATGTCCATTTCTTGAAAGGTTGTTAGAAACTGTTTAAAAATAATTTCTCTTTTTTCTTATGCGGCCTTTCCGGCCAT
>CAVCPY010000070.1:0-2303 GCA_963604245.1 Eggerthellaceae bacterium
TGTCTCGAAAATTCCGCATAATAAAATGCGGGAACCATTTTTAAACAGCTTCTAACCCTCCTGTTTGACCGCCTTGGCTTTTGCCGGATGGCCACGGCGCTTCGGTGGGATCTTTCCGAAGTCATATTCCGTGCCGGGCAGGCTGAATCCCAAGCCTTGGAAAGCAGTCGCTTTTCCCGCTCATAATGATGCGCAAGGGAGACCGTGGAGGTTAACACACTGATTATGCGCCAGATAAACCCACCTCCTCACCCTCATTAAAGGCTGGAGGATATCCCAGCATTTATCAGATAATAAAGCACTTGCCCTCCACGGCAGTAGAGGCTTTCTTCAGAATCTTCCCGTATTATCTCATCTCTTCATTGTTCATTGAGCGAGCATTGAAGCTATTGCGCCAAGGAACTCCATCCATTATCTTATAGGCTTGAATATGGACAATCCCCCTTTGAAAGACTCTTCTGTCACGTTTGTTCCTATGACTATGCCCCCGGATCAAAATCCAGACGGCATCCATAGACTACAAGTTTGGTCGGACTCTTTCTTTGTACCAATTCTTTCACAGCCATCCCGTAAAGCAGTTTTTTTATACATACGCGGAGAATCAACCGTCCCTGCCTCCGCCTGCCGGAGGCGGATCCGTCGAAGAAATGAGGCTGTTTTCGTGGGATAAATTTTGAGGTTGGTGATGGAATCGGTATATTTGGGGGAAGTGTAAAAACTCCAGCTGAAACGAAAACAGACCGCAATAATGAGCGACAAGTCCGACATACGGGAAAACACGATATACGATTATGCCCCCAAGCTTTTGGAGATTCTTCTTATGGACCGCACGCGGTCCGATAAGAACGAAGTCCACAATATCATCTGGGCGACGGACAACTATGCGCCTCTGGGCGAAGGGTATAAAGAGAATGATGAGATAACCGTTCCCGAAATCACCGGCGAGAACGGTCTTATTCTTCGCCCCCGTGTGAACAAGTCCAAGGCCGAGCAGGAGTACCGCTCGAGAGACAAAGCGGAAGTATTCACGGCTGCGTGGATATGTAACCGGCAGAACAATCTGATTGACAAGGCGTGGTTCGATACCGATGAGAGTCCGTTCAACACTGAAACGGATGGAGGATGGATAACCGGAAACAGTCCTGTCAGCTTCCCGGAAGGCAAAACTTGGCAGGATTATGTCCGGGACACCAGACTTGAGATGGCTTGCGGCGAGGCTCCGTATCTCGTAAGCCGCTATAATGTGATAACCGGGGAGGATATAGCCTTAGCGGACAGAATAGGGATTCTCGACAGAAAGATGAGGGTCATAAACGAGAATGTGGAAGACGAGAAAGAATGGTATTTCTGGGCAATAATCGCCTACCGGAACACCTACGGGTTCGAATGGCAGGGAGATAACCTCGTTCTGGCGAGAGAAGCGATGCTCTGCTCATTCCGTGACTACTTTCAGGCAAAGTTCGGCAAGATGCCTGCTAAAATGCAGTTGAGGACAATCGCTGAGATAATCTCCTGGAATCTATGGCAGATGGACGGCATCAGGGGTGTCATCCCGAACAGTTGCGCAGATAAAGAAATCCGGGAAGCCGACCTTTTCGGGGAAAGCGTCAAGACAGAAAAGTGCGAAGGGTGCGAGAGGGGCGATATGTTCAGGCACAACGGAACATATTGCGTCATAATGGACTGGGACAGGAAAAAGCCGGTCAAGTTTGTGGACCTGATAAGCAGGAAGCAGTAATTTACCATAATAACGATGCAATACTTTTCGACACTGAAAGCCAAGTTGATCTACGTGATGTCCATCAATGACGCAGACCACAGAGGCTGCGTCAAGATAGGAGAGACGACTTTGGACGAGGCGTCCAATCTCACCCTTTCGCCGAACTGCAGCGAGCTCAACAAAGCCGCAAGGGAAAGGATAGACAGTTACACTGTGACTGCCGGGATACGATATACTCTTCATTATACGGAACTTACGGTGTCAATCAGAGGCGGCGTCATCCAAGCCTTCAATGACAAGGCCGTACATGATGTCTTGATCCGTTCCGGTATACGCCGCCACGATTTCTCGCAGAAGAGACAAGGGTGTGAATGGTTCGAATGCAGTGTCGAGACCGCCATCAAAGCTATTCAGGCTGTAAAAGATGGCAGGACTGCCCTTGACAATTGTGAAATAGTCCCCGTAGAGGAAGAAATCGAGTTCCGGCCCGAGCAGCTTGAAGCAATCGATAAAACAGTAAGGAAATTTACCGGCGGGGGTCACATAATGCTTTGGAACGCGAAAATGCGTTTCGGCAAGACGC
>CAVCPY010000070.1:3188-6474 GCA_963604245.1 Eggerthellaceae bacterium
ATGTGGCCGGTGATGGCGATGAGGAAGTCGATAACGACGACGCTCTTTCCCTCGTAGAGAAAGCTATGGGCAAGAACCCGGAAGAAACGAGAACGATTACACTGTCTTGCGGCAAGCTGACGACAGGGGTTTCGGTCAGGCCGTGGACGGCGGTTATGATGCTGTCCGGGTCTCACAACACAGATGCGAAAGCCTATATGCAGACCATATTCAGGGTGCAGACTCCTTACACCACCTGTGACGGGAGACGCAAGGAAAACTGCTATGTGTTCGATTTCGCCCCTGACAGGGCATTGAAAGTGCTTGCCGACACCGCAAGAGTCAGCCGGAAAACCACAGCAGGGAGCGACGAGAAGGTACGTCTCGGGGAGTTCCTGAATTTTTGTCCTGTCATCGGCTATGACGGCACGAGGATGACCGGTTATAACGTGGAGTCGATGCTGGAGCAGCTCAAGCGTGCCTACATCAGCCGTGTGACCAAGAACGGCTGCGACGACCCGCGTCTGTACAATCAGGAGATGCTCCGCACATTGGACAAGGAGGCACTCGCAAAGTTCCAGAACCTGCACAAGATTATCGGCTCCACTAAGGCCAACCATCGGACATCTGATATCGATGTGAACAAGACGGGCCTGACCGATGAGCAATACAGAGAGCTTGAAAAGATCGAGAAGAAACCGAAATATACCCTCACGGAGGAAGAACGCCGGATGCTGGAGGAAGCCAAGGAAAATAAAAAGAATGCCGACAGCGCCATCTCCATCCTGAGGGGCATCTCCATCAGGCTTCCGCTTCTTATGTACGGTGCGGAACTTAAGGAAGACGAGCAGGAAGTTACGCTTGAGAATTTTACCGACCTCATCGATGATCAGTCGTGGGAGGAGTTTATGCCTCGACAGGTCACGAAGGAATTGTTCAGAGAATTCATCCCGTACTATGATCCTGACGTGTTCCGTGCTGTAGGCAAGAACTACCGGGATCTTGTACGTGCAGCCGATCAGCTCCCGCCGGCGCGCAGGGTGCAGGAGATAGCGCGGATTTTCACCTGGTTCCGTAACCCGGACAAAGAGACGGTCCTTACTCCGTGGAGAGTGGTGAATATGCACATAGGCGACTGCATAGGCGGGTGGAAGTTCTTCGAAGACGACAATGAGACCGAGCCTTTCGACCCTCCTTTCGTTGACCGTGGAGAAGTCACGGCCAAGGTGTTCAAAGATCCGGATACGAGAATACTCGAGATTAACTCAAAGACCGGTCTGTACCCGCTTTATATGGCCTACAGCGTGTTCGCCCTCAAGCTACAGCGATACCGCGCCACGCACAATCTTCCGACAGACGTGCCTCTTGCCACCCAGAATGAGATCTGGGATGAGGTTCTCCGGAACAACATCTTCATCGTCTGCAAGACCGAGATGGCCCGGAGCATCACCAAGAGGACGCTGCGCGGTTTCCGTGATGCGAAAGTCAACGCCCGTTACTTCGAAGACCTCATAAACAAGATAACCAACCAATCGGGAATGTTTCTTGCCAAGATGCACGATGGTCATAACTACTGGAAAAACAATAATATAGAAGAGAATATGAAATTCAATGCGATAGTCGGAAATCCGCCGTATCAGCAGATGAGAGAGGGTACTAACCGTTCTAATTCACTCTATCATCTTTTTATTGATGTAGCAAGAGAATTAAAACCAGAATATATATCAATGATAACTCCAAGCCGTTGGATGACGCGTGGCGCTCAATCTATTCCGGATTCTTGGATTGATGAGATGTTGTATAATAATCATTTCCTTCGCATATATGATTATCCGAATGCGGCGGACTGCTTTGATAACGTGGAAATTAAAGGTGGGGTCAATTATTTCCTTTTTTCTGACAGTTACACCGGGAAGTGCTTATTCAATACAAGAATAAACCATTCGGAAAGTGTCAGCGAGATGTATCTCGACGAAAGCCGTATCGGCATAGTTATCCGTAACTCTATGGCAGCGCAAATCTTAAGCAAAGTGACTGCAAAAGAAGGGGAATATTTCAAAACCTTAAACTTCAGCGATTATGTTAGTTCTCAGGCATTCTTTGGACAAGATAATACGCTAAATTCTAATTGGACGGGGTATTCACGCATAAAGGACACTGAACACAATATCAAGTGTTATGTCAACCGGCGGCTTGATCCGACCGGATATGGCTGGGTAACAAAGGAACAGATCCAAAAAGAACATAACACAATCCCCCTCCATAAGGTGTATATCCCAGAAGCGGGCGGTTCGGGGTCAGATCCTAATGTCTTGAGTAAACCATTCTACGGTGAGCCCAATAGCGTTTGTTCAAAAACATACCTTATAATTGGATTCAGCCCTATAGATCATAATTTTACAAAAGAGGAATGCGATAATATCATTTCGTACATCCATACTCGTTTTTTCAGATTTATGGTTTCTATACGTAAAACAACTCAGCACGCAACAAAAGAAGTCTATAAATATGTCCCTCTTCAGGATTGGTCAAAGCCGTGGACAGACGAGGAGTTATACAGGAAATATAACCTCTCAAAGGAAGAGATAGACTTCATCGAGTCACGGATTAAGCCGATGGCATAGCCCGCAAAACACGAAAGTAAGGAGAGCCGTTATGGAAGACAACAACAAGATACTGATATATACCGGCAGCGACGGCCTGACGAAAGGAATTCCTTTCTATAACCTCGATATGATCATCGCCCTCGGCTACCGTGTGCGGTATAACGCATTGACGAAATAGTATGCAAGGCCGATTCAAAGTCATCACCCTATGCGGAAGCACACGCTTCCGGGACGAATATAGTCAGGCGCAGAAGCGCCTGACATTGGACGGTAACATCGTCATTTCAGTCGGGCTCTTCGGGCACAGCGGCGACACTGAGGTCTGGACGGAGATGACGAAGGAGATGCTGGACGAGATGCACCTGAGCAAGATTGATATGGCTGACGAGATCTTCGTCGTGAACCCCGGCGGCTATGTCGGAGAGAGCACCTCGCGGGAGATTGCCTATGCTCTCTCGCAGGGCAAGAAGGTCCGTTCGCTCTGCCCGATTGAAGTCGGGAAATATGGAAGGATGCTGAAGGAGGACAAGTAAAGAGCGATGAAGACGAAGTACCGCATAACAGTCAAGGACTTCCTCAAGGCGAACCGCAAGGCCAGCCGCGAGGAGGAGATCGCCGCGCACGGCAAGCAGATTGGGAAGATTATGCACTTCCTCTCTTTCGGTTATAAAATCCATTGTGAATTATTACCTTTGTAAGGA
>CAVCPY010000071.1:0-20293 GCA_963604245.1 Eggerthellaceae bacterium
TGTCTCGAAAATTCCGCATAATAAAATGCGGGAACCATTTTTAAACAGCTTCTTATAATATGTAGAGGCAAGGTTTTTTATGATTCCAGGTTGAGACTGTTGGGTAATCGTTAAAAATGGCTATCTTTGCCGTCACAGACATTGATTATGCGCAAGAACACCATCCAATCAATCTCCGAACAGACCGGTTATTCAGTTTCGACAGTTTCAAGAGTTCTGTCGGGTAAGGCTCAGCACTCCAGAATCAGCCAGAAAGCCATTGACATAATCCGGGCGGAGGCAAAAAGAATCAACTATACTCCGAATCTTCTTGCGCAGGGGCTTCGTACCAGCCGTACCTACACCATCGGGCTGACGGTGCCCGGAATAGACAACCCGTTCTTCGGCACACTTGCCAGCACGGTGATTGAGAATCTGAACCTCGCCGGCTACCATACTCTTCTGGCCGACTCGCTTGAGAACGAACAGGATTTCGGGAATTCCCTTATGATGTTCCGCTCCAGAAGCGTTGACGGAATCATCGCGGTCCCTGTCGGCAATCCTGCCAGACTGATGGACGAAATCGCCGACAGCATCCCTACGGTGTTGATTGACCGTTATTTCGAGGGTACAGCCTTGCCCTACATCTGCACCGACAACCACAGTGGCGGCTATATGGCGACTGAATATCTCATCAGCCGTGGCTGCCGCAACATCCTCTCGATTCAGGGAGTTGAGGACTCAACCCCTTCAAGGGAGCGCGTCAGAGGTTTTCTGGACGCAATCAATGCCAACAGCGACAAGCACATTGAATATGCCGTTGTGGGTGACGCATTCTCTGTCGAGAACGGCTACGACCAGGTCAAGAGAATATTCAGTGAAGGGGTAAAGTATGACGCTGTGTTTGCATATTCTTCAACCATTCTGCTTGGCGCCATCCGCGCTTTCCGTGAGTTGGGGATCAAGATTCCGGAGCAGGTGGGCATCATTTCCTTCGACAACAACGGTTTCCTGGATTTCCTTGACCCCGCCATCACACGCATCGAGCAGCCTCTCTCCGAGATCGGCCGTCTGGCGTCGCAGGTCCTGATCGACATCATCGAGAACAGGCGACAGGATCTCCCACCGGTCCAGCGTCTTATCGCCCCGACCCTCATTGTACGCGACAGCTGCTAAAGATGGTCGTTGAGCCAGCCGAAACGACCGGATCGAGTGGTCGTCCAGCAGCAAATAAATTTCTCCCAGACGTAATTTGGTAACGTGCAAAATTCGCCTGGGAGAATTTTTTTGCGGCCATAGTCAAAAAAAGGCTGGCTGTGAAGCACTTCCACAGCCAGCCTTTCATATTCATTGAAGAACTGCTATAGTTCGTTCATTTCCTGCTCATACTCGTCCTTGCGGCCGACCAGAATGTCCTGGAACTCCTTCTGACCGGTGCCGGCCGGAATGAGGTGACCGCAGATGACATTCTCCTTCAGACCTTCGAGGTGATCGACGCGCGCCCTGATTGCGGCTTCGCTGAGCACCTTGGTGGTCTCCTGGAAGGATGCGGCGGAGATGAAGCTGTTGGTTCTGAGGGCCGCTCTGGTGATTCCCTGAAGCACGAGCTTCGCAGTTGCCGGATTGGCCTCGCGTACGGCCATCATCTTCTTGCCCTGTCTTTCGAGCGAGGAGTTCTCGTTCCTCATGTCACGGGCATCGATGATGTCGCCAACGAGATACTTCTGAGAATCTCCGGCGTCAATGACAAAGTACTTTCCGAATATGTTGTCGTTGGCGTCCATAAAATCCCACTTGTCCACAAGCTCCTCCTGAAGGAACTCCGTGTCGCCAGGGTTGGTGATCTGAACCTTGCGCATCATCTGGCGCACGATAATCTCGAAGTGCTTGTCGTTGATCTTCACACCCTGCAGACGGTAAACCGCCTGAACCTCGTTGACGATGTAGTCCTGAGCCTTGACAGGTCCGAGGATGTTGAGGATGTCGGTAGGGGAGATTCCACCGTCGGAAAGCCTTGTGCCGGCCTTGACGTAGTCGTTCTCCTGAACCAGAATCTGCTTGGTAAGAGGAACAAGGTAGTGCTTCTCGATCCCCGACTTGTTCTTGACGACGATCTCGCGGTTTCCTCTCTTGACCTTGCCCATAAGCACTTCGCCGTTGATCTCGGCGAGAATGGCAGGGGATGAAGGTGTCCTGGCCTCGAAAAGTTCGGTGACTCTCGGAAGACCACCGGTGATGTCGCTTGACTTACCGATAGCGCGAGGAATCTTGATGATGACATCGCCGATGTTGACCCTGTCCCCGTCGTTAGGAATGAGGTGCGCGCCTACAGGAAGGTTGTATTGCCTGATCTGGTTGCCCTCGTCGTCAAGAATGAGGATTGACGGGTTCTTTGTCTTGTCTCTGGACTCGATGATGACCTTGTCCTTGTTGACGGCGAACTCGTCGGCCGCCTCCTCACGGAAAGTGAGACCATCAATCAGGTTGTCGAACTTAACCTTACCGGCGGTCTCGACGATTGTGATGGCGTTGTAAGGATCCCATTCGCAGAGCAGGTCGCCGTTCTTGATGGCGTCACCGTCCTTGAAGTACAGCCTGGAGCCGTAAGGAACATCATAATGCGAGTAGGTGATGCCTGTGTTCTCGTCTATGATGCTGACCTCGGTCATACGGCTGACAACAATCTCCTGAGGAGACCCGTCCTCGCCGATCTTCTGGATTGTCCTGAGTTCCTCGAAGACAAGCTTGCCGTCGTATTTGGCAACGATTGAAGAGTCGGCCGCCGTGCTGGAAGCAGTACCTCCGACGTGGAAGGTACGCAGGGTAAGCTGGGTGCCAGGCTCTCCGATGGATTGCGCCGCGATGACTCCGACAACCTCTCCTTTCTCGACCATTCTGCTGGTCGCAAGGTTGCGTCCGTAGCACTTCGCACAGACACCCTTGCGGGACTCGCACGTGAGCACGGAACGGATTTCGACCTGCTCAATAGGCAGATGGTCTATCAGGTTGGCCGTGGCCTCGCGGATTTCCTCACCGGCCTTGATGATCAGCTCACCAGTGAGCGGATTGAATATGTCGTGGACGGAAGTACGTCCGAGGATTCTCTCGCCGAGAGACTCCACAATCTCGTCCTTGTTCTTGATGGCTGTCGCGATAAGTCCCCTGAGGGTGCCGCAGTCCTCTTCCGTGATGATGACATCGTGTGACACATCGACGAGACGGCGGGTAAGGTAGCCGGCGTCGGCGGTCTTGAGGGCGGTGTCGGCAAGACCTTTACGGGCGCCGTGGGTGGAGATGAAGTACTCGAGCACCGTCATACCCTCCTTAAGGTTGGAGATGATAGGGTTCTCGATGATTTCGGCTCCGGCCGCTCCTGACTTCTGAGGCTTTGCCATAAGTCCGCGCATTCCGCAGAGCTGCTTGATCTGCTGGGTCGAACCGCGGGCTCCGGAATCAAGCATCATATAGACAGGGTTGAATCCCTGCTGGTCTGCCGAAATCTGCTTCTCGACAATGTTCGTGAGCTTGTTGTCGATTGCAGTCCAGAGGTCGATGACCTTGTTGTAACGCTCGTTATTGGTGATGAAACCCATTGCGTAGTTGGACTTGATGCTCTCGACTTCCTTGTAGCCCTCTTCGATGAGTTTTGTCTTCTCCGCAGGGATGATGACATCTCCAAGGTTGAATGAGATACCGGCCCTGAACGCCTGGTCGTAACCAAGGTTTTTGATGTCGTCGAGGAACTGTGCGGTTCTTGTCACGCCGGTGCTCTTGATGACCTCGGTGATGATCTTCCTCAGCGCTTTCTTGCCGAGAATCTCATTGACGTATGGCACCTCGTCCGGCACGTATTGGTTCACGATAATCCTGCCGGCCGAGGTCTTCTTGATTTCGTAGCCTTTGGAAAGATCCTGCTTGTCCACCGGAAGTCTTACTCCGATTTCGGCGTGCATGTCAATCGCCTTTTCATTATAGGCTACAATGACCTCCTCCGGACCATAGAAGTTCATTCCCTCGCCCTTGGCTCCCGGTCTGATCTTGGTGATGTAGTACAGACCGAGCACCATATCCTGTGAAGGGACGGTGATAGGGGTTCCGTTGGCCGGATTAAGAATATTCTGCGAGCCGAGCATAAGGAGCTGCGCTTCCATAACGGCGGCGTTGCCGAGCGGGAGGTGAACGGCCATCTGGTCACCATCGAAGTCGGCGTTGAAGGCCGTACAGGCGAGAGGGTGGAGCTGGATGGCCTTGCCTTCGATCATTCTTGGCTGGAATGCCTGAATACCAAGCCTGTGCAAGGTCGGGGCGCGGTTCAGGAGAACCGGGTGCCCCTTCATCACGTTCTCAAGAATGTCCCAGATCACAGGGTCCTTCCTGTCAACGATTTTCTTGGCGGACTTGACAGTCTTGACGATTCCTCTTTCGATGAGCTTGCGGATGATGAACGGCTTGTAGAGTTCGGCCGCCATAAACTTAGGCAGACCGCACTCGTGCATATTCAGTTCAGGACCCACGACGATTACGGAACGCGCCGAGTAATCGACACGCTTACCGAGGAGGTTCTGGCGGAAACGTCCCTGCTTGCCTTTCAGAGAGTCTGACAGAGACTTGAGGGCTCTGTTGGACTCGCTCTTCACAGCGCTTGACTTCTTCGAGTTGTCAAACAGAGAGTCAACGGCTTCCTGAAGCATACGCTTCTCATTCCTCAGGATGACTTCCGGAGCCTTGATCTCGATGAGCTTCTTGAGGCGGTTGTTCCTGATGATCACTCTTCTGTAGAGGTCGTTGAGGTCGGTCGTAGCGAAACGGCCGCCGTCAAGCGGAACGAGCGGGCGAAGGTCCGGAGGAATCACGGGAATGACCTTCATAACCATCCATTCCGGACGGTTGATGTTCTTGGATTCGATGAACCACTTCACCACGCTCAATCTCTTGAGATGCTCTGCCTTCCTTTGCTGGGAAGTCTCGCTCAGCATCTTCGCCCTGAGTTCCTTTGACAGGCTTTCAACGTCTGTCTCGCGGAGAAGGTCGTAGATGCCCTCCGCACCCATTTTTGCAACGAATTTTCTTGGGTCGTCAAATGGCAGATTGTCGTTCTCCGGCAGTCTTGCGAGTACATCGAGGTACTCGTCTTCGGAAAGAAGATCCATCTTTGCCAGGCCGCTGTCACCCGGGTTCACCACCACGTATTTCTCGTAGTAGATCACTGACTCAAGTTTCTTGGCCGGAAGACCCAGAAGTGCGGAGATCTTGTTTGGCGCTGATTTGAAGTACCAGATGTGAGCCACCGGAACGGTCAGGGCGATGTGCCCCATCCTTTCCCTGCGGACTTTCTTTTCCGTCACTTCGACACCGCATCTGTCGCAGACGATTCCACGGTAACGGATTCTCTTGTACTTTCCGCAATAGCATTCGTAGTCCTTGGTCGGGCCGAATATTTTTTCGCAGAAGAGTCCGTCTCTCTCCGGCTTGTAGGTTCTGTAGTTGACCGTCTCCGGTTTCAGAACCTCGCCGCAGGATCTCGCCGAGATGTCCTCCGGGGAGGCCAGCGAGATGCTGATGGTCGAGAAGTTGCTCTTCACTTTGTTTTCCTTATTATTGAAAGTAGGCATATTCTTGAATGTCAATATTCTTGAAAATTAATCCAGTGTTACCTTCAGACCCAGTCCCCTGAGCTCGTGGAGCAGAACGTTGAGGGATTCCGGAATGCCAGGGTTTGGCATAGGGTCGCCCTTGACGATTGCTTCGTAAGTCTTTGAACGTCCTGTCACGTCGTCGGATTTGACGGTGAGAATCTCCTGGAGCACATTGGCGGCGCCGAATGCCTCAAGAGCCCAAACCTCCATCTCTCCGAACCGCTGGCCTCCGAACTGTGCCTTACCGCCGAGAGGCTGCTGGGTGATGAGTGAATAAGGGCCGATGGAGCGGGCGTGCATCTTGTCGTCAACCATATGCCCCAGCTTGATCATGTAGATCACGCCTACGGTCGCCGGCTGGTCGAACCAATCTCCTGTTCCGCCGTCCCTCAGACGGGTCTTTCCGTATCTCGGAACACCTGCCTTGTCGGTGTAGTCACAGATTTCGTCAATTGTCGCGCCGTCGAAGATAGGGGTGCTGAATTTCAGCCCGAGCCTTGCGCCGGCCCATCCGAGAACCGTCTCGTAAATCTGGCCGAGGTTCATTCGTGAAGGCACTCCAAGAGGGTTGAGGACAATGTCCACAGGTGTTCCGTCCTCAAGGAACGGCATATCTTCCTGACGGACAATCTTCGCCACGATACCTTTGTTGCCGTGACGTCCGGCCATCTTGTCGCCGACAGTAATCTTCCTTTTCTTCGCAATGTAAACCTTGGCGAGCTGCATCACTCCGTTAGGAAGTTCGTCTCCGACCTTGATCTTGTCCTGCTGACGCTTGCATTCGGCCTCGGCGACTTTGTATGTCAGACAGTAGTTGTTGATGAGTTCCTGTATGAGGGCGTTGGTGTTCTCGTCCGTTGTCCAGTTGCTTGAGTTGATGTTCTGGAAGTCGATAGTCTTCAGCTTCTCGACTCCGATCTCCTTGCCCTTAGCGATGATTTCGGCGTCGTAGAGATCGTAGATTCCATTGCTCTTCTTGCCTTTGGTCAGAACGGTCAGACGCTTGAAGAAATCCGCATAGAGTTTTGCGGCTTTCTTGTCGAAGTCCTCCTGTATAAGGTCCAGACGGGCTTTCTGGTCAGTTTTTGCGGCTCTTCTGTTGCCTTCTTTCGCAGCCTTCGTGTAGAGAGCCGTCTTGATGACTGTCCCGCTGAGAGAAGGGTTGGCCTTGAGTGAGGCGTCCTTGACATCGCCGGCCTTGTCTCCGAAGATGGCCTTCAGGAGTTTCTCTTCCGGTGACGGATCGCTCTCACCCTTAGGGGTGATCTTGCCGACCATTATGTCGCCAGGTTCGATGTGGGCTCCGATTCTGATGATTCCCTGCTTGTCGAGATCCTTTGTGGCGTCCTCGCTGACGTTAGGAATATCCGAGGTAAGTTCCTCCATACCGCGCTTTGTGTCGCGCACTTCGGTAAGGAACTCATCGACGTGCACCGATGTGAGGATGTCCCACTTCACCATCTCTTCCGAAAGCACAATGGCGTCCTCGTAGTTATAACCCTTCCAAGGCATAAATGCCACTTTCAGGTTGCGCCCGAGAGCGAGTTCACCATTCTGTGTGGCGTATCCTTCAGTCAGTACCTGTCCGGCCTCGACCTTGTCTCCCTTGTGTACTATAGGTTTCAGGGTCACTGTCGTGCTCTGGTTTGTCCTTCTGTAAATCGGAAGAGTATATACGGTCTCATCCGGTGCGAAGGAAACGAACTTCTCGTCGTCTGTCCTGTCGTACCTGATGCGTATCTCCTTAGCGTCAACGTATGTTACCTCACCCTTGCGTTCGGCCACAAACTGTGTCCTTGAGTCGAGGCAGACCCTTTCCTCGAGCCCGGTTCCCACTATCGGGGACTCCGGACGGAGAAGCGGAACCGCCTGACGCATCATATTCGCACCCATCAAGGCGCGGTGCGCATCGTCGTGCTCAAGGAATGGAATAAGTGAGGCTGCCACCGACGCCATTTGGTTCGGCGCCACGTCCATATAATCAACCTGTTCCTTGGAGACGACAGGGAAGTCGGCCTCAAGACGGCATTGGATTCTGTCCTCTTTGATTGTGCCGTCGTCCTCCATATTGACCTTCGCCAGGGAAACGAGTTTGTTCTCCTCTTCTTCGGCGGTCATATAGTGCCATCCTTTGTCTGTCAGGTCAACCTTTCCGTCTTGTACCTCACGATAAGGGGTCTCGATGAATCCCAGCTGATTGATTCTGGCGTAAACGCAAAGGGATGAGATAAGTCCGATGTTCGGGCCTTCAGGAGACTCGATAGGGCAGAGTCTTCCGTAGTGCGTGTAGTGCACGTCCCTGACCTCGAATCCCGCCCTGTCTCTTGAAAGACCGCCTGGGCCAAGGGCCGACAGACGGCGCTTGTGGGTTATCTCCGCCAGAGGGTTGGTCTGGTCCATGAACTGTGACAGCTGGCTGGTTCCGAAGAACGAGTTGATGACTGATGACAGGGTTTTCGCATTGATCAGATCTATCGGGCTGAACTGTTCGCTGTCGCGCACATTCATTCTTTCCCTGATTGTCCTGGCCATCCTTGAAAGGCCTACGCTGAACTGGTTGGCAAGCTGTTCGCCTACGGTGCGCACGCGTCTGTTGCTCAAGTGGTCGATGTCGTCAACCGCCGCCTTCGAGTTTATCAGCTGGATGAGATACTTGATGATCTCGATGATGTCAGTGTTTGTCAGAACCCTGATTTCAGGATCAGTGGTCAGACCGAGTTTCTTGTTCAGACGGAACCTGCCGACGTTGCCGAGGTCATACCTTTTCTCAGAGAAGAACAGTTTGTCGATGACATCCCTTGCGGTCGCCTCATCAGGTGGTTCAGAATTGCGCAGCTGTTTGTAGATGTAGTTTACAGCTTCGATCTCAGTGTTGGTCGGATCCTTCTGAAGTGTGTTGAATATGATTGTATATTCATTGGTGTTGGCCTCGTCCTTCTGGAGAAGAATTGTCTTTACGTCCGTGTCGGCTATTTTGGCGATGGTGTCATCGTCCAGAATCTCGCCTCTTTCCACGATAGGGATGGTTCTCTCGATAGGGATCACCTCTCCGGTGTCCTCATCCTCGAAGTCCTCGGTCCAGGTCTTGAGAACTTTTGCGGCGAGTTTCCTGCCCTTGTTCTCGATAAGGTTCTGCTCTGTCACCTCTACTTCGTCAGCGAGGCCGAATATGTCTATGATGTCCTTGTCGGAGTTGAAGCCTATCGCCCGCAGCAATGTGGTCACAGGCAACTTCTTCTTACGGTCGATGTAGGCGTACATCACGTTGTTGATGTCTGTGGCGAACTCAATCCAGGAACCTTTGAACGGGATGATTCTGGCTGAATACAGCTTCGTTCCGTTGGCGTGCATGCTCTGGTCGAAGAACACTCCGGGCGAGCGGTGCAGCTGTGACACTATGATTCTTTCAGATCCATTGATTACGAATGTGCCGGCCGGTGTCATATACGGAATGTTGCCGAGGTACACATCCTGGACTCTTGTGTCGAAGTCCTCGTGCTCAGGATCGGTGCACGAAAGGCGGAGTTTTGCCTTCAGAGGAACATTGTATGTCAGTCCTCTCTCAAGACACTCTTCAATCGAATACTGCGGAGGATCGATGAAATAGTCGATGAAATCCAACTTGTAGTTGTTCCTCGTGTCTTCGATCGGGAATATTTCCTGAAATACTTGGAAGAGACCTTCGTTCTTCCTGTTCTCCGGTGTAGTCTCCAGCTGGAAGAAATCCCTGAATGATTTCAGCTGAACTTCCAGAAGGTCAGGATATTCCAGTATCTTTGATGTAGCGAACATTATTCGCTTGTTATTAGTCTTTTTTGACATTGATCTGCCTTTAGGAAATGGAGAAAAACTTAATACGACAAAAAGGTTTAGAGCCTTTCCTAGGCTCTAAACCTGATGATTTTCCCGCCAGGGGACGCTGGGTTATTTAACCTCAACTTCGGCGCCTGCCTCTTCGAGGGCAGCCTTCAGTTGCTCAGCTTCTGCCTTGGAGGCCTTCTCCTTAACTGTCTTAGGAGCGCCGTCAACAAGATCCTTAGCTTCCTTCAGACCAAGACCAAGGGCTTCCTTAACGGCCTTGATAACCTGAAGTTTAGCCGCACCGGCTGACTTGAGGACTACATCGAACTCTGTCTGCTCCGCTGGAGCGGCCTCTGCGGCTGCCGCAGGTCCGGCTACTGCTACCGCAGCTGCCGCAGGCTCAATACCATACTCTTCCTTGAGAACTTTAGCAAGTTCCTGAACATCTTTTACAGTGAGGTTAACCAACTCCTCTGCAAGTGCTTTTACATCTGCCATAATTGATAATTATTAAATTGTTTGTTATTATTTTTCTTCTTTTTCCGATAGTGTCTTGACGAGTCCGGCGATAGTGCTGCCGCCACCGTTCTGAAGAGCGGAGATGACATTGCGCACTGGAGCCTGAAGGAGGGAGATGATGTCTCCAATGAGTTCTTCCTTGGACTTGATTGCGCAGAGTTCGTCGAGCTTGTCAGCTCCGGTAAACGCACACTCCTGTACATAGGCGCCTTTCAGTTCAGGCTTTCCCATTTCCTTCTGAAACTTCTTGATGAGTTTCGCCGGTCCGTTAGGAGTCTCGGTGTACAAAATCGCCGTGTTGCCCTTAAGGATAGGGAGAAGCTGATTTATCTCCTCGTTATCCAATGCCTTAAGCACGTGTGCGAACAGAGTGTTCTTCACTACTGTGAGTTTTATGCCCTGCTCGAAGCATGCGCGGCGGAGTTTGACTGTGTTTTCAGCATTCAGACCCTCGATGTCAGCGACATAGAAGTTAGGGTACTGCTTAAGGAGCGCTGAGATGCTTTCAATTATCTGGTCTTTTAATTCCTTCTTCATAATGAAATCCTTTTTTACTCAGCAGAGCTGCCGCTTGTGAATGCTTTGACGTCTAACTTGATACCAGGGCTCATTGTTGTGCAGATAGCCGCACCTTTGAGGTATGTGCCCTTGAGAGTCTGTGGCTTGAGTTTCAGAATCTCGTTCAGGAGTGCGGTTGCGTTCTCGCAGATCTGGGCGGGAGTGAATGAAACCTTGCCGATGGCCGCGTGTATGATGCCGGTCTTGTCAACCTTGAAATCGATCTTGCCGCCCTTGACATCCTTCACCGCATTTCCGACTTCCATCGTGACGGTGCCTGTCTTAGGGTTAGGCATAAGTCCTCTCGGGCCGAGGATACGTCCCAGAACACCGACCTTTGCCATTACGGACGGGGTGCAGATGATGACATCAACATCTGTCCAGCCGCCTTTGATCTTCTCCACATATTCGTCGAGACCTACATAGTCCGCACCTGCTTCCTTTGCCTCGTTCTCCTTGTCCGGAGTACAGAGTACAAGTACTCTGACAACCTTTCCGGTTCCGTGCGGGAGACTGACCACGCCACGGATCATCTGGTTCGCCTTACGGGGGTCAACACCAAGGTTGGCGGAAAGCTCAACCGAAGCGTCGAACTTTGTGAAGGTGATGTCCTTCAGCATTTCACATGCCTTGGCAAGAGTGTACTGCTTTGAAGCGTCGTACTTTGCGACGACCGCTTTCTGGTTTTTTGTAATTCTACTCATTTTGCACGTGAAAATTAAAGGTTCTCAGGAAATTTTCCGGTGACTTTGATACCCATACTCCTTGCTGTACCCGCGACCATCTTCATTGCTGATGCGAGTGTGAAAGCGTTGAGGTCAGGCATTTTCCCCTCAGCGATCGCCTTGACCTGATCCCAGGTTATGGACGCAACCTTCCTTCTGTTGGGTTCACCTGAACCTTTCTGGATTTTGGCCGCTTCCTTGAGGGAGATGGCTACTGGCGGCTGCTTTACCTCGAACGTGAAGGACTTGTCTGAATAGACAGTGATGACTACAGGCACAATCTTCCCGGCGTTTTGTTGGGTCGCCGCGTTGAACTGCTTGCAGAAGTCCATAATGTTCAAGCCTTTGGAACCGAGAGCCGGTCCTACCGGAGGCGCTGGATTGGCAGCCCCTGCTTTGATCTGGAGCTTGATGAATCCGGTAACTTCTTTTGCCATAATTGTTTGTTATTCTTTTGTTACTTGTGTAAAGCTGAGTTCCAGCAGAGTCTTTCTGCCGAAAATCACAACTACCACTTTGAGCTTGCTTCTGTCTTCCTCGATGGCGTCCACCGTTCCGTTGAACCCGCTGAACGGCCCGTCGGTTATCTTCACAGACTCTCCGACTTCAAAGTTCACCTCGGTCTCAACAGGATTGTCCACATTCTGATCCTGATTTCCAAGAATCAGCTGTGCCTCTTCATCTCTGATCGGCACCGGAACTCTCTCGGTGTTGGTCCCTGTCACCTTCTTCTCTGTCAGGAAACCGGACATTCCAGGAATATCGTTGCGGATAATAAACTCCAATTCCGGACTAAGCTGGGCTTGTATCAGGACATAACTCGGATAAAGCGGCTTTTCAACCACTCTTCTCTTGCCATTCTTGGTAACAATCTCACGCTTGACCGGAACAAGTACCTGTGCAACCTGATCCTGTAGGCCGAACCTTTCAATCTCTTTCTCAAGATATTCTTTGGCCTTTTTTTCCTTGCTTCCCGCTGTCCGAAGGACATACCATTTCATTTCACCCATGGTAATCAAAAAAATTACAATGTGTAAATCGCCGTCATCAGATGCTCGAAAGCGAAGTCAACCACGAAGAGAACCAACGCAAGGATCACTGTCGCGACCATAACCAAAAGGGCTGAGCTCTGAAGCTTCTCCCAGGTCGGCCACGTGACCTTCTTGGTGAGTTCCACGTAGGACTCTTTGCAATAGTTAATGAACTTTCTCATCTTTGCATTTAATGGACCTCGTAATTTGGAAGCTTTCTACGATGTCTGTTAAACAATTACCAAATCGTAACCTTTGATATTTTGCAGGGGAAGCAGGATTCGAACCCACATCGACGGTTTTGGAGACCGCTGAACTACCCTTGTTCTATTCCCCTGTGGTCAGGACGGAAATCCGGGGACATCCGTCCTGTATGTTGAAGAATTACTCTTCGATCTTGATGACCTGGCCTGCGCCGACGGTACGTCCACCTTCGCGGATGGCGAACTGGAGACCTTCGTTGAGGGCTACAGGAGTGATGAGCTGAACGTCGATCTCAACGTTGTCGCCCGGCATAACCATCTCGACTCCCTCCGGAAGGGTGATCTCACCGGTAACGTCAAGAGTACGGATGAAGAACTGAGGACGATAGTGGTTGTGGAATGGAGTGTGACGTCCACCCTCTTCCTTCTTGAGGACGTAAATCTGAGCCTTGAAGTGCTTGTGAGGAGTGATGGAGCCTGGCTTGGCCACAACCTCACCTCTCTTGACTTCCTTCTTGTCGATACCGCGGAGGAGAAGACCTACGTTGTCTCCGGCCTCACCCTGATCGAGGAGCTTGCGGAACATCTCGACGCCGGTGACAACCGTGTTCTTAGGGGCGTCGCCGAATCCTACGAGCTCAACAGGGTCGTTGACGTGGATTGTACCGGTCTCGATACGTCCTGTGACAACGGTGCCGCGGCCTGTGATGGAGAAGATGTCCTCGATAGGCATAAGGAACGGCTTCTCGTTCTGACGTACAGGCTGAGGGATGTAGTCGTCAACCGCGTTCATAAGATCCATTACCTTGTCTTCCCACTCTTTCTCTCCGTTGAGGGCGCCGAGGGCGGAGCCGCGGATGATAGGGCAGTTCTCATCGAACTTGTAGAATCCGAGAAGGTCACGGATTTCCATCTCGACGAGGTCGAGCATCTCTGCGTCGTCAACAAGGTCAACCTTGTTCATAAAGACGAGAATCTTAGGTACGTTCACCTGACGGGCGAGCAGGATGTGCTCACGGGTCTGAGGCATAGGACCGTCGGTAGCGGCTACAACGAGGATGGCTCCATCCATCTGAGCGGCGCCTGTAACCATATTCTTAACGTAGTCAGCGTGGCCTGGGCAGTCTACGTGGGCATAGTGACGCTTCTCTGTCTCGTACTCTACGTGAGCGGAGTTGATGGTGATACCACGCTCCTTCTCTTCAGGAGCATTGTCAATCTGATCGAAAGACTTTACCTTGTCGGCGTTACCGGAGACTCTCTCGGCGAGAACCTTGGTGATAGCGGCAGTCAAAGTCGTCTTACCGTGGTCAACATGGCCGATTGTACCGATGTTAACGTGCGGCTTCGTTCTTTGGAAAGTTTCTTTTGCCATAATATTATGATTTAAATGAGTAAACTAAATAATGCAGTTTGAGCCGGTGATGGGATTTGAACTCATGACCTCATCCTTACCAAGGATGCGCTCTACCCCTGAGCTACACCGGCGACTGTACGACTTTTAGAGCGGAAAACGAGGTTCGAACTCGCGACCCTCAGCTTGGAAGGCTGATGCTCTACCAACTGAGCTACTTCCGCGAATGTTGTGGGAGGAGGTGGACTCGAACCACCGAACCCGAAGGAGCGGATTTACAGTCCGCCGCAATTGCCGCTATGCGATCCTCCCGATATGTCTTTGATATAGCCTTTGGCCGTTTGAGCCGATAGAGGGATTCGAACCCACGACCCCGAGATTACAAATCACGTGCTCTGGCCAACTGAGCTATATCGGCGATATTTCAATGAATGTCCCTTTCGCAAGGGGATTGCAAAGATAGGCAATAATTCTTATTCTCCAAAACTTTTTCGATTATTTTTGAAAAGGCCCTCTATCTCTGAATATATTCTCTCGGCGGTGAGACCGCAGTCCTCTCTTTGCCTTGCCACCGAATCCTGCCCTATGAACCTGTCCGGGATGCCGAGTCCTCTCACTTCGATGTCAAGCCCGCGCGAGGCGACATATTCACTTACCTCGCTGAAGAGGCCGCCTTTCAGGCATCCGTCCTCTAAAGTCACGATTCGCCCAAAATGCCCCGCTTCTTCAAGAATCGCCGTGTCGAACGGCTTCAGGAATATCACATTGAATATGGCAGGCCCCGTTCCGGTCTCTTTCCTCAGCCTTTCGGCCGCCTCCACAGCCCTGTTGGCGACAGGCCCGAGAGCCAGGACAGCGACCTTTTCTCCGTCGGCAAGCTTCTCTCCTTTTCCAGATTGCATCGGCTCCGGCGCGGCATTCATCCAGTCCGTGCCTTCGCCCATACCTCTGGGGTACCTGATGACGAATGGGCCTTCTTTCATATTCAGCCCCGTGTAGAGTAGCCTTTTGAGCTGTGTCTCATCTTTCGGCGCGGCGATGATGGTGTTCGGGATGCTTCGCAGTGACGCAAGGTCGAACGCTCCTTGATGGGTCGCTCCGTCTTCGCCGACCAGCCCCGCCCTGTCAAGGCACAGCACCACGTTCAGCCTCTGGAGGGCGATGTCGTGGATGATCTCATCGTATGCCCTTTGAGCGAATGACGAGTAGATGACGCAGTATGGCTTCATCCCGCCGGCCGCAAGTCCGGCCGCGAAGGTCACGGCGTGTTCTTCGGCGATGCCCACGTCGAAGAACCTGTCCGGAAAACGGGCCGCAAAGTCGCTCATTCCGCTTCCGGTGGCCATAGCCGGGGTGATTCCGACCACTTCAGGGTCTTTCTCCGCCAGCTCGCAAAGTACCTGTCCGAACACATCCTGATAGCGTGCGGCAGGATATTCCTTGGCCGGCCTTTCCCCCGTCTCGGCATTGAACTTTCCGGGAGCGTGCCAGGTTGTCGGGTCGGATTCCGCCGGAGCGTAACCTTTGCCCTTGACGGTGCAGGTGTGCAGGATTTTCGGCCCTTTTATGTCCTTGAGGCGGCGCAAGGTCTTGACGACCTCGACCACATCGTTCCCGTCGATTGGCCCGAAGTACCTGAATCCGAACGCCTCGAACAGGTCCCCGCCGGAGGTCGTGACCAGGCCGGACTTTGTCTTCCGCACGAACCATTGAATCCTGTTCCTGAACTTCCCGGCTCCGAGTTTGTCCCAGATGTGTGTCTTGATGCGGTTGTAGGCCGGGTCAGTAGTCAGTTTCAGCAGGTAGGAATGCAAGGCTCCCTTGTTGCCGTCAATGGCCATATCGTTGTCGTTCAGCACGACAAGCAGGTCGGTGTCCTCCCATCCGGCATTGTTCAGGCCTTCAAGGGCCAGTCCTCCGGTCATCGCTCCGTCGCCGATCATGGCCACCACTTTCTCTCCCGTACCGGATAACTTGGCGGCCTCTGCCATTCCAAGCGCGGCGGAGACCGAAGTGGATGCGTGTCCGCCCCCGAAAGCATCGTAGCGGCTCTCGTCCCTGTTCGGGAATCCGCTGATTCCGTCCGGCATCCTGTTCTTTTTGAAAGCCTCTTTCCTGCCGGTGAGAATCTTATGCGCATAAGCCTGATGCCCCACGTCGAAGACCAGTTTATCCTTCGGCGTGTCAAACACATAGTGCAGACCCACAATTAGTTCCACAGCGCCGAGACTGGAGGCCAGATGTCCCGGATTGTCAGCGCAGCATCTGACGATGTAGTCCCTGATCTCGCCGCAGAGCGGTCGCAGTTCCTCTATATTCAGCCTCCTGAGGTCTTCAGGAGAATCGATCTTGTCAAGAATCATAAGGACGAAGGTACGACTTTATTCCGACATTTTTCTTATATTCGCAGGTTGTTCGAATATTTTTGCAATCATTACGAATATTTTATAAACAAATAATCAAATGTCAGAAAAGATCCAAAAACTGATGAATGACTCCCCGGCCGCAAGATGGACCGCCCTCATTCTTATCGCGCTGATGATGTTCTTCGGCTACATGTTCGTGGATGTGATGTCGCCGTTGCAGGCTCTGATCGAGCAGCAGAGAGGCTGGAACCCGGATGTGTTCGGAACCTATGCCAGTGCAGAGTACATCCTCAATGTCTGCGGTTTCCTGATTCTTGCCGGTATCATCCTGGACAAGATGGGAGTTCGTTTCACGGGTGTCCTGTCCGCTTCAATGATGTTCATCGGAGCCTCTATTAAATATATAGGTATTACGGACTGGTTTCAGACGACGGCTTTCTGCGAGTGGCTTGGAACCTGGTGGACTGCAATGCCCGGCAGCGCAAAAATGGCCGCCCTCGGATTCATGATCTTCGGCTGCGGCTGCGAGATGGCCGGCACAACAGTCTCAAAGGCGATTGCCAAGTGGTTCAAAGGCAAAGAGATGGCGATGGCGATGGGGGTTGAGATGGCGATTGCCCGTGTGGGTGTCTTCTGCGTGTTCTCAATCAGCCCTATCCTCGCCTCAAAACTCGGCGGCGTGCAGGGCCCTGTCGGATTCTGTACAGTCCTGCTTCTCATCGGTCTGATCAACTTCATTGTGTTCAGTGTAATGGACAGAAAGTTCGACGGGCAGCTTGTCGCAGCGGGAGTCAAATCAGAAGAGCCTTCCTCTGAAGAGGAGTTCAAGATAGGCGATCTCGGCAAGATTTTCTCTTCGCAGAGTTTCTGGGTTGTCGCCCTTCTGTGCGTTCTCTATTATTCCGCGATCTTCCCGTTCCAAAGGTATGGAGCGAATATGCTCCAGTGCAATCTTGACGGAATCTCCGCCAAGACCGCGTCTGACATATTCCGGTGGTTCCCGATCGGCGCGGCCATCATCACACCGTTCCTTGGACGTTTCCTTGACACGAAGGGGAAAGGTGCGACAATGCTGATCTGGGGAGCCTTGCTTCTGATTGTCTGCCACTTGGTCTTCGCTTTCGCGTTGCCTGCTACCCACAGCAAGTTCGTCGCCCTTGCCACGATCGTGGTGCTCGGAATCAGTTTCGCGCTCGTTCCCGCAGCCCTCTGGCCGTCTGTTCCAAAGATTATCGACGAGAAGATCCTCGGATCGGCCTACTGCCTTATATTCTGGGTACAGAACATCGGCCTCTGCTTCGTTCCGAAACTCATCGGAAGCGTGCTTGCGAGCGTCAACGCCGACAACCCTGCTGTCATCGCCGCAAAAGCCGCCGGAGCGGATTTCATCCCTTACAACTACACAGTCCCGCTCATCATCTTCGCCGGATTCGGTGTCGCCGCCCTCCTGATAGCCCTTTATCTCAAGGTTCTCGATGGCAAGCGCCACCTCGGCCTCGAACTCCCGAACATCCAGAAATAGTGAACTGAGGGACTCCGGGCGGAACGACGGAAAGATTTTACCCGTCGGGAAGCTGCACCTCCCAGTGGCGAACTTAACGATAAGTCTTTTTTATCGCTTACTAAACTGAACTTGTATGACAACTTTTTTAAGAAAATATTCGTGCTGGATAGCGCTTGCGTGCCTCGTGCTGCCGATGTTCGCATCGTACTATTTCGATGATATGTTCTCTACGCTGTCCCACCTGTTCGAGAACCCGTCGATGCTTCAGCTTGGCTGGAACTCGGCTGACTACGGTCTCTACGCAAGCGGCTATTCGGTTCTCTGCGTTTTCGGCGGACTGGTGGTCTGCGGAATGCTGCTGGACAAATGGGGAGTGAGGGTCACGGGGTCGATATTCGTCACGATGATGGCGGGCGGAGCCGCGCTTGTCACCTATGCCCTGATGTCCGGCCTCCCGCCGAAGGTCTCACTGACAATCGCCTACATCGGCTGTATGCTTTTCGGTCTCGGAAGCGAGATTGCGGGAGTGGCTGTCACTCGGGCCATCGCCAAGTGGTTCAGAAAAGGGAATATGGCATTTGCGATGGGCGTACAGTTGTCTGTCTCCAGACTCGGAACGGCATTCGCCCTCGTCATCTCGCCCAAACTGGTGACCGAGAAGGCGGCCGGTGAGATGTACACCTTGTCGGATACGGCTTCACCGGCTTTTCTTGGGCTTGCCCTGATGATTGTCGGGTTGGTGCTTTGGGCTGTGTTCGTGGCTCTGGACGCGCGCTTTGACCGGCAGGAAGGGCTTAAAGACAAGGTGGACACTGCGGAAGAGGACAAGTTCCGTTTCTCTGATGTGGTAAAACTTTTGAAAAACGGACAGTACGTTATGCTGGCCCTGCTGTGCGTGTTCTTCTACAGCAGTGTGGTCTCCTTCAAGAAATTCGCCACGGCAATCCTTATCCCTCGCTTTGACGTTCCCGTGGAGGCCGCGGGTTGGATGGTCTCGATGCTGCCTTTCGCGACTGTAGTGTTCGCCCCGGTTTTCGGAATATTGCTGGACAAGGTCGGGCACGCCACACGTTGGATGCTTACAGGCGCTGTCCTGGCGCTTGTCGCTCATCTGATGCTGGCCTTCGCACCGTCCGGAGTGCCGTTCTACGGCTACCTCAGTATGGTCTTTCTTGGTTTCGGCTATTCATTGGTCCCTGCCGCAATGTGGCCTTCCGTGCCTAAGCTTGTCCCGGACAAAGTGCTGGGTACGGCATATTCCTTAATATACTGGGTGCAGAACCTTGGGCTTATGTCATTCAAGATGTTCGCCGGGAGAATCCTTGCGAGCGCCAATCTTGACAACGGGGTAAGCGAGACGGGCGCAGTCTGGGTTGAGGTGATGTTCGTTGCTGTCTGCGTGGTAGCCTTGCTTCTGGCGGTTTCCTTGAGCGTGTACCAGCACCGCAATCCACAGTTGAAGACCAGTCTTCCGGACCGGTAGTAAGAAGCTGTTTAAACAGCTTATGGTCCTTTTCAGCCTGTTTTTTTGATTATTGGGTGTAGATTGTTGGCACTCTTGAAATTATGTCGTATCTTTGGCGTAAAGATAACCAAGTGTTCATTTATGAAAAACTCAATCAAAATTTTCACCTCGGTGGCAATCCTGCTAGCCGCGGTCTCCTGTGAGAACAAGCCTTCGACAATGAGCTACACATTGGCGGGCACTTTCAGCTACATCGTGGAGAATCCTGTCAACTATCCGGTAGTGGACAGCCTTTATTACACCAAATACATTATGCTGGACAATTATTCCGCATTGTGTACCTCCTGTGACGATGTCAACTCCGGCTTCATCGGTGGCTGGAGGGTCTCCTTGAAGAAGGGGAGCCTTGAAGAGCCTGCGAATCTTCAGATGTTGTCTTCCGCGGGTCTTTCCGCCGGCCTTTACGACTCAAAAAGCGGCCTTGACAACAAGGCCTATGCCGTCTATGCCCCATCATCATCGACTTATGACATTGAGTTCAAGTACAAGGACTACTTCACGAAGTCTTCGTGCAAAGTGTCAGGTTTTTACATCAACAACACAAAATATGTCGAGAGACTTGCCGCGGACGGACAGATAGCGGACGGAGATTACCTGAAGGTGACCGCCACGTTCTACAAGGACAATCTTCCAGTCTGCGCGGAGGATTTCTATCTGGTGGACTACAGAAGCGCCGAGAAAAAGATTGTCAAGGATTGGACAGCGTGGGAAATGAAGGAGGGTTCCAAATGCGATGTGGACGCCATCAAGTTCAGCGTGAACTCGTCCAACGAAATGCTTTACCCGCAGTCCTTCTGCCTCGACATCTTCATCGCTTCCATATCTGTTGAGTATTAAGGATTTGCAAAACTTTATCCTGCCGCCGCCTGTGGTTCTTGCCTATGCGGCGGCTTCAGCAGCTGTGTTTCTCGAACCCTGTGAGGTGCAATGCCATTCTGTTGCCTGTCGCTCTGCCCATACATCCGTTATACGGATGTCGTTCTGCCTTGATGCGAAGGTGTGCTGCTGAAGAAGAGAGGTATTACGTTTTAGGAAACTTAGAAGCTGTTTAAAAATAATTCCTCTTTTTTCTTACGCGGCCTTTCCGGCCAT
>CAVCPY010000072.1:0-7578 GCA_963604245.1 Eggerthellaceae bacterium
CGAAACTACAAAATCCCCCACTGAAAATCAGTGGGTTGGAGAAGTGAACGCTTACGGACCTCAAGACGAGGGCACGGTATTCTCAAGTTACCGAAAATAATGACTATCTTTGCGCTGTCAGTAGAATCTTATGGCAGAGAGCAATTTTATAGACTATGTGAAGATCTGGTGCGCCTCGGGACACGGAGGTGCCGGATCGATGCACCTTTACAGGGCCAAGTACGTGCCCAAGGGCGGACCGGACGGGGGGGACGGGGGCCGGGGAGGACACATCATCCTCAAGGCCAACCCACAGTTCTGGACGCTGATCCATTTGAAATACCGCAAGCACATCAAAGCCGAGGACGGGGGTCACGGCGAGGGCGGACTGAGGACCGGGAAGAACGGCGAGGACATCATTCTGGATGTGCCGGTGGGGACTGTGGCGAAGGATGCCGAGACAGGAGAAGTCCTGTTCGAGATGATGGAACCGGGGGCAACGCGGATCCTCTGCAAGGGAGGACGCGGCGGCCTGGGCAACGACAACTTCAAGACGGCCACCAATCAGACACCGCGGTTCGCTCAACCTGGAGAAGAGGGACAGGAAGGATGGTTCATCCTTGAACTCAAGGTGCTGGCGGACGTCGGGCTAGTGGGCTTCCCGAATGCGGGCAAATCAACCCTGCTTGCGGCGGTCACGGCGGCAAAGCCGAAAATCGCAAACTATGCGTTCACTACTCTGGAGCCGAATCTTGGAATCGTCAAATATTATGACGACCAATCATTTGTGATGGCCGACATCCCGGGGATCATCGAGGGCGCTCACGAAGGAAGGGGCATAGGAATACGCTTCCTCCGCCACATCGAAAGAAACTCGGCTCTGCTCTTTATGGTCTCAGCTGAAGAGGATGACATCAAGGCTGGCTACGAGACCCTGCTCAACGAACTTAAGGAATATAACCCCGAACTTCTGGACAAGGACCGCATTCTGGCCGTCACCAAATGCGACCTTATCGACGAGGACATAGAGAAAGAGATTGAGCCGACGCTCCCAAAGGGAATTCCTCACGTGTTCATCTCGTCTGTCAGCGGCGAAGGGATCAAGGAACTAAAGGATATGCTATGGTCAGCTCTTCACTCATAGGCTTCCTGCACCGGATCGATCAGGACACCACTCTGTTTCTGAACAGTTTCAGCACACCGGCCACCGACCAGCTCTGGATGCTGATGTCGGACAAGACTGTGTGGATTCCGGCGTATGCGATATGCGTCTGGTTCCTGTTCAGGAGACTGGGATGGAAAAAAGCTCTTGTGGTGCTGTGTTCAGTCGGGCTGGCATTCGCGCTTTGCGACCAGTCATCGACCATCGTGAAGCATTCCGTTGACAGGTTGAGGCCGAGCTACTGCGCCAGTATGCTCCTCGGAGGACTTAATGTTCTGGAGGGACGCGGAGGGTTCTTCGGATTCTTCTCGGCGCATGCGGCGAACGCTTTCGCCCTGGCAATGTGCCTGATCATCGGATTCAGGAACGACCGCTCACACACCTACAACGGGTTCTACAAGTTTGCCCTGATCTGGGCCGCAATGGTCGCCGCCAGCAGGATATTCGTAGGAAAACACTATCTCGGTGACGTGATTGTCGGGGCAATTGTCGGACTGACAATAGGTTACTTTGTCGGTATGCTGGCCAGATACATCATCCAGACACGCATCGACAAAGTCCCGGCGACAGGTCTGACCCTTCTGCTTGACAGAAGGAGATTCCTTACAACTCCGGCAGAACCTTCTCCATCCGAATGCCCCGGGAACCCTTAATCAGGACTGTGTGACCCGAGACCGGGTTCTCTTTCAGCCAGACCGCCAGATCCTCCGAGGTCGGAAACCAGTGAACTCCTGTCACTTGAACAGGTTCAGTGACCGAATCCAGAGCCTTGCGGAACTCTTCCCCTACGAGACAGACAAGATGCAGATCCATTGAAGCCAGCTTGTTCAAGACCGAAATATGCTCGGAGACGGACTCGTCGCCGAGTTCGCGCATATCCCCCAACAAGACCGCCTTACGTGGAGACTGAACTGACGCAAGGTTGTCAAGTGCGGCTGCCATACTGGTCGGGTTGGCGTTGTAGGCATCCTCGATCAGGATGTTCCGCTCAGTTCTCTCCAACTGTGAGCGGTTGTTTTTAGGAATATACTCACTGACAGCCTGAATGGCATCTTCGAGGGAGACTCCGAAATGAAGGCCAACAGCAATGGCGGCCAATATGTTGTCGGCATTATAGGAGCCGGCCAGATGGGTTTCGAGTCCGAGGAGGGTTTCCGCGCGGTCAGGCGATTCGGGGATGGCCATCCGCACGAACGGATGTCTTTCATCGGAAGGCAGAACCATAGCGTCCCAATGCCGGATGCCATATTCAATGACTTTCAGGCCCTTGCGGGCGGCGGCCATCGCTACCAGAGCCTCATCGTCGGCATTCAGGAATATGCTCCCTCCGTGTTCGGAAATATAGTCGTACAGCATCCCTTTGGCCTTCTTGACCCCCTCAAAGTTGCCGAAGCCGAGCAGATGCGCCTTGCCGACATTCGTGATGAGGCCATAGTCCGGCTCACAGACTTTAACCAGTTTCCCGATGTCATCGGGATGGTTCGCGCCCATCTCGATGACGGCAAGCTGCGTCCCGGAATTGATTTTCAGGACAGACAGAGGGACACCGATGTCGTTGTTCAGATTGCCCTGCGTGGCCGTGACGTTGTACTTTACCGACAAGACTCTTGTGATCAGTTCTTTGGTCGTGGTCTTGCCGTTGGTTCCCGTCAGCCCGATGACAGTCAAACGCTTTCCGTCCACAAAAGTGTTCTCTCTATGATGCCGCGCGAGTGCCTGAAGAGCCGCAAGGGTGTCGGGCACGGCAATCACGCGGGAGTCTCCCGAGTCCGCCGCCTCCGACCCTTCTTCCACTACGGCATAACGCGCCCCGGTCTCAAGAGCCTTGAGGGCATATTCATTGCCGTCGAAATTCTCGCCCTTCAAGGCGAAGAACAACTCCCCGCCCCCGACAGCCCGGCTGTCCGTGGTCACGCGTCCGCACTCCAGAAACGCCGAATACAATCTCTGAACATCCATATCCGAAATAAAAAAATTAATTAATAAAAAAACATACAGGAGCGTAGCGACGCAAGGGGTTTGGGGAGATCGCTCCCCAATGCCCCACCGGGGCTGTCCCGTCAGGGACTGGGGGTGGAAAGGAAAAGCGCACGCAGTGCGTAGCGACGCAAGGGGTTTGGGGAGAACGCTCCCCAATGCCCCACCGGGGCTGTCCCGCAAGGGACTGGGGGTGGAAGGTACGGTAGTACGGGTAAGCGATTAGCGCTTACCCGTACTACCCCATCCGCCTTCACCGCGCTCTGTCTCCGAAAGCTCATCGACATCCTCCCACTCGACACGCTCGTGACGCGCCACGACCATCTGTGCAATCCTTTCGCCCGGGACAATCTCGAACGGTTCATCGGACAGATTGACCAATGAGGTCTTCAGTTCCCCTCGGTAATCCGCATCCACGGTACCGGGACTGTTGATTACGGTGATTCCCTTCTTCGTTGCAAGGCCGCTGCGCGGACGAACCTGTGCCTCGTAGCCTACCGGAAGCTCGATGAATATGCCTGTAGGCACCAGAACCCTTTCCAGCGGCTTCAGCACGATAGGTTCCGTGATGTTGGCCCTCAAATCCATTCCCGCCGAAGCCTCGGTGGCATAAGCGGGATCAGGCCATTGGCTTTTGTTAACTATCTTGACCTTCAATGCGTTCATATTCAACATATCGAAATACTAATTCAACTTTCGCAAGTAACAAAGTACCTGTGACAAAATGCCTTACCTCACGTTCGGAGAGCATCGGCCGGGAATGTTCTGTTCACGTTACCCCTTCCCTGAATTCCTCCCCTCGGGGGAAGGAGTGTACTCCGTCACTGCCGTGACGGGAAATAAGGTGTTTCGCATAGGCGAAACTTGAGATACTAATGGAAAGTGTACCCTGCGATATTCATAGGGTACACTTTCATATTCATCAGGAATTGACTTCTTCAGCCTCTATCTTGTCCGGAATGATAAGGTTCAGGATGACCCCGACGATTGAGGCGAGACCGATGCCGGCGAGGGAGAATTTGCCGAAGCTGATGACAGCGCCGCCGATTCCGATTGTGAGGATAAGCGAGGCGATGATCAGGTTGCGGGTCTTGTTCATATCAATCCTCGCCTTCACCATATTGTTGATTCCGACAGAGGCGATGCTTCCGAACAGAAGCAGCATAATGCCTCCGAGAACCGCCGTAGGGATGGTCTGGATAGCCGCGCCAACCTTGCCGACCAGGGAAATCAGAATCGCGGAGAAAGCCGCGATCCGCATACAGGAAGGATCCGTCACCTTGGTGAGCGAAACCGCGCCTGTCACTTCCGAATATGTCGTAACTGGAGCGCCGCCGAGGAATGCCGCAAGCATACAGGCAAGTCCGTCGCCGAACATTGTACGGTGCAGCCCGGGATCCTTGACATAGTCCTTGCCCGCGATCTCGCTGATCGCATAGACATCACCCACATGCTCGATGATCGGAGCGATAGCCACGGGAGCCATAAAGACAATGGCCTGCCACGAAAGGCTCATCTTTGAGAAATGAGGCAACTGGAACCAAGGTGCGTCTGCCACGACAGAAAAGTCCATTGAGCTTCTGTAGAAAATCACGGCGGCTATGTAACCGGCCACAGCTCCGAAAACAACAGGAATGAGTTTGACCATACCCTTGCCCCAGCACGAGCAGGCAATCGCGACAAGCAGGGAAATCAGAGCCAGAACCCAGTTCTTGCTTGCCATATCCACACCCGTTCCGGCCAGGGAAAGACCTATCAGGATGATGACAGGGCCGATGACAATCGGAGGGAAAAGTTTCTTTATGAGGCCGATGCCGAAGAGTTTGACAAGGAAGCTCATAAGGACGTACACCAAACCCACGGCGACAAGTCCGCAGAACATTCCCGGCATTCCATAGAGCTCGGTGGCCTTGATGATCGGAGCGATGAACGCAAAGCTGCTGCCCAGATAAATCGGAACCTTGCCTCCGGTGACTGCGTGGAAAAGAAGTGTGCCCAGACCGGCGGCGAGCAGAGCGATGGCGGGATCGAATCCGACCAGAAGAGGAACAAGAACCGTGGAGCCGAAGGCCACGAACATAAACTGAACTCCGACAATGGAGCGTTTCAGTGTGGATAAGGTGTGTTGTGACATAAATAATAAGTTATTTAGAAGCCCGGTTATAGATGACGGCGGCTATGACACCGAATATCACGTTTGGAAGCCACAGAGCGACAGCCGGCGGCAACGCTCCGGAATAGACGAACATCTGGCTGAACCGCATGAAGAGGATATAGGTGAAACTCAGGGCAATGCCGATTCCGATGTTCAGACCTATGCCTCCCCTGCGCTTTCTTGAGGAAAGGCTTACGCCCATCAAGGTCAGGATGAAAGCAGAAAACGGCAGGGCGAAACGGTTGTTTTTCTCTATCAGAGCGTACATCACATTAGCGTCGCCTCTCATCTTCTGCGTGGCTATCAGCCCGTTAAGCTGCCCGGCAGGCAAGGTCTCGACGGTTTTCTTGTTGCGATAGAAATCGGTGACCGTCAGACTGAGCACGGTGTCCAGCTCCGCTCCGGTGGTCACACGGTCCTGAAGCCCCTCGGTGTATTCCCTGATAAAGTAATTCTTGAGTTTCCAGCCATTGAAAGTGCTGTCCCAGACGGCCTTTTCGGCCGAGATTTTCTTGACGAGCCTGTTGTTCTCTATGTCTTCAAGAGTGAAATCGTAGGCGGTGTTGTTCCAGGAACTGAACGACGCAACAGAGACAAACTTGCCGGGGTCAATCTGGTAATGGACGTTGTTGGAAGATAGAGAGTTTCTGTGCTTGACATACTTAAGCTCGAAATTGATTCGCCTGACATTGGACCTCGGAATCACCCAAAGGTTGAGCGAAAGCGAAAGTGTGGCGATAAGAAGCGCCGAGACCATATACGGCACCATCATCCTCCTGTAGCTCACGCCGCAGGACAGGATGGCGATGATCTCGCTGTTGGCGGCCATCCTGGAAGTGAAGAATATCACCGTGATGAACACGAACAGCGGACTGAACATATTCACAAAATAAGGGACGAAGTTCATATAATAGTCGAAGACTATGGCGCGAAGCGGAGCCTTGTTCTCGACAAAATGGTTGATCTTCTCGCTGATGTCGAAGATTATGACGATTCCGATGATGAGAAGAAGGGCTATAAAGAAGGTCATTATGAACTTCTTTATGATGTACCGGTCTATCTTCTTCAGTCCTACGTTCATATTCCTAAAGTCTTGAACTTATTCTTTTGACTGTCATTTCCTTCCAAGATGCGAAATCACCCTTCTCGATGTGCCGCCGCGCCTCGCGGACAAGATCGAGGTAGAATGCCAGATTGTGCTCGCTCGCAATCATTGCGGCGAACATCTCCTTCGCGATGAACAGATGATGCAGATAGGCCCTTGAATATGTCCGGTCAACGAACGAGGCGCCATCCGGATCGATCGGTGAGAAATCCTCGGCCCACTTGGAGTTGCGCATATTCATTATGCCGTTCCAGGTGAAGAGCATTCCGTTGCGTCCGTTGCGCGTCGGCATCACGCAGTCGAACATATCCACTCCCCTTGCGATTCCCTCAAGTATGTTGGCAGGCGTGCCGACACCCATCAGGTAGCGGGGACGGTTGTCTGGCAGGAGCGGGCACACGAGCTCAAGCATCTCGTACATCTTCTCGGTTGGCTCGCCGACCGCAAGCCCTCCGATCGCAAAACCGCCGACCGCCGGACTGTCACCCGCAAGGCCGACCGCATGGTCCACAGCCCTTTTGCGGAGTTCCGGATAGACGCAGCCCTGGATGATCGGAAACATCACCTGAGCGTACCCGTACAGAGGCTCAGTCTCGCAAAAGCGCTTTAAGTAACGCTCCAACCAGCCCTGCGTAAGTTTCAAAGACTTGGCGGCATATCTCTCGTCTGCGTCTCCCGGGCAGCACTCGTCCAGAGCCATCATTATGTCCGCTCCGATAACCCTCTGGGTGTCCACATTGTTTTCAGGAGTGAAGGTATGTCCGGAGCCGTCTATGTGGGACCGGAAGCGGCAGCCATCCTCGGTAATCTTGCGTATCTTGGTCAGCGAGAAGACCTGGAATCCGCCGCTGTCAGTCAGAATCGGCCTGTCCCAGTTCTCAAACTTGTGCAGACCTCCCGCCTTACGCAATGTGTCGAGCCCCGGCCTAAGATAGAGATGATAGGTGTTGCCAAGGATGATTTCAGCCTTGACATCTTCCTTCAAATCCCTGTGATACACCCCTTTGACTGAACCCACAGTCCCAACGGGCATAAATATCGGCGTCTTCACTTCTCCGTGGCCGGTAGTGAAAACCCCTGTCCTTGCCCTTGAGCCGGGATCTTTGGCGAACTCTCTGAACACCATCCTTTATCAGAATCTGTTTTAAGAAGCTGTTTAAAAATAATTCCTCTTTTTTCTTACGCGGCCTTTCCGGCCAT
>CAVCPY010000073.1:0-2871 GCA_963604245.1 Eggerthellaceae bacterium
GTCTCGAAAATCCCACATAATAAAATGCGGAAACCATTTTTAAACAGTTTCTTACTGTCTCTCCTTATACTCGAGAGTTATGGTCTTGCCGTATTTGGTCCAGGTTGAGCCGTCGGCTGTGTTAGCGGATGTCGGAGCAAAGCCGCCCCATACGGTCACCACAAACTTGTCTTCATCCTGGCCGCAAGACCTTGGCGTGGTTTCGGGGAAGGAACAGGATTTGCGAAAGTGATGCGGATTTGCGATATTTGGCGAAAGAAAGATTATGAGCCGGTTTGACACTTGCTTTTTCGAGAGGTATGCGAGAATTTCGCTGGAAACGCTGCTGAATCCGGAGTTCGCCGGACTGCTGAACAGGGACAGGCCGGACCTTCAGAGCCCGGACGGGGTCTCGCTGGGCATTGAGGTGACAAGGGCGATGCCCCAGACCAAGGAGGCGGCGCAGTCGATGCTCAAGGAGATGGCCGGCGCGGCGCCTGTCCCTGAAGACAAGGAAGACTTGGACACAATCCTCTCATCAGGTTATGGTTATGGACTTCAAGGCGGACGCTATGTCGGGTCAAAGGAGTATGACTACTGGTCGATGGCTCTTCCGATGCGACGGATCATCGAGAGCAAGGTGCGCAAGGCCGGGGACGGGTTCTACGGCTCATTCAGGGTTCTTGACCTGTACGTCTTCTGCAAGGACAGCCTGAGCGAAGTCGAGGTGCTGGACATCCTGCGCTACACGATGAAGGTTCAGGAAGGTCAGGAAATCAGGTACAGTTGTCTCTACCTCTCCGAAATCAGCGGCCTTGATGTCTGCAACCTGACCGGCGACATCTCGGACATCTACCGGATCTCCAGACATCCGATCTCAGCGGAACTCCGGAAGGAGTTCTTCCACAAAGCACTTCAACAATAATATCCACACTTATGAATATCCGGAAAAACAGTGGCTGGCTGATACACATCGCAATCTGGGCGGTGATTCTGGCGATGCCGTTCTTCTCGCCGCAGCCGGGGAGACCGCTTCACGGCGGACTGGACTATTCCCGTTTCCTGCCGGTCACAGTCTCCTTCGTCATCGTGTTCTACACCAACTACCTGTTTCTGATAAAGCGCTTCCTGTCTAACAGACGGTTCGGGGCGTTCCTGTGTTGGAACGCACTCTTGATAGCCAGTGTAAGCATATCCGTCCATATCTTCTTCAGGTACGTCATCTCCCCGGGAACCACCCCGCCGCCGCCCTCCACACTCGACACGGTCAGTTTCAATGTACGCAACACGGTGATCTACCTGACGGTGGTCGGGATAGCGGTGGCCGTCAGGATGACCACAGAATGGTACAACAACGAGGCGCAGCGCAAGGAAATCGAGAAGAATCAGGCCGAAGCCGAGCTGGCCAACCTCAAGAACCAGGTCAATCCTCACTTCCTGTTCAACACCCTGAACAACATCTACTCGCTGATCCAGATCGACCCGGCCGAGGCGCAGAAAGCCGTCCACGACCTCAGCGGGATGCTGCGTTACGTTCTCTACGAAAGCCAGAAAGACACCGTCCCGCTTCCAAAGGAGTGCAAATTCCTCAACGAATATGTCAAGCTGATGAGCGCGCGGCTGACTTCGGGGGTAAGGCTGGAGGTATCTTTGCCAGAGTCCACTTCAAACAGACAGATAGCACCTCTGCTCTTCATCCCGCTTGTCGAGAACGCCTTCAAGCACGGCATAAGCGACACCGAAGAATCATTCATCAGGATCGCCCTCGAGGAGGAAGGCGACTATGTCGTCTGCCTCGTCGAAAACAGCTGCTTCCCGAAGGATGACACAGACCGGAGCGGCTCGGGAATAGGAATCACAAACCTAAAGCGCAGGCTTGACCTGCTCTACCCGGGAGCATATTCATTTGAATATGGCAGGGTGCAGAGAGTTTACCGTTGCCTGCTAAGAATCAAGACAGACAAATGAACACAATCAGCTGCATAGTCGTCGATGATGAGCCGTTGGCTGTCAGGCTGATGGAATCGTACGTCGCCAAGACACCGTTCCTCTCTCTCAAGGGAAGTTTCACGAGCGGGACGGCGGTATGGTCATTTCTTCAGGACAATCCGGCGGACCTTCTTTTCTGCGACATCCAAATGCCGAACCTCAGCGGGATGGAACTCTCGAAGATGCTGCCCGAAAAGACCAGAATCATCTTCACCACCGCTTTCAGTGAATATGCGGTCGAGGGCTTCCGGGTGCGGGCGCTGGACTATCTTCTTAAACCCATCTCCTACGATGATTTCCTATCGGCGGCCTTAAAAGCCAAGGAATATTTCGACCTCATCGAGGCCAGGCCGATTCGGCAGAATCTGCGGGAGACGGTCTCGACCGCCGGGACTGCAGAAGTAACTGATCCTGCGGTCCGGCAAGGTTCTCCCGCCACGGAAGGAACAGCGCAAAGAAAAATCAAAAGCATTTTCGTAAAGACGGAGTACCGCCTCCAGCAGATAGACCTCGACAGAATCACCTACATCGAAGGCCTGAAGGACTATGTGAAAATCCACCTGAACGACGGATCAGACCCGATTCTCTCCCTGATGCGTCTGAAAGTCCTTGAGGACACCCTTCCGAAAGAGGATTTCATTCGCGTCCACAAATCCTTCATCGTCCGTCTGGACAGCATCGAGTCCATCGAGCGCAACCACATCCTCATCGGCCCGGAGCGGATTCCCATCGGCTCGACCTATCAGGACTCCCTCTATGCGGCATTGTCCAGCAAAGCCTTCTTCCCGTTGGACAAACATATTCAGGAATAACCTCAAAGGCTGAAACTACGGACACCTTAGAAGCTGTTTAAAAATAATTCCTCTTTTTTCTTATGCGGCCTTTCCGGCCATTTTCATCTTT
>CAVCPY010000074.1:0-31347 GCA_963604245.1 Eggerthellaceae bacterium
AAAATGAGTCAGACGGCGTTATAAACCCGATAATTTAATCAAACTGTACATTTAACAAAAATCAATTATGAAACTAATAAGAATAGGTAGAGCTCAGAATTCAGACATAGCTCTGCAGAGCCCGTATGTAAGTTCGAACCACGCTGAGATAGTCCTCTTGGACAATGGTGACATCCTGTTGATTGACAGCAGTTCCAATGGAACGTTTCTCAATGGTGTAAGGGTGACTCCTGGAGTGGTGGTGCCTATCCGTCGTGGGGATCAGGTCACGTTCGCCGACACTCCGCTGGATTGGAATCAAGTCCCAAGCGTGGAAGTTCCTCCTACCGTCAAGAGAATCATAAATATAGGTTCCAACAACAGGAATAATGTTCGCATAAGCGGAAATGGTGTAAGCCGTTTTCATGCGAATATCCGTGAGATGAAGGATGGAAAATGGTTCATCTGCGACACGAGCACAAACGGAACCACTGTCAACGGTATGGGTATCCCGAAAAACAGATATGTGCCTATCACGTACAAGGACACGATTGTTTGCGGTGGTGTGCCGGTAAAGAATCCTATACCTAAGCCAAAATGCAGATGGTGGATTCCGGTTGTCGGAATAGCGGCCGCGGCATGTGTCATTCTTGGTGTATTCATAGGTGCTGACATCTTTAAGAAACCTATGACCGATAAGGAGATTTGTGACAGGTATGAGAACTCAACTGTATTCATGATAGGTACTTATCATTTCGAGGTGGAATGTGGTAGCCTTGACATCGCCAAACTTCCGGATCCTGACAGTCCTGGCAGGCCGTTATATTCGAAGTTCGTGATCTCCGATGACTACATCCTTCCATATAATGGGAATAACAGTATGGTATTCACCGCCACCGGCTTCCTTGTAGGTGAGGATGGACATGTCGTCTCCAATCTTCATGTGGCCAAACCCTGGCTCAGCACGAGACTGGCATACTCAACAAGTGACGCCACGATCTTGAGCCTGGCCGGAGACTATTACAGGAACAAACTTAACAAGCTTGTTGCCAGCGGGTACACAGAGGCCATCCAGTATATCTCACAGATCCAGATCAAGGGTGTAAGTGACGGTACCTCTGTTTTCCCTAACGGTGACTACTTTGACAGGGCGAACGCGCTGAATTGTCATGAGGTCATCTCAAGTGATGATCAGAACGTTGATCTTGCGATCTTCAAGATCAGAACTTCCTCTTTCAAATCATCATCCAGAGCATATGTGCCTATCAGGTATATTCGCAAGAACAGTCCTGACCAGGGAAAGCATATCGTTTCTTTCGGATTTCCTTATGGCATAGATCTTCTTGATGATATCGAGAAGACACAGATTCAGGCTCACATGCATCCTGGGACTATTACGAGAAACGACAACGCGCATACATTCTGTTTTGACGGAACCACAGCCGCCGGCGCCAGCGGTTCACCTATCTTTGACAAATATGGCAGATTGATAGGAGTTCTTTGCGCCTCACTGTCCGAATCTCAAGGATTCAATCTGGCTGTCAGGTCATCAGAACTGGAAACTCTTCTCAAAAAGGCTATAATCACTAAATAACGTTCTTCAATGAGACGTCTGCTTTATATAATAGCATTGGCCATGCTTGCGTTGTCTCCTTTGCGTGCGCAAAATTTAGAGACCGTATATTGCAGGGATGGCAGCGAATACTCGGGTTATATATCCAAGCAGATTCCGGGAACAGTCGTGACTGTCAACGCAGTCATGGCTCGGATTGTCATCCCCAGGGAAGATGTTAAGGAAATCCGTTCGACAAAGATTCCTGTTTGCTGCCTTACTCAGGGAGCCAAGGACTATTTGATTAAAAATGACCTTGTCAAGGATGACAAGGTCGAGATTTCAACCGTTACCACGGACAAGTCTGTGTATGATGAGGTTGTTATTGTCAAGGACAATAACAACAGCATCACGTTGCTTTCCTTCGCCAAGACAACCTATAAATTGGCTTGGGGTACAATCCGAAGAACAAGAAAGTCGTCTTGCGGCTATGCTCCAACCGATGCTGTGCTTCTGAATTCCGGAGAGATCCTTTATGGTGTCATAACTGATCAGATTTTGGGATCAAGCATGACTCTGAAGAGCGGAAAAGGTCCTGTCAATGTCAGAATGTCGGATGTGATAAGTGTATCGACACAACTTAGACCGAAAGAAAAAAGGGAAATCTGGGACAAGATTCCTTTATTCGACTGCCTGACTATGAATAATGGGGTTGAATATGAGGGACTTATTATCTCAAGGCTTCTTGGTAAATCCATCACTATCCTTCTTCGCGCGGACGGACAGGAAAAAATCCTTCCGCAGAAAAACGTGAAAGTGTTCAGGAAGACCATAAACCCGGCTGTGGCTTGTTTGAATAATGATCCGGCTCAGGGTCTTCTTGCCAAAAAGGATTGCGGTAATGTGTCGGCGGCTGATTCAACATATTCAAGCAGTGATATGGTTGAAGTCACGGATTCCCAATTTGTAGAGAGGGATTCAACCGAGGCTGTCCCAGTTCAGGACGAGTCCGTTGAAGATACTTCAGACAAAGGGAACGGCATCGTGATCAACAAAAGGAAAGAGCAGGATGTAAAGCCGCTTCCGAAATCGGTTGATGATGATTCAAGGTCTGAATATCCTGTACAGGAAGCCATATTCATAATCAATGGCAGAAGGATGGAATGCGCCGCTACATATTTTGATTCTGGAATGTCGTATGTCGTCTCCGGAATGGAGACCACTGTCAGTCGTGGAGATTATGTGACGATCGATGTCTCAAATCTGTATGTCGGCAATGCGAGCGTGTTCATCGCGAAAGAGCGTAGGGTCAAGAATGAGGAGTCCTCATATTATGACAGGAAGTATCCTTCGTTCAGCCATACGGATGATAGTCCATACCAGAACTGTGATGTTGTCCGTCGTGATCCGAAAAACGCCAAGATCAGTTTCAAGATAACGAAGAAAGGATTGTTTGTCTTGATGGTTAATGATGCGTATGCCTTGCTGATTGAGGTTGAGTAATTATTTTTTCATAGGTTGATATGTCAATGATCAGAGTTGAGGGGGCGGCGGAGAAGCAGGCCGGTATATATTATGAGTATGATGCCGCCGCCGCCCCGATAGGCGAGGGGGGAATGGGAAAAGTATTCGTCGGGGAATGCGTCAGCGAGTCTTCCGGGGAAAGGATTCCGGTTGCCCTTAAACTTATTTCGAGTCCGACAAAGGATTTGATTGATAGGGCGATGCGGGAGGCTTCAGTGCAAATTGATCATCCGAATCTTTTGAGAATGTACGGATTCATTCCGAACATGGAATATGATTCGTATCAAAAGAGTTATATAGTCCGTTACTATATCGTGATGGAAAGGCTTGTTGGCGTGACACTCAGCAGTTTAGTCAGCGGGTGTTTCATTGATCGTTCCGGGATGCATATTCCGTATGCTCAAAGTTTGTATGAACGTTATTGTTCAGACAGAAAGGGTACGGTTGTTTCTATCGTGACCAACATCCTGAAAGGTGTCGGTGAACTTCATTCCAGGGGTTTTATCCACAGGGATCTTGATCCGAGCAATGTTATGATCACTATCGACAATGAGATCAAACTTATTGACTATGGCATCTGCAAACCTTACGCTTTGACTACATCCTCCGGCCCTAAACTGACACAGGTCGGCGCTTTAATCGGAAAGGTGGACTATGCCGCCCCTGAGGTTATAACTGGAGATGTGGCAAACCACAACAGGACAACGGACATATATTCATTGGGTATTATGCTTTATCAATTATATACCGGATCATTGCCGTTCGTCGGTGATAATTCGCAGATAATGCAGGTCCATCTGAATCAGGATATCCCTTTGCGCAATATAGACGATACCCGGATCCGCAAGGTTGTTGACAAGGCTACCTGTAAGGATCAGGCTTCCCGTTATCAGAATGTCTCGGACATGCTGGCGGATTTGGAAAATGACCCGGGAACGGAGGGGGGCGAAGACGGAGACGTGAGAGAACCAAGTCATGTGATTGGATGGTGGGTATATCTGCTTGGAGGCATACTTGGACTGGCGATAGGAGCTGTGTTGGCCTTAATGATTTAACTTTAGGTTGTTAATATGGGATTACTCATCAAATTGCCATTCAAACACTTTTTCTTGTCGGCTTTTGCTTGCTTTGTAATGTCGGGATCCTTGGCCGCGCAGAGTCTCGACAATGTGACAAGACGAAAGATGAATTTCGCTGTCCTCAATGCCTTGGATGATTATCAGTTGGCGACAGCTATAAATTCCAAGTCGGACAAGTACCGTTTCATACAGCTTTTTGAAAGTCAGGAGGCGTTGATATTCTGTGATCTGTTCAATAGTGGAGAATCTTATAAGACCAAGGTTACGGTTCAGGATTATGCTGATTTCCTGATGAACAAGTGCGAGAATGTCAACGCTGACATCACAGATGTCAGAAAGGGAAACTTCTTTTATGATTCCGAGTCGGCTTGGCATTGCAAGGTCACTTTGGACAAGACGCTGACATACAATGATATGAACGGAGTATTGTTTCCTCCGTTCGCTGGCTCGTTGAGTCCGTTTAGGTTGGAGGTCGATCTGGTCTATGATGAGAACTCCGGAAGGATGAAGATTCATAGCATTGATTGCCTGAACCCAGACGGATTCGTGCCGATGACCGATTATTATATAGTCCAGCGCAACAAGGAGAGGAAGGACTCTTTGCGTGACAGCCGTGTGACAATCAAGCGACAACCGTTGGAATTCAACAGTTTCGGACAGGCTTTCGCTAAAAAAGGCGGGATCGAGTACTGGGATTATGATGTTAAGGTCGATAAGAAACTCATTGCGGAGGACGATCCGTACGAGATGATCATCCTGAACTACAAGCGGAAGAATTTCCGTATCAAAGCTCATTATGGAATGACATACAATTCTCGTTATGACATCCGGTCCGCTTCGAATTTCACAAAGAAAGAATCGGCAGGAAAAGAGGTAGGAGTTGATTTAGGGTTCTCTTTTTCAGCAAGCAGGGGTTTCCGTTTCGGATTTTTCACAGGTGCGACAGCCTCATTGTCAACAATGAATCTGGCTATGGACAACATTGTGTATGAATATAAGACCAATGACGGGTCCGGGCAGGAATATGTACGAAATTATAATATTAAATCAGCGGCCCAGGATGTTAAATTCATGGATGTGGCGATTCCTCTTTACATGAATCTCAATTTCAGGATCGCCAGCGGAGTCTCGTTATATTTTGACCTTGGTGGCCGGGCATATTTCAATCTGATGGCGGATGTGAGTCCGATGACACTGAACGGTACAATTACCTCAAAATACACCTCACAGACTAAAAACGAGACGTTTGACGTGTCCACAAATGAATTTTTGTCTCCTAAGGCATTTGAGAGGGAGAAGATGGATTATTCCGTTTTCGGTAATGCCGGCTTGGAGATAGCCATCGTCCGGAACTCGATATATCTGCTTGCGTCGGCAGGGTATGAATATGGCCTTACCTGGACTTACACTTCTGCCGAGAATCAGTTTTATGGTAACGCACAGTACCCGTACGTATATTATGCGCCTTATGGGAAAGATGTCGTTTTCAGGCCGTTCGCGGACTGTATGTCTTTCAGAAGAGAGTGTATATGGTTTAATTTTGGTCTAATGTTGAAATTGTAATGCTTATGATACGGAAATTCAAATGTAAAAACTGCAATCACGTGTATGAAGCGGATGAACTCAATCCGAACTGCGTCTATTGCGGATCTGATAATGTGACTCCATATAAACCGACATCTCCGGCTGTCAAGGTTCTGCTGGTGTCTGTTCTTGGCATCGGGCTTGGTTTCGGTTGCGCCAAGGTCGTGTCTATGGTTGTGAATAAATCAGATACGGTCAGCGAGTCGAAAAATAATGATGATATGTCATCAATCTCATTGTCACCTGGCGGCGGTGCCAACTTGCCTGTCAAGTCATCCGAGACGGAGGATTCCAATATCGGTAATGGCGAGGCCTTGATGGAAATCAGTTCCGGCAAGCCGGAAATCGTCTCGGTCTCGGATCCTGTCTGGGCTAACGGCTCCTATAAGTTTGACGTCAAGGCGACCACGAAAGACGAGGATGACCTGGTCTTCAATCTTTACGCCACAGGTGTTGTCGATCCGGTAGCCTATTCATCAAACGGAGGTTTCAGGAATATTCCACCGGCTGAAGACGGTACGGGAATCTATACCTTGGAAGTCAAGAACTCGAGGACTGGCGAATACACATCGTGTCCTGTTTCCGGTTTTGTCCAGCAGGTTGAGAAAAAGGTTATGGCAAAGAAACTTTCTGTAGAGGATTTGCAGAAGATGTTCAACTCCGGCTCCATTCCGTCCAACGTCAAATCAAGTTTCGCATTCGGCTACAAGATTGTCTGCTCCGGTCTGGCGGAGGATGAAACGGCTCCGGACAGGTATGAAGAGATATTCAACAGGTTGATCGCTTCTTGGTCAAGCGTGGTTGTGACGGGAGTGAAATACAATGACAGGGATCAGATCACTTCTATTAATATTAAAGTGAATTATTGATGGTTAAGAGAATAATAGTCTTGGTTGTCCTGACGTTCTCACTCTTGGGCCCTTGCTTTGCCATAGGGGATCCGGGGTCTCAGGAATTGCGTTTTATCTACATAACCAACACCATTGACACCCCGACGGCATCTTTGACCAAGCATTTAAAGCAGGTGTACAAGGATGGGATAAACTACGGGTATCCAACGATATTCTATTTGTCGAACATGAATAGTTCCGTGGTTGCTACATTTGGTCTTGGGCACGATGATTCGAAAGCTTTCGGCGAGATCATCAACATCCTTCAGACCAGCACATACAATAATGTCGACGCGAACCAGGATCTGGAGAATATCAAAGAGATTTTTGATGTGGTGGACTTTTTGAATGAGGACGGCACGTTCAAATACCAGTCAATGGTATGGGACTTTTTCATCAATCAGTCTTTTTGGGATTTGGGCTACAATGACAAGATAATAGCGGGAATATGCTATATTCTTGATATCGACAGCCTTCCCGAAGGTTGCTTCCGCATGAGGATCCAATATTCCGGTTCGGGTGATCTGACGTATGACATCCGCAAACCGTTGGGAACAAGATTGGATTGCACCAAAATCGGTAATTTTGACTTAATCAAATTTGAATAATGAAACGAGATTTATTGTTGATTTCTCTGGCGGTTCTTATTAATTGCGGCGTGGCGTTCTCTGCGCAGCTCCCTTCCAAGTGTACGGTGTATAAGCCTCAGGAATTGTTGTCCGAGGTTCTGAAGGAAAGTGCCGCGGAGAAGCTGGTCCGTTCGGGATCGTATGGTCAGAACGCGAAACCGACCAAATTAATGTACTGGGACGTGTTCAGCGACCGTGATGACAATGTCACTTACGCTGATGCAAACAATACAAAGCTTTTCGGGAAACTGTCTTTCAACGAGAAAGTCAGAATCGCCAGGATATCCGGAGAATTTGCGATGGTGTTCTCGGAGCCGAATGAGACTGTCAACTATCCGGAGATATCCGGCTCTGCAGTGTTCAAGGGGTGGATTCCTATGAAGAACCTTCTTTTGTGGAGCTCGTGTCTAGCCAATGACCGTGGAATATATTTCAAGGCTCTTTTGTGTGTCAATGCGGACCAGCGGGACGCCAAGACTTTCGGTGTCGGGTACAGAAGCCCGGAGGACAAGTCCAAGACGGTAAGGCTCTCCACGGACATGCAGTTCTATTATGTCATGAAAAGAGGCAGCAATGGTATGGTCCTGTTGGCGACACAACACAAGATTGATGGACTTAAAGGATTGATTTCCAATAAACTTCTGAAAGCGTGGGTGCCAAGTGAGTCATACGTGCCTTGGAACCAAAGGTCGTGCATTGAGCCGACGTGGGAGCACGAGGATGTGGAATATTTCGCAGCCCGGAATATTACTTCAAAGATTTATGATTCCAAAGAATTGACCGGTGATGTGGCCAGTACGGTGCCTTTCCGAAAGAGTAACGCTCCGTATGATCAATATCAATACCGTATAGCTCCGGAGGCTTTGCGTTTCCCTATTCTGGACGGCACCACCGCTGACGAGTACGAATGTTCTTCGTTCACAAGTTCCGGAGGATCAGCCAATGTCTCCGCCAAACAACAGGAAGCGGTGAAACTCGAGCAGACAAAGAAAGTTGAGCTGGAGAAACTGCTCCATCTTAACCTGGTCATTGTCATCGATGGCACTTCCTCGATGGATCCGTATTTCCCTGCCGTGGAAAAAGCTATAAAGGATGGGTGCGCATTTTTTGACAAGAATAAGTTCAAGATTAAAGTCGGAGTCTTGATCTATAGGGATTATGCCGATGGAACACAGGGACTTACCGAGATTTACAATTTCACTAATCCGAGTGATCCCGGACTTTTCTCGTTCCTTTCGACAGGAGGTACGTACGGCATCAAAAGCTCCGCTGGCGACAAGTCTTTCACGGAGGCATTGTTCTATGGAATCAATGAGGCTCTTGACAAATTCCCGTTTGACAAGGATCAGAGCAACCTGATGCTTGTGGTGGGTGATTGCGGCAATGCCGTTGACGACGCCAAAGGACCGTCCGCCGAGCAGATTGTCAGCAAACTGGCCTCAAAGAACGTGAACCTTTTCGGTTTTCAGGTACGAAACCTTAATCAGGAGGCTTGGAACCTCTACAACAGGCAGTTGCTGCAGATAATGAAGAAAAGTCTTCAGAAGAAATATGAGCTATTCCAGCAAAGTGATGAATTGTTGAAAAAATCCGCGGTTCGTCTGAGTGACGGAATACGCGCCAAGACAACATCGGATGGTCAGAGATTCAGCAATGTGAACGTCAAGGATTCGGACCAGAAATATTTCGGCGAGCATAAGTATGCCACGGCCGGAACAGAGATTTCAGCCCAGGTGCTTGCCACATTGATGAAAGAATCGATAGGTGGTTATGCGCAGAACGTTCAGTCGCAGTTGGATCTCCTTGTGAACTCAGATGTCAACGATCTTTCTGACAACCTTGTGGAGAATGATTTTGAAGGAAGTGAGGACGTTCTCAAGGCGGCCACGGTCAATGTCAACAAAGCATGGTTGCGCAAGAGACTTGGCAGCGCGATGCCTAAGGGTACTTCGCAGCTTATCACGTTCCGAGGGTGGACTGCCAAGAAGGATGACAGCGGAAGGGACTTCTACAAGCCAGTGTTGTTCATTTCGTCTGAGGAATATGACGAGTTGATGATGAGGCTTAAACCGGTGGACGATGTAGCCAGGCAGTCAACGTCGGACAACAGGCAACCGTATGTGAACGCTCTCAAGGCTTTGCTGAAGAGCATGATTCCAGGTATAACCAACGAGGAGATGGAACGAAAAGGCATCGCGGATGTCATGAATATGATTGCTGGTCTAAATGAGTCGTCCGATGCCTTGAAGGGCAGGACACTTTTGGAAATATCCGATGAGGCCGCTGTCAAGCCGACGGAATACCGTAGGATGGTCATGGATTTTGACAGAAAGTACAAGAACCTTGATTTCATCAAGAACAATCCTTACAAGTATGTCAGGGAGTTCAATGGTGTCAAGTATTATTGGATTCCGATCGAGAACCTGCCATAAATCAACCTGTTGTTATGGATAAGTTGTTTGAGATACATAACCTTAGATGCTCATACGACAAGCATTACCGTGAGGGAGTCTCCAAGACGGTGCTGCATATCGATGACTTGGTCTTGCCTAATGGGAAAAAGATTTTCATTGTGGGCGAGTCTGGCATTGGCAAGAGTACCATTTTGGAGGTGCTTGGAATGATGAACAACACCATAGTTCCGGATAAGGACACCAAGTTTTTGTTTTATCAGAGTGAAGAAAAGCCGGTTGACTTGCTGGAGATGTGGAGGCGGGGAAAAGATGAGGAGTTGTCCGATTTCCGGCGCCGGAATTTCAATTTCATATTCCAGAGCACCAATCTGATGAGGAATTTTACCGCGTATGAGAATATCGCCATAACGAGAATGATCCAGGGGTACACCAGGTTCTCATCGTTCCGCAAGGTGGATAAGATTCTTGCGGACCTTGGTCTTGACCATGTGGATGAGAGCAGGATGGCTCAGGAACTTTCTGGCGGTCAGCAGCAAAGATTGGCTTTCGCGCGGGCTGTCCTGCCTGATTTCACGGTGCTGTTCGGCGATGAGCCTACGGGTAATCTTGACTGTGACAATGCGGTCAGGGCGATGTCGTTGCTTTCCGGCAAGTTGAATGAGCTGAAAAACAGTTCGGCGATAATCGTGTCCCATGACATGCATCTTGCCGTGACTTTCGCCGATGTCATCATCAAGATCCGCAAAAAGGAGCATCCACGGAAGTCCGACGCTGACGAAGTGACTTTCTACGGGCTTATTGACGGGCAGAGTGTTTTCGTGCCATCGGAGGATGGTGAAAGTTGGTCAAACGGTACCGAAAGTCATGACCTGGAGGATTTCGAGAAATTTCTGAAAAGAATTTGAGCATGTCGTTACTGAAGTATTTATCTGAGGATTTTTTCAAGTTATTCGTAAAAAGAGAGGGGAAGGTAGTGCTAGGAAGGCATTTCTCCAATCTCTGGTTGCTGGTCTGTGTGCTGACCCTTACATTTTTAGCCATAGCGTTCAGCAACGCGAGTCTCAACTATTTGTCTTATAAGATGAATGATCCGTTCATCAACTGGGTGGACATTCAGAATGACTACGGAGAAGGGGACATAGACGGGCTTTTGGACGGATTGTCAGACACGACAAGGCAACATGAATTTCATTTTGTCGCCTATCAGGTAGACTATACCAACCATTATATGTTTTTCGGGAAAGACAATTCTCAGATCCAATATCTGAATTGTCGTTTCTTTCAGTCGTTCGCAGATAATCCGTTGCTTCAGGCCATTCTCGGTGAGGATAATGTCGTAGATGACGCGTCAATCCCGTCGGACCGGCTTCGTGATGACATGATAGGAGTCATCATAACGAAAGATGTCATGACCAAGATGGGATATGTGGATGATTTCCCCGCATATATCGATCTCTGCCGCTACAGCGCTGGAGCGGACACTTTAGGGTTTGACTTGTACCAAGGCTTCGCTCATGTCCCTGTCCCGGTGATCGCGGTAGTCAAACGTCTTCCAAAGAACATGGACATCATAGCAACACGCTTCTTCTATGAGCAGCAGAGAAATGACATAACGTACCCGTTCAATCTTAATAATAAAGAATATGCGTCTTCCTTGTACTACTATATTCCGGAAGGATGTGACAAGGATGGCATGAAGGATTTTCTGAAGTCAAATGGTGGTGACAGCTGTTTTGTCAGGGACGCCTACATGCCTCAGCAGGCTTCGTTCAAGGCAGGCTCGTTCATCTCGCTTCAGGGAAACGGTGGCTCGATTCTCCCGGAGACCGCGTGGATGATAAACTCGGACTTCACGGCGAGGTTTGGAAGCGACGGTGTGCTGAGGGTTTACGACTATTCATTCAGTGACTACACGCTTCCGCAAGGCTCGTTCATCTCCGTCCAGTTCAATGATTTGAACAAGATAAGGGAGTTCGAGTCCTTCGCCAAAGACACATATAAGGTCAAGATAGAGATGTCGCAGATCAATGCCAAGGAGAATTTCAACTCGGTCAGCATAATGGCGAATATCCTTTCCTGGGCAATCATAGCATTCTCAATAATATGCATAATCCTGTTCATCGTGAACCTTCTTCAATCATATTTCCAAAAGGTCAAAAAGAATTTGGGAACATTCAAGGCCTTCGGCATCAGCAATAAGGAACTTATTGGAATATATATGCTCATAATGATGGGAACCATATTGGCATCGATACTTGTCTCCATAGGCTTGATATGGTCTGTCCAGTCAGTCCTTCCATTGGCTGGACTGATGAAGGATGGCGCCTTTAATTATCTGTCATTATGGAACAGCAAGACATATTACTCTATATTCGTCATTCTGGCTGGTTCGGCTGTTACTGTATTGCTTGTGATGAATAGGCTTCTTTCCGCGACGCCAGGTGATTTGATTTATGACAGACAATAGTGATAAGAGGAATGAATATGAAAAATCAAGTTTTCAGTTTTATAATCTGCGCGGTTTTCTCATCAGTTTGTCTTTCATGTAAATTTGATGACTCCAATCTGTATCCAGAGCAAGTAGGCAACGGTGCGGCTTTGTCTGTTGGTGACCTGCAGGTATTGTCTCCGACCGGCGGACGTTTCACTTTTACATTCACATCTTCGACTGATTGGACTCTTTCTGATTGTCCGTCGTGGCTTAAGTTCTCACAAAGTTCCGGAAAATCAGGAAGCAGCACGATAATCGTATGGGCGGACCTTAATGACACAAGGGTGGACAGAAGCGCTGTTGTCACATTCCGATCCTCTGCGTACAGTATCCCGATGACTGTGGTTCAGGAACATCCGTATCTGAGAATAAGCAACAATGATTTTAACTTTGATTGGGACAGCAGCCAGGATTACTCCGCCTCTGGCCAATCATTGACCATCGAATCAAATGTTGACTGGACTTTCATCAACTCGACCGCGACTTCCGGCAACCCGTCCTTGGCGCATTTCGGAATCTTCGAGAGTACGGGCAAGGGCAATATGAGCATCAAAATACTTCCTTCCGTGATGAATACAGACAAGGAGGACTATGATATGACCACACGTTTGATCGGCGTCACATACGATGATCAGGGCCGGATTCAAGAGATTCCTTCAAAAGCGATTGATGGTTTCAACATCCGTTTCTTTCAGAAACATATTAAATTCCTCATTAACGAGACCATTGAACCGATAAGTAACTCGATACCGGAGTTGGGTGACACTTCCCTTGTATATCATGTTGACACGGAAGTGCCTTGGAAAGTTCAGATGTCATCTGACGGTCGGACTTGGCAGGATGGCTTGCCGACATGGATAACCTCCAATGTGAAGAGTTCCGCCGCCGGGATGTCGGACCTTTCGCTTTCCTGGCGTAATACCAATTCGATCAACACCGTCAACGGAGGTGTGAATCCTTATTCTGAGAATCGCCTTGTGCATTTGCGCATCATATCCACTGATCCGACAATGGTGAGCGAGAACAAAATTGTCTACCGCAATATCGAATTGGTTCAGAGGCCGTATATATTGACTCTTGACGGTAGCGCCGGGACTTCTGAAGTGAGATTGGAAAATGACGGCGCGACAGACAAACAGATAAACATACAGTCGTCCGGTGCATGGAAAATAGAGAATGTCCCGTCATGGATGACGGTTTCAGCCACTACCGGTGTCGGAAACCAGACTGTTGTGTTCAAGGCCAAGGAACGTAATCTGACCACATCCGACCTCACATCCACGAATTTCAGACTGGTAAGCCAGAGGAACAGCATGACATGCGGTGTGTCCGCAGTTCAGGAAAGGTTTAAATTTGATCTTGACTATCCTGCCGTGCTTGAGGCGATACCTACGCGCAGCACGAAGTCATATTCAGTCTCTTTGGTGTCTTCCGGTGGATGGGAAGTGTCCGGTAAGCCAGACTGGCTTGACATATCGCAGGCCACCTCGGACTCACAAGGCCGGTCCGATATTCTTATCGGAGCCAATTCTGTCAACCCTGATGAGAGCATGGACAGGACGGCAAGCCTTGTCTTCACCAGCTTGATTCACAAAGAGGCCGGAAAAACATTGACACGTACAATCAACATCAAGCAGAGAAAGTATTCATTTGACCTTACACAGACTGCTTTGGCCACGATCCCTGCTTACAGTGAAAAGTATGATTGTAAATTGTTTGTCGTGTGTTCCGGGGACTGGAAGATAAGTTCATGTCCAGGCTGGCTTACTCCGGATATCCTTTCTGGAGACGGACTTAGTGATGTCAACATCGCCTTCACCCCTTCACACAACACAAACAGCGCGTCAAGAACCGGAAAGATTGAGGTTACGGATAATTATAAAGGAACAGTGAAATCCATCAATGTCTCTCAGGACGGGTTCGTGTTTGATGCCAAAGGTATGACATTCTCAGACATTGATGTCATCAACAGTAGATCCTATACTGTTGGCTTTAACCTTACAGCGGGAGCCCCTTGGAGAATTGAGACCGGTTACGGCTCGTGGGTGAGCCCGGACAAAGTCAGCGGCAACGGTGGCTCCAGCATAACTTTCACTCCGACGTCAAACCCTTACACAAGCAAGAGATCCACAACCGTAAGGATTCATTCAACCATCAACAATGCCTACAAGGACATCGTTTTCCAGCAGAATGAATATGTGTTCGACACCCAGACGGAATCATTCTCTTTCACGGAGCTGTCTTCGGACAGGAAATCCATCGCTGTCACATCTTCGGGAAAATGGACTGTCAGCCGTTGCCCGTCTTGGGTGAAGTTGTCAACTTCGAGCGGTCCCGGAAATTGCACGGTTTATCTAACGGTTGACAAGAACGTGGACAAAAACAGCCGCAATGGATCTTTCATCATCGCAAGTGACCTTAACAACAATCTGAGCAAGACCGTAAATGTCTCTCAGGATGCTTATGTGTTTGACACACAGTACGAAAGTTTCTCGTATGATCCGGTCAATTCTAAAACAGATAAGTTCAATGTCGTTTCATCCGGTGATTGGAGGGTCAATGAATGTCCGTCATGGGTCGGCTTGTCACACACTAATGGATACGGTGCGGAAGGAGGAAAGACCACAGCCGTGACCATCAATCCTACCAACAATCTGGACGCGACCAGTCGTTATGCGGTCGTGGAAATATACAGTGCGGATAATTCATCGTTGGTCAAGAAAATCAATGTGAACCAAGGAGCGTTCGTATTCTCTCTGTCCAGCTCATCAATCTCTTTCGCAGCCTCCAACAATTCCGACCAAAAGGTTACCGTCAAGTGTTCCGGAGGATGGACGGCGAAATCTGACGCCTCGTGGCTTGGAGTGAAGATTGAGAACGACGCATTGCTCATCAGCGCTTCAGACAACACATCTTCAGAACGGAAAGGTTCCGTGACAGTTACCAGTACAATGAATAATAAGACATTGACAATATCTGTCACACAGGCTAAGAAAAAGTAGTTGAAATGTTTAACAAACTAAATACAATTTTATGAAACGTTTATTTTTTATTGCCATAGTCATAATTATGGCCACATCGTGCTCTGTGCTTCACAGGGCGGTTGTAGACAATCCTGTGGAATCACATTCTTTGTCTTCGGACAGCAAGGCGTCGCTTAATGTGTCCACCACAAAAGTGTCTTATGTTTATCGTCCTTCAAAGGATGATGCCAAAACATTAAGCCTTGATGAATTGAAGAATAATGCCGTTTACGAGGCATTGGAATCCAATGGAGGATATGATGTGCTTGTCGGCGCGAACTATTATGTCACGACAAAATATGGCTTCTTCTTCAGCAGGAGAGTTACAAGCATCAAGGTTTCAGGTTATCCGGCGGTATATAAGGATTTCAGGGACGCTCCTGAGAATGTGGTCTCTGTTGATGGCGTCGACCTCAAACTGGACTTGAAAAAGTAGGACCGTTACGGTAAATTTGTGGATTGCTTGTCCGGCTTGAAGGGCAAACAGACACGCGTGCATCCGGACAAACGCAAAAGATTGTCCGGATGCTTGTTGTTTACGTTCACAGTCACAGTTGATCAATTTGAATATTTCATACGTGATAAGTTGTTTTTTGGTAGGAAAGAGGAAATTTATGCTATATTTGTAGGAATTAACTGAAAACCTACCATATGGCTCTGCTTATAGTCTATCTGCTGGGAACGCTTGGAGTGTCGTTCTTCTGTTCGCTTCTGGAATCGGTGCTGATGTCAACTCCGATTTCGTTCATCACGATGAGGAAGGAACAGGGATACAAGCCGGCGGAGAAGTTTCTTAAATTCAAATCGGATCCTGACAGGCCTCTGGCGGCGATTCTGTCCTTGAACACGATAGCCAACACTCTTGGGGCTGCGGCTGTGGGGCGTCAGGCGACTATCCTTTTTGGAAGTACGTGGTTCGGAATAATCTCGTCGCTGACCACACTGATGGTGCTGGTGTTCTCCGAGATTCTTCCGAAGACCATAGGCACGACATATTGGAAGAACCTGATGGGATTTGTGACTGCGGCCATATCCTTCCTGCTAGTGCTTATGTACCCGTTGGTGCTGATTGTGAGAATGGTAAGCCGTTTGTTCTCTAAGGACGAGGATGAGACGACCGTCAGCAGGGAAGAGGTGACTGCGATGGCGAACATCGGAGCGGAGGAAGGTGTGATTGACTCGGACGAGAACAAGGTCATCCAGAACATAATGAAGCTGGACAATGTCAAGGCCTGCGACGTGATGACCCCGAGAATCGTGGCGATGACCGCGCAGGAGAATATGTCCCTGAAGAATTTCTACAAGAACGACACCTACCTGCATTTCTCCAGGATTCCGGTCTATGGGGATTCACCTGAATATATCACAGGCTACATCCTTTTGAGCGACGCGCTTGAAGGACTGGCGGACGATGAGTTCGACAAACGGCTTGTGGAGCTCAAGCGTCCTATTTCCTTCTTCACGGAAGAGGACTCCTGCGGACACATCTGGGAGGAACTTCTTAAGAAGCACGAGCAGATCGGCCTCATCATTGATGAATATGGCTGTTTTCAGGGAATCATCACCCTTGAGGACATAATAGAGACAATTCTCGGTCTGGAGATCATAGACGAGAACGACCAGGCCACTGATATGCAGCAGTTTGCGCGCGAACGTTGGGAGCGCCGCCAGAAACGTTTCAGGACCATTGTGCTCCCGAAAGAAGAGGAGGCTAAATCCAACTAGTGATTCTCAACTGTTTCCGAATCTCCATCCCAGTCCCAGCATCAAGTTGTTCGGGTCGTGGAAATCGTGAAGTTTGTAGCCGATGTGAAGATAAAGACCTTTGTATATGCCGGTCTTGAGGGCAAGCGTCTGGTAGAATCCCTTAAGCTCGTCACCTTTGTAGATGAAGTTGCGTCCGAAGCCGATATTGACCGAAAAGATGGGCATGACAAACTCTGCTCTTGCTGACAGTCCTACCCCGAGTCGCTCGCAAAGAGGCGGACGGAAGAACTTGATGTTCCCGTCATCATCTATTCCGGCCACATATTCACCGACATTGGCGCTTTCATCGTACTGCACGTCAAGCGACGCACCGGCGCGGAAGAATTTGTTCACCCTGTAGAGAGGGCTTATGTTTAGCCCGAGTATGCCGAATTTGCCTTCGGCTATGTATGGAGAGCCATTCCAGATCAATCCCTTGGCCCTTCCGGCTCCATATAAGAGAATGTCGTAGGTAATCCTCTCCGCGAACCTTTTGTTTTTCAAAGGGGAATATTCATTTGTGATTTGGCTATTTGCCCGGGAATTAGTGTTTGTCGGGCCAAAGCTTCGGCTCGCACCTATTCTTCCTCCTATGGTGTTGACTCCTGCGTTCGGATAGTACGTGTTGCCGTTCGAGAAATGTGTGAGATCAATTCCTGCTGAAAGCGTCCAGTTGTCAAATGGCCTCCAGGAAAGCAAGAGTCCGAAATTGATGTAGGCGTTGACCCTTGAGCCGACCACAATATTATATTCATTTACATAGCTGTGCAGATCCGCATACGGATCATAAGGATGCCATCCGAAAGACACTCCGAAATTCCATTCGTAGTCTAATGAAAGCTTTTGGGAAATCTGTGCGAGCCTTGCACCCTGAAAGACATAGACAGCAGACGGATCTCCTATTTCCTTATGGTCAAAGAACTTGTTGAAAGCAACTCCTACCCCTTGATACGCAGTAGGATATAATTTGCCAAAGTGGCTGCTTGAAGGAAAGGAGAATGAATATTGCAGGTGAGCCGAGCCGCTCTTGTCAAGCCTCTTTCCCAACTCGTTCTCACCTCTGAAAAAGCGATGCGTGGGCAGAAGGTACGAAGGACGGACATTAACTCCGACGTGATGCGTAAATCTCGAAGAATCAGCGTTATGCGCTTCTGCCGTTTGATGGCTGCCGACTGCCGTGATCAGGAGAACCGCAACTAGTTTTATGAATATATTCGCTCTCATCTCTTTTCATAGACCAGATAGTACTTCCCGGAGGGGCAATCGCTTGCCATAGTGCCTTTTATAGTATGTATCTTATCGGTCGATTTGTTCTTCACCCGCATTGTGTAACCGATCTCGTAGGACTCATATTCCCACAACATCCTATAGTACCGGTGTTCCGTCTCGGTTGGCGGGAAAGCCATTCTGACCATCTTGTCGTTGTGGTATGGGGACTCGAAAATTGTTGAAAGATGGTACGTTATCTCCTCACCGTTGAAGACCGGACCGTCGTTTTCCGAAAGGATTCCGTCTGGTATAGGCACATAGAAATCATTGCAATAAAGGCCGAAATCCGAGTCTCCGGTAAACTCTACCTTCCTTGTCGCCCCGCCGAAGATAGCCTTGTCGAAGAACAATGTGTCCGGTCCCGGGTTTATGATGGACATCGGTCCCCAACCTTCCTTTAGGTTGCTGTCTTCGTTCAAACGTCTTGCTTTTGCGTCCCAATCTATTCCGTCAAGAACATAGCCAACACAGGCAGCCTGCCTGACGGCCACAGAATCATATTCGTAGTTGTTGGTAATGAACAACTTGACAAGGTTCTCCTTTTCCGTGAAATTCGGTGGCAGGAAAACCGACAACTCTTTCTTTCCGGATTTCTTGACTTTCAGCCTGTAATCGCCAATCTGTATTATCTGTTTACCATCCTTGTCTGTTTGAGCCGACTCTGATGATAAGCCTGGATATGTCGCCTTCCCGTCTTTTACCACTGAATGCAGGTTCCATTCGCTGGTTTGGAACTTTATGGTGATGGAATCACCGTCATCAGAGATCTCAAAAGATCGTGCCGAAGGGCTGATGTGACAGACAAAAGCATCAGGGTTGCAGCAGCATACCATTGAGATACAGAGCATAATGAATATGCCTGCGAGTGTTTTTACGAATATGCCGCCTTGGATTCCGGTTTTCATATTCCTAATTCAGGAAACTTTGCAGCTCCTCGTAGAATCTTTGGGTGGGGAAGCCCATCACGTTGTAGAACGAGCCGTCCAGCCTGGTGATGCCGACATAGCCGATCCATTCCTGTATTCCGTATGCCCCGGCCTTGTCGAAAGGCTTGAAGCTGTCTATGTAGTAGTCTATCTCGCTGTCGGACAAATCCTTGAAATAAACATCGGAAGTGACGGAGAACGTCTTTGCCCTGTAGCGGTCACGGATTGTCACGGCTGTTATCACCTGATGCCCACGTCCGGAAAGCAATTTCAGCATCCTGGCTGCATCGTCCCTGTCCTTCGGCTTGCCGAGAATCTCGCTTCCGCACAGCACCATTGTGTCGGATGTTACCAGAATCTCATCCTTCTCAAGCTCTCTGTGAAACCCCAGCGACTTTCCTTCCGACATCAATTCGGGTACTTTAACGTGTGGGGTGTCAGGGGAATACCGCTCAATGAACGATGTCCCTGTGTCAACCTTAAAGTCAATGTCCAGCCCGGCCAGCAATTCCCTGCGGCGAGGTGAGTTGGACGCAAGGATGATCCTCTTTCCGTGAGTGTCCATATTCCTAAAAAGTTTTCTTGTAGAGAGCGGAATCGAAATTCCAGCGTCCTTGCGCCTTCATCGCTTTCTCGATGTATTCCCGGACGCAGCCTTTCCCTCCCGGACGTTCAGAGACTATGTCAGCGGCTTCCTTGACCTCCTGGGCTGCGTCGTTCGGGCAGACTCCTATCCCTGCGGCACGTATGACCTCAATGTCAGGGATGTCATCGCCGAAATACATTACCTCATCGTGCTTTAGATTGTGTCGTTTGCAGAAATCATCAAAGTCATCAATCTTGACCCGCGAGCCAAGGTAGATGTCTTCCGGGCTGATCCCGTTGCTTCTGAATCTGGCCCTGATGCTTTGGGACCGTCCGCCTGTGATCACCCCGACCGGGAAGCCGTTCATACACGCCATCCTGACCGCGAATCCGTCCTTGGCGTCGAAGGTTCTGTATAGCTGGCCTTCCAAATCCGCCAGAATTCCGCCGTCGGTCATCACGCCGTCAATGTCGAACGTGAAAGCCTTGATATTCTTGAAATCGGTCATTTCAAGTTATGATTTGGCTCCGTTAGGACCGAACTGAGGAAGGTCTCCGAGATTGAACGTGCCTCCCTGCTGAGCCTGTCCTCCGCCGAGGTTGATGAGTCCGAACTGTGATTCGTACTTTGTGACATTGTCCATCAATGCGTTGAGAAGCCTTTTGGCATGCTCCGGAGTCATCACGATGCGGTTGCTGATGTCCGGTTTAGGCAGTCCCGGGAGTATTGTGGCGAAGTCTATGATGAACTCGCTGCGCGAGTGCGTGATGATCGCAAGGTTTGAATATGTGCCCTTTGCAATTTCCGGACGGATTTCCAGACTGATTTCTTTCTTCTCTTCCATAGTATGTGTGTATTTTTGAAGCAAATTTAGTCAAAAATATGCTATCTTTGTAAACTTTGTATATTATAAGCAGAAATATGAGCGAGAAAAAAGAACTGTCCGCAAAGTACAATCCGGCGGAAGTTGAAGACAAATGGTACGCCTGGTGGACAGAGCACAAGTGCTTCCACTCGGAACCGAATGAGAAAGAGCCTTACACGATAGTAATTCCGCCGCCTAACGTGACGGGAATCCTTCATATGGGTCACGTGCTGAACAACACGTTGAATGACGTTCTGATCCGAAAGGCCAGGATGGACGGCAGGAACGCCTGCTGGGTTCCGGGAACGGATCACGCCTCGATTGCGACCGAGAGCAAGGTAGTGGCCAGGCTCAAGGGTATGGGTATATCCAAAGAAGACCTTACCCGAGAGGAGTTTATGAAATATGCTTGGGAGTGGAAGGAGGAGCACGGCGGGATCATCCTCAATCAGCTCCGCAAGCTTGGAGCCTCCTGCGACTGGGACCGCACAAGGTTCACGATGGAGCCGGAACTCTCCGACGCTGTGATTGCCACATTCTGCTATTTCTACAAGAAGGGAATGATATATAGAGGTGTGCGGATGGTGAACTGGGATCCGGTCGCGCTGACGGCCATCAGTGACGATGAGGTCATCCACAAGGACACCAAGAGCCATTTCTATCACCTTAAATATTATATCTCCGACGGTAACGGCAATCCTACTGACAAGTATCTCGTGATAGCCACAACCCGTCCCGAGACAATTATGGCTGATGCCGCAATCTGCGTTAACCCTGCCGACGAGAGGCATCACTGGCTCAAGGGCAAGAAGGTGCTCATTCCGTTGATCAACAGGGAGATTCCTGTCATCGAGGACAGTTATGTGGAGATGGATTTCGGTACTGGTTGTCTGAAGGTGACTCCCGCCCACGACGCACACGACTATGAGATAGGTCTGCGCCACAACCTTCCTGTGCTGGACATCATCGATGACCGCGGCCGCCTGAACGAGAAGGCTCGGATTCTGGTGGGCGAGGACCGCTTCGAGGCCAGAAAGAAGATTGTGGGGATGCTGGAAGAGTCAGGCAACCTCGTCAAAGTGGAGGAATATACCTCGCCGGTGGGATATTCGGAACGGACAGACGCGGTAATCGAGCCGAAGCTCTCGGCGCAGTGGTTTCTCAAGATGGAAGACCTCGCCGCTAAGGCTCTTGAGAGTGTCGAGTCCGGCAAGATTAAACTTATTCCGGACAAATACCGTAACACTTACCGTCACTGGATGGAGAACGCCCACGACTGGTGCATCTCCCGTCAGCTTTGGTGGGGACAGAGAATACCGGCTTACTATCTTCCTGACGGGCAGATAGTTGTCGAGGAGACACCGGAGAAGGCTCTCGCCGCGGCGCAGAAGATTGCTCCGGCTTTGACTGCCGCCGACCTCAGGCAGGATGACGATGTGCTTGACACCTGGTTCTCCAGCTGGCTTTGGCCGATTTCAGTGTTCGACCCCAAGAAGCCTGGGCATCCGGACCACAATCCGAATAAGGATCTCGCTTACTACTATCCTACCAATGACTTGGTTACCGGTCCGGACATCATCTTCTTCTGGGTCGCCAGGATGATTATGGCCGGGGATGAGTTTATGAACGACATACCGTTCAGCAACGTTTATTTCACGGGTATCGTCCGCGACAAGCTGGGCAGGAAGATGTCCAAGACCCTCGGCAACTCTCCTGACCCTCTTGACCTTATCGCCAAGTACGGAGCGGATGCCGTGAGGATCGGGATGCTGCTTTGCTCATCGGCGGGCAACGACATATTCTATGATGAGTCCCAGGTCGAGCAGGGTAGGAATTTCTGCAACAAGATATGGAACTCTTTCCGTCTTGTTCAAGGCTGGACGGTTGATGAAAGACTTCAGCAGAGTGATGTCAACAGTTTGGCGGTTAAATGGTTCGACAATAAGTTAAGCCAAACGATAGCCGCCGTCGAAGACCATTATTCCAAATTCCGGATTTCCGACGCCCTGATGAGCATCTACAAGCTCTTTTGGGATGAGTACTGTGCGTGGTATCTTGAAGCTGTCAAGCCGGCTTACGGTGAGAGCATCGACAAGGCGACGTATGACGCCACGATCATATTCTTTGAAAAACTGCTGAAGATGATTCATCCTGTGATGCCTTTCATCACCGAGGAGCTTTGGCAGTCAATGGCGGAGCGAAAAGAGGGGGAGACCATAATGTACCAGCCGACTCCTGCGGCAGGTTCTGTTGATGAGAAGGTCATTGGGGAGTTCGACATTGCCAGGGAGGCGGTGAACGGAATCCGCGGAATCCGTCAGCAGAAGAACATTTCCCCGAAGGAAAGTCTGGCCTTGAAGGTGAAAGGCGATTTTCCTATGAATATGCTCCCGGTTGTCACCAAGCTTGCCAACGTTTCCTCTGTCGAGAGCGTTGCGGATTTCGGAGACGCCGCCGGAGTTTCTCTGCTTGTCCGTACTGTCGAACTATTTGTTCCTCTTGAGGGGCTTGTTGATGTCGAGGAGGAGATAAAGAAGATAGAGACGGAGCTTGAGCATCAGCGCGGCTTCCTTGAATCAGTGCGGAAAAAGCTGTCCAACGAGAGCTTTGTGGCCCATGCGCCGGAGAAGGTCGTGGCTTTGGAACGCAAAAAGGAGGCTGACAGCCTTTCAAAGATAGAAAGTTATGAGAAGGCTCTTGCTGCCTTGAAAAACAAATAGTAGAACAGATTTGTTTTAGGTACTAACTTTTTTGTTATGGTATATTCTGAGACATCGTTCCCTGTCAGGTATTACGAAACCGACCAGATGGGCATCGTACATCACTCGAATTACATCCGTTATTTCGAGTGTGCGAGGAACAGCCTGATGATTGACTGTGGGTATCCGATAGAGAAATGCGAAGAGGACGGTGTGACTATCCCGATTGTCACCGTGGAATGCCGCTACAGGTTTCCGGCCAGGATGGGTGACGTAGTCCGCGCCGTGGCGATGATTGATGAAGTCCCGATGGCAAAACTCCACGTAAGGCAGGCAGTTTACAATCAGGACGGAGTACTTTGCGTTGAAGGGAAGGTTTCCCTCGGCTTTCTGAACAAAGAGACCGGACGTCCTGTCCGCTGTCCCGAAAAGCTGGTGAAGGCAATCGAGGCTCACATTTCCGACAGATAGTTTTTGACGACAACACATTAATTATAATTAATTATTTATGAATATGTTTTTTATAGTTCCTTTGGGCGTTGTAGGCCCGTGGCAGGTGGTGATCATAGCCCTTGTCATCATTCTCCTTTTTGGCGGGAAGAAGATTCCAGAGCTTATGAAAGGCCTCGGAAAAGGTGTGAAGAGCTTCAAGGAAGGCATGAACGAGGTTGAGAACCAGATCAGTGACATCGACAAGGATCTCAACTCCACGGCAAAGACACCGGACAAAATCGAGAAGATCGAGAAGAAATAATGGCGGCTGGAGAAGCAGAAATGTCCTTCTGGGACCATTTGGAAGTGTTGAGAGGAACACTGTTCCGTTCATTGCTTGTCGTCACGCTTGTCAGTGTCGTGGTCTTCTGCTTCAAGTCGCTTGTCTTCGATGGCATCATTCTGGCCCCGACACGGAGTGATTTCTTCATTTACAGGTGGATGAGGATGGGAGATATGCAGATGTCCCTTGTGAATCTGGATATTTCCGCCCAGTTTTTCGTCCACCTCCAGGTGGCGTTCGAGCTGGGATTCATCCTGTCATTTCCGTACGTCTGTTTCGAGATTTGGAAATTCATCGCACCTGCTCTCTACAAGAATGAAAAGAAAGCTGTCAGAGGTTCCTTTCTGGCCGCGTCGTTTCTGTTTTACCTCGGACTTGTGATCGGCTACTACCTTATCGTGCCGATTTCCCTTAACTTTTTTATGGGATACAAGGTGAGTGACGAAGTGATGAACACCATTTCGTTAACATCTTACATCTCGATGTTCACTTCAACTGTCTTGGCATTCGGGATAGTCTTTGAGTTCCCGATAGTTGTCGTGATTCTTTCAAAATTGGGAATCGTCACACGTGGCACTTTGGTCAAATACCGTCGGCACGCGATTGTGGTCATACTCTGCATCGCAGCCATCATCACCCCCGCCGATCCGATGTCGATGCTGATTGCCGCTGCTCCGCTTCTGCTTTTGTACGAAGTGTGCGTGATGTGCTGTAAGCCGGCTCCGCCTGAAGAAGATGTCGAAGCCATAAAGGAGGAGGCGTAAAATGATTTCCATAAACGGATTGACAGTAGCCTATGGTGGCTACACTCTGTTGGATAACATTGATTTCCACATCAGTGAGAAGGACAAGATCGGTCTTGTCGGCAAGAACGGGGCGGGGAAGTCCACAGTTATGAAACTGATATGTGGTCTCCAGAGTCCGACTTCCGGAAGCATCGACAAGCCTAACGACATCCGGATCGGCTACCTTCCCCAGATAATGGAGCACCACAAGGGGAGAACCGTGATGGAGGAGACGCTGACAGCCTTCGACCACATCACCGGGATTCAAGCCGAACTTGACGGCGTCAATTCTATGCTTGCCAAGAGAACCGACTATGAATCTGATGAGTATCTTTCACTTATCAACCGTCTTAACGATCTGACGGACGCTTTGACGATGAGTCAGTCGGAGCCTCCCGAGGTTCTGGCGCAGAAGACCCTTCTCGGCCTGGGATTCAAGGATGAGGATTTCGGAAGGAAAACCGAAACGTTCAGCCAAGGGTGGAATATGCGCATCGAACTGGCCAAGATTCTGTTGTCGGAACCTGATGTCCTGCTTCTGGACGAGCCTACCAACCACCTTGACATCGAGTCGATCGAGTGGCTGGAGGACTATCTTAAAGGGCATCGCGGATCACTTCTTCTCGTCTCGCACGACAGGCGTTTTCTCGACACCGTGACAAACCGTACGGTCGAGATTATGCTCGGGCATATTCACGACTACAAGGTTCCGTACAGCAAGTATGTTGAACTGCGTAAGGAAAGGCTTGCGCAGCAGATGGCGGCCTACGAGAACCAGCAGAAGATGATTGAGAAGACGGAGGACTTCATAAACCGTTTCCGCTACAAGCCGACAAAGTCGAATCAGGTCCAGTCCCGCATCAAGCAGCTGGAAAAACTTGACAGGGTGGAGATTGACGAGACTGACAATGTGACCCTTTCGGTCAAGTTTCCTCCGGCCCCGCGTTCGGGCGACATTGTGTTCAAGGGGAAAGAACTGACGGTAGGCTATCCGGGGAAGGTTGTCTTCCGTAATGCGGAGATTGAGGTCAGAAGGGGAGAGAAGGTAGCCCTGATCGGCCGCAACGGTGAGGGCAAGACCACGCTTATGCGTGTGATAATGGGGGAGTTGCAGCCTATAAGCGGAGAGGCCAGGACGGGCTATAATGTCTCCGTCGGGTATTATGCGCAGAATCAGGAAGACATCCTTGACCGTAACCTTACGGTCTGGGAAACCCTTGACAACATCGCTGTCGGCGATGTCAGAAACAGGCTCCGTGACATACTGGCGCAGTTCCTGTTCAGAGGTGAGGACATAGACAAGAAGGTCAGCGTACTGTCGGGTGGAGAGCGCGCCCGTCTCGGAATGGCGAAATTTATGCTTCAGCCCTACAATGTCCTTGCGCTGGACGAGCCGACTAATCATATGGACATCAAGTCAAAAGATATTCTCAAACAGGCTCTGAAGGCATACGATGGCACGCTGATTGTTGTCTCGCACGACAGGGATTTCCTAGAAGGTCTTGTTGACAAGATGTACGAGTTCCGTGACGGAAAGGTCAAGGAGCATCTTGGCAGCGTCCGTGAGTTTCTGGAAGAGCGAAAGATTGAGAATCTTCAAGAACTTGAGAGACGTTTCGCTCCAAATCAGGCCGCTCCTGCCGCTGCCGGGGAAAAGGACAGTGCGACCGTAAAGAAAGAACAGGCCAGAAAAGAGTTCGAACAACGTCGGACTGATTCAAAGGAAACGCGCAGAATCCGTCACCGGGTTGAGTTTCTTGAATCCGAAATCGGCAAGGTCGAGGCGAAGATGAAGGATCTTGAAAGGATGCTCTCCAATCCGGGACCGGATGATGACATTATGGAACTGACGAGGGCTTACCTTGAGGACAAGCGGGAACTCGACCATAAGACGGCGGAATGGGAATCCCTGATGGAGAAACTTGATGAATAGAAAGTATGTTTTAATTTGTAAATGTTATGAATATCAAAGCTTTATTTGCGACTATCTTCACTGTCGCTTCAATGTCGGCACTTTCAATGGCGCAGACCAGAACCGTTGAACATGAATATTCAGAGTTCGATGCCATCTCAGTGTCAGGCGGTTTCAAGGTAACTATGATTGAAAAGGATGGTTACAATGCTAAATTCAAGGTCAGCGATTCCCTTGAGAGTTATCTTGAATGCTATGTAAAAGGCGGTGTCCTTTACATAGGATTGGATGACAAGTCAATCCCGAAGGAAGTCAAGAAATCTTTCAAAGGAAAGAATTCCGAGGGTCCTGTACTTGAAGCTACGATTTATGTCCCATCGCTTAACTCTATCATTCTTAAAGATGACTGCACTTTTTCGACAAGCAGCAGTCTGAATCCGGAGATGTTCAAAATGGAGCTTTCCGGCACTTCAAGCATTGCCAATCTTAACGTCAATGCGGAATCTGCCGTGATTTCCGTAGGCAAAAAGGCCAGGTTGTCCTCATTCAATGTCAAGGCTAAGGACAAAGTGACTGTCAATGCCGACGGAAACGCTTCAGTTGTTCTGGAATATTCAGCGAAAACCCTGAATGTCAATAATTCAGGCAGCGCCGAGCTTGCCGTCAACGGTCAATGTGAAACCGCTCTCGTCAGCACTGCCAACAGCGCCAAGCTTTCCCTTTCCGGAAAGGCCGGTTCATTGAAAGTCACAGGTAAAGGCGGTTCGTCCAAGATCGATGCTGGTACGATGTCAGTTGACGATGTGACCGTGTCATTGGACGGTGCGGAGCTGACCGTGGCTCCGGGCAAGAACCTATCACTTGATCTCGGCAAGGGCGCGAGCGTCTGCTATGCCGGAGACCCTAAGATCAAGATCGTGAAGATTCAGAACGCGTCTGTCACCCGCAAATAATGTTTGTTCTTGATTCTCATTGCGACACCCCTACAATGATGATGAGGGGGCGTGACATAGGAATTGACAACGAAAGGGGGCAAGTGGATCTGCCGAAACTGAAGGCCGGCGGGGTCGATGCCTCCTTCTTCGCTTTGTACACCTCCGCGGATATGGAGCCGGACGCCTCGACCCGTTATGCGACGGAGATGATCGGCCGGATTTATGATCAGGTCGGAGCGCATCCTGATGTGGCTTCAGTGGCCTTGTCTGTGGATGAGATTTTGGACAATAAGGCCAAAGGACTGATTTCCATTCTTATAGGAATGGAGAACGGCGCACCGATACAAAAAAACCTGTCTCTTTTGCGCGTGTTCCACCGCCTTGGAGTACGTTATCTGACATTGACGCACAATGGCGACAATGAAATCGCGGATTCGGCGGCGCAGGGGCAACGATGGCACGGATTGAGTCCTTTCGGCAGGGAAGTGGTGGCTGAAATGAACCGCCTCGGGATGATCATCGACGTCGCCCACGCCTCGGACGAGACTTTCCGCGATGTTCTCGAACATTCCGGCGCTCCGATAGTCTCCACCCATTCCTGCTGCCGCTGCTTGGCGCACCACAGAAGGAATATGTCAGATGAGATGCTTCGCTCGCTTGCAGACAAGGGAGGCGTGATTCAAATCAACTTCTACCCTGTTTTCCTTTCTGATGCATTTGCCCGTACTCTTTCCGATTCCGGACTGGAGTCGAAGAGCTGGACGGAACAGGATTGGATCAAAGACCCTTTGAACCCTGCAAAGGCCGCCGCTTGGAACGCTGTTCAGGATGAGTTGGCCGCTCTGCCGAGACCCTCATATAAAGAAGTCGTGGATCACATTGACTATGCCGTTAAAGTTGCCGGCATTGACAGTGTCGGCATCGGGACAGACTTCGACGGAATCGAAGTTACCCCGGTCGGACTTGAAAACGTCTCGAAAATCGGAGTGGTCTTTGACGAGATGTCCCGGCGCGGCTATTCCGAAGACCAGATAGAGAAGGTCGCTGGGCGGAATTTCCTGAGGGTCTTCAAGGATGTGACCTCGTTGGCGGCGAAATAGCACCAAATGGTGACAATAATTGCGGTAACAAAAATGTTCTGATAATAAACATATTTGTTACCGCAATTTATTTTCAATTAGTTGAGTTTGCCAAGAATGAAGAGCCTGAGTTCATCGAGTGCGGCTGCGGCGAATCGCTCGATATTCCTTCTCCTGTCATTCTTATAGACTTTTCTGACGGTTTTCGTGCCCTTCGGGCCTGAGATTCCGATCCAAACGGTGCCGACCGGGTTACGCTCATCGCCTCCGGGACCGGCCAGTCCCGTGGTTGAGACGGCATACGTGCTTCCGGTCAGTTTTCTGACTCCTTCCGCCATCGCGGCGGCCACTTCTGAACTTACCACTCCATATTCATTGATTGTCGCCGAAGGCACTCCAAGGACTTTTTCCTTTATCGCGATGGCATAGGATGTGACGGCGCCGAGGAAATATTCAGAAGCTCCCGGTACGGAAGTTATCAGGGAGGAAATCTTGCCGCCGGTGCAAGACTCTGCCGCGCTTAGGGTCATCCCGGTACCGCGGAGCAGGGCTCCTACGGCATTCTCCAATGTGTCATCCTTAAAGGAATATATTTTGTCTCCCAGAATCGGCTTGAGGCGTGCGAACGCCTCGTCTATGCGCCTTTCCTCTTCTTCTTTGTCGCCACCGTAAATGGAAAGCCGGAGGCGGACTCCGGTCAGCGGATTCGGAAGATAGGCAAGATGCATATCCTCGGGAAGGCTGTCCTCCCAGGACTCTATCTCACTGGAAAGTGCGGATTCGGCCAATCCGGCAACCATCACGCACTTATGGAATATGTCTGTGAGGTCGTAGTGGTCTTTCACGTCTTTTACAACATCAGGAATCGCTCCGATGGCCTCGAACGGTACCCCGGGCAGTGCGTAGAGGGTAGCCTTGTGCCCGAACCTTTCCTCCGGGAAGCGGAAGACCATCACGGGAGCCGTGCCCAGATGATTGAGAATCACGTCGCAGGTGTCGGGGACGAGGGCCTGTGCCTTGTTTATGTCCAGAACATCAAGGCCTCTTGCGTGAAGAATCTCGTGGACAATCTTAAGCTGTCCGTCATTTGTCAGATATCCCTTGCTTCCGGAAATCTCCGCCAAAGCCGCTTTCGTGATATCGTCTTTGGTTGGACCAAGACCTCCGGTAGTGATGACTATCTCGTTGTGAATAAGTTCGTTTGTCAGATTGTTTACAATTTCGTCATGATCATCCCCGAAAGAGATCATTCTGGTGACTTGCACTCCAATCTCCTCCAGAGCGACAGAAATGTGCGAGGAGTTGGTGTCCACTATCTGGCCGATAAGAATCTCATCGCCGATAGTGCAGATTGATGCCTTTGCCATATTCGGATTCTATAAGTAATTATTTAGTCAAACTGTTGGTTTCAAGGTATTTGTTGATTTTCTTGACTAACGCCGGCCCCTCATAGATGAAGCCGGTGTAAATCTCAATCAGACTCGCTCCGGCGTCCAGCATCTCCTTCGCCCGCTCAGGTGACATAATGCCGCCGACTCCCACCACCGGCAGCCGTCCTGACGTGAACTGATGAATATGCTTGACCATAGCCAGGCTTTTTTCATATAGAGGAGCGCCTGACAGACCTCCGTTGCCGATTTTCTCGATTCTGTCCTTGCTTGTCCGAAGTCCGTCACGCGACCTGGTCGTGTTTCCGGCCACTATCCCGTCTATTCCGGACTGCATACAGTATTTCAGTATCCCGTCAAGTTCCTCGGTCGGAATGTCAGGGGAGACCTTGACCAGAATCGGCTTATAGACATCGTAGCATATTCTTAAATCCAGCAGCGGGTCAAGAATATCCGACAGGTATGACACGTCCTGAAGGTTCTGCAGACCGTGGACATTAGGACACGAGACATTGACGGTGAACAAGTCCACGAAATCGTACAGGTATGAGAACGCTTTCTTGTAGTCAGCGACGGTGTCTTCATCCGATGCGCTTGAACTGTTCTTGGCGATGCTTGCCGCCAATATTGCCTTAGGCGGGTCCTTTTGAATATGTCTGATAGCGTTCTGGATTCCTTTGTTGTTGATTCCCATTCTGTTGATGATGGCATTATCCTGAGGGAGCCTGAACAGACGAGGCTTGGGATTGCCCGGCTGGGCCTCGGGAGTCAGAGAACCGATCTCGATGAACGAGAATCCGAACCAGGAGAGCTCGTTGTACAATTCTCCGTTCTTGTCCAAGCCGGCGGCAAGGCCCACCGGTGACGGGAACTCGAGCCCGAACACGTTTCTTTTCAGCGAAGGTGTCTTCTTGTGACGGTACATCAACTTCATCAGCTTCCCCGCAAAGGGAAAGCGCCGCAGAAGCCGGAGTCCCTTGAAGGTGAGGTTGTGAGCCGTTTCCGGCGGGAATTTGAACAAAATAGGCCTGATGAGCTGTCTGTACATATTCGTTGATGATTTGAAGAAACCTTGGTTACGGCATCCTTCTTCCGCTCCTCGGTTTATGACAACAAATTTAGACAAAATCAGCAGAACGCAGAAAGGTTTTCTTCGTGAATATTCAGAAGCTGTTTAAAAATAATTCCTCTTTTTTCTTATGCGGCCTTTCCGGCCA
>CAVCPY010000075.1:0-11500 GCA_963604245.1 Eggerthellaceae bacterium
TGTCTCGAAAATCCCACATAATAAAATGCGGAAACCATTTTTAAACAGTTTCTTAGTGTAATGATGATTATTTGTCTCTTACGCAACGGACATTGACGGCATCCCAGTAAGTACGCATCCCTGAATAATTGTTCTTCAGATTCACGCTCGCCTTGGACGTGAGCGAGGCTCCCGTCTTCACGGTCGGCGTGGAAGACAGGCTGAAGGTGAAGAGGTTCGAGTAATTCTTGGAGTTGCTGGTCTGAGGTTCCTCCGTTCCCACATAATCACTGCAGAAAAAGTTCACCGCATATTTGGAGGAATATGTCAGCTGAATGGTGGAATACCCCTTTGCGAACTTTGTGGTGGCAACACCGTTGGCCATAAGATAAAACTCCTGCTCGCCGTCCGTGTACTTCACATAACGGCTCTTTCCATCACTGGAGCCGATGTCCGACCCGTCAAAGTTGCCGAACTCGACTCCCGGAGCGCCCACTTCCACAAGATTCTTAAGTTCATCCAGAGTAGGCAGTCTCCAGGATTTCTCGCCAGCGGCGACTTTGACAAGGGAACAAGGGTCATTCTCACCAGTGAACGATGTGGTTCCGACCCAATCCAAGTACTCGTTCTCGCTCTTCATTACACTCTCTGTCACAGAGGAGCCGGAGACCGTGTAACAGGCGTGATCCCTCCACGATGCCGCAAGGGCCTCGTAGCCATTATAGAAGAAGTCCGTACCATTCTTCAGAGTCTGTCCGTCCGGAGTCACTTCCTGAGTCTTACCTGTTCCGCCAATCTCCTGATCCACCAGATTGGATGGTTTGATCCTGTCAAGCCAATCCTTGTTGGACTCGTACAGGGCGATGGCGTCAGGGCATCCGAACTTGAAGTAAAGGCCGAGATCCTGCTTGTCGCCAATCTTGTAGGCCTTGTTGTCAGCGTCATAGACAAGGTAGCCCTTGGACCATTCCACGCTGAATTTCTCGGAAGCAGCCTTGATGACACTGCCGTTCGTGAAATCAAGCGTGAAAGACGTGATCCGTGACTTGCTGAAACCGATCTGCCTTGCGCCGGTGTCGAATGTCTTCTTATAGACAGCGCCGTCGGAGGTATAGACCACAACCTGCAATGTCTTCATTCCGGCCATACTGTGGTTCGTCACGAAGCAGACGTCAACACCTTTCTCGGCCGTGTAAGGGAGTGTGTTCTCTCCGTACAGGCTGACATCGAAACGCGTGTCGCCCGATGTCCAGTTGCCGACCACGGCCATAGTGTCCTTGAGGCAGATTATGTTGTCGCCGCGGAGGCCTCTCTGCGGATACCCGGTGTAGGACTTGGCGTCAAACTCCGACATAATGTTGACCTTTGTCACAGTCGCCGACGCCACTTCCGGAAGGCCTGTTATCGTCATCTTCACCAGACCGGCCAACGGGTACATCTTGACAGGATTCTGGAAATCGGCAGAGACCGTGTCCTTCCCCTCCTTGACGGCAGCCTTGGCCTTGTCGGAAAGAGCCATTCTGAAAGACGCCATAGGAAGGTTGTCCGGTGTAAGTACAGAGGATAGTTCCTGAACCTTAGGGACAGAAACCTTGACCAAGGTGTTCGGGGCGAACCTCAACGTGTCGGTCTGTTTGGAGCTGACGTAGTTCAATGCCACCGTGTCAACAAGGCTAACGGCTCCCTTGGGGTAAGTGATCAGCATATAATCATGGGCTGACTTCTCAAAAAGGACTGACTTCTTGGAGACACCCATTGATGTAGGCTTTGAGGAAGACACGCTGACCTTCTCTCCATCCTCGGCAATCTCTATGTCGTGGAAATCGAACTCATCGTCATCATCCCAGTAGATGAAGCGTGACGGAGCCTCCTCCTCCTTGAAGAAAGCCCTTGTCATCGGATCCTCCGCGGTGGCGGTGAAACTGTAAACCTTTGCGCCGTCGCCTTCAGTCTTCCTTTCCGGCACGAAGTCATTCTCCTGGGCGCAGCCCGCCAAAAGTGCGGCGGCTGCCATTCCGGCTGTCAATATATTGCTTGCTTTCATTGTCTATTCCTCCTTTCTACTCATACTTCCCGTAATTGTTCTCGTCCATATTCGTGCCCGTCGGCAGGATCTTGACGGCACACTTCGCCTCAAAGCCACCGTCCTTTGTCTTAACGGAGACGACAGTTTCGCTTTCAATCAGACCAAGGATTGTGATCGCGCCGTCCTCAGCAACCGTGACGGTGACGACCTTGTCGTCAAATGTCCAATCCACAGACTTGTCAGAGCAGTCCGCCGGGGTGAAAGTCAGTTTAAGTCCGGTGTAAGGCACACCCTCGTAAATCTCAATCGAGTTTTCGGAAAGGGAGACACCCTCGCAAGGAACTTTCACGAAGACCTTTACGGACGCGGTCTTGCCGCCATCGACAGTCTTCACTGTGATGACAGCCTCGCCTCCGCCGACAGCCGTAACCTCTCCGTCCTGTGAGACAGTGGCGACATTAACGTCAGAGGATTCCCAAGTCACATTCTTGTTGACGGCATTGTCAGGAGAGACCGTGGCGGTCAGTCTCACGCTTTTTCCCTTGTCGAGATTGATGTCCGAAGTCTGGGAAAGAGCCACGCTCTCGGCGTGATAATCCGTCACAGTGACAAGGCAGGACGCCGTCTTGCCGCCATCGGCGGTCGTCACCGAAACGGTTGACGTACCTTCGGATAGTCCTTTGACGACACCGTCGGCAACCGAAGCCACGGAGGGATTGCCGGAAGTCCACGTCACAGTGATGTCAGAGGCGTCGGACGGAGACACCGTCGCAGTCAGTTTCGATTCCTCTCCCACCTTCAGATTCAAAGAGGAACTGGAGACGGAAACACCTTGGACGGAGACTGTCTTGTCCCCTCCGCATCCTGCCAAGGATAGGATGACCATCCCTGAGGCCAGGACTGAAAAGATACCTGATAAGTTCATTTCATTATGATTTTAATTAATTCTGTATTTGTAGATTACACTGACAGGGTCATCGCAGATGCCCTCGTAGGACGCAACTCTCGAGTCGTCCGCGAAACGGTACACATAGAGACTGCCCTTGTGTTCCCCGTCCCTTGATGGATTGTAGGTGACGACATAGAGCAGATCCTCTCCCCCCGAGGATGCCGGACGGCCCTTGTAGTTGACGGCGATGTCACGGATGACCTCCCCGGAAGGGAGGGTGATCGCCGGACGTGTCCCCGGAGCCGATGTCATATTCCATCTGTAGATGGCGTTGCCATAGATGTAGTAGGCGTCTGACGCGGCAGTCGTGGTGACAAATTTTGACCCCGGATCCATATTGACGGAGGACGATTCAAATCCCCCCACTTTCTTCCATAACGACCAGTTGGTCGGGCCGGCCATTATCCGGCACGAGTCCGGATAGGCCTGACTGCGCAGCAGAACTTTGACAGGATAGCTGTCATTGCTTCTGGCCACAGCCACATTGACGACATCCCATCCTTCCTCGGAGCAGTATCTCGGCCCGGCAGACGAGGACTTTCTTGTGCCTACCGTGTTCCGGTCGAAAAAGAAAGGCGTACGATAGGTCTTGGCCGTGACGCCTGTCCTGTTCACCGCCGACATTATCCTGTCCGGCCTGAGGGAGATGTCAGTCATCTCATTGATGAACCCCCCGTTCATATCATACCTGAACACCCGGTTGTCCTTTGACCTGAAGAAACATCCGAAAGAGGCCTTGTCCTCGGCGTACTCTCCTCCGAACTCGGCGCAGCTGGTGCCGAAATCGGACATCTTCGCGGACATATAGTACTCGAAAGTCTTGCAGTCCATATGGTAGATTGTACCGTCCTGGTCATCCGTGGCAATCAGAAAACCCGAATATGTCACATCCCGGTAGGTGTTGTCCGCGATGAAGAGCGACGTGCCGTTCCGGAGAGTCTTCCCGTCCACGCTGAATATGTTCGTGAACACCTGTCTTTCCCCTTTGGCGGCCTCCTCCACAGTCAGAGTCTTGACAAAAGTGAGCGAAGCGTCGCCGTTCTCGTCATTGCTCAGGATGGCCACTCCTTCGTCATAGCCGGAATTGACGTTGAGAGTGAAGAATTTGAAGGCGATGCTCTCACCGTTGTCCACCCTCAGGCGAAGAAGGAAGGAGCCGACTTTCGGGAAAGTGTAGTCGATTGTCCTGGACTCGGATATCACAGACATAGAAGCGAACTTGTGATCGGCCATATTTGAGCCGGAGGCCGGCTCTCCGTAGGCCCATTGGAAGGAAACCTCCGCTGCGCTTACGATGTCCAGGCCATTGTACACCAGTTCCGTTCCGAGATTGACATTGATCGTGTCAGACGCGGTGTTGATCGTGATTGGCGACAACTCCTTGTAGCCGTGCGGCTCGACACCGAAGCATCCTGCCACCGACAAAGCGGCTATGAGAAGTCCGACGGCTGAAAATAATCCTTTCATATTCATTTCCTCCGAATCAGTTAAGGAATCCATACGTGCCGCTCAGAGGGTCACCCCACCCTTCCTGCCTTGTGATGCTGACGAACGAGTCGCCCATATTCTCGAAATTCGGATCGTCCGGATGGGCGGCGTACCATTCTTTGTAGTAGTCGTAGAGCGGCATCGCCACGTATTTTGCCCAGGAAGCCATATATGCCTGCCTCCAGAAAGTGTTCATATTGTTGTTCAGTTCCTTGTCCGGATCCGCATCAAGATAGTAGCCGTAGTGTTCGACACAATAGTTGAAAAACGAAGGGCAGGTCACCTCAGTGGCGTGGTAGAACTCAAGCAGTTTGCGGAATTTCTGAGGATAGAAATTCCCCCAGTTGAAATGCCATCCCAAAGCCGAGGAGGCATTCGCCCTCCACCAGATCGGGCAGGACGGCTCGCCGTCGGTGACATAGCAGCGGTACTCCGGCGTCAGGATCGGCGATGCGGTGCTGTCCGCCTTGCACGGAGTGAACTCCCCGTTGCCGGCAAGCTTGACTCCGATCAGCATATAACACCCTTCCGACATCTCCGGCTGACGATGGATGGCGATGGTCAACGGAGCCGTCACCTCTCCAGCCGGGACGACAAGGTCTCCGAGGGAGAAATCCGTACCGGGTCTGGCGGTTCTCACAGGGTAGGACAGTCCGCCGGCCACGAACTTCTCATCCTGACCGGCCTCGATGTACTCAACCTCATAGTGCCGGTCAACATCCGAAGGAAGACCCATAACCTTGACGGTCGTCGTGACATAAATGTCATTGTCCGGAATCATCGCGAACGACACGGAGTGCGTCTGCATATTTTCCTCGAAGTACACGACCGGGGTCTGATCGGTGTCGTACATCAGCCAAGTGTCCCAGCAGGACATCAATGACAGAGCGGACACCGTGACAAGCAAAAATCTTTCTATCTCTTTCATCGCCTTAAATTTCAATGTTGTTTCTGGCCTCATCCTCGGCGTCAGGGACAGGAAGCGTGTAGTTGTCAGGCACGGAACCGCTCAGCACGGCGCCGGCCGCCAGCTTGATGTCCCTTCCTTCCCTCTTCATCTCGTGCCACGTGAACCCCTCGCCGTAGAATTCCTTTCTACGCTCATTGAAGAGCATTTCGTAAGTCAGATTGCCGACGGCCACCGGCTCAAGCCCGCGGGTAGCGATAACCGCATTGTAGAATTTGGCCGCCATTGACGGATTGGACGCAAGATAATATTCCGCCATAATGTAGTACATCTCCGGAAGCCTGAGGATATTGACTCCCACTATGGATTTGCCGACGTAAGAGCTGCCCCCCGCCGCCGTGACATTGACCGTCTTCACAAGGGTCGGAGTCGTGTCGTCGAACCAGGATGTCAGCCTGTAGTCGGAACTCACGCCGACGCCTTCCTCATAGAGTGTCTTCCAGTCCGTCGCAAGGCTGAAAGAGGAGGTGGCGCTGTAGCCGGACACCCTGTACTTGGTAGCGCTGTAACGCTGGCAGCCGATGGAATAGAATCCGAAAATCGTCTCGTTCAGGTCAAGAGTTCCTCCATCGGGCTGCACGAACGAGCTTAAGGGACGGAAAGAAAACCTGCCGCTGTCAATCACTTTCTGCGCATAGATGGCAGCGTTGGCCAGATCTTTCCGGCTCCAATACACTCTGGCGAGCAAGGCCTGTGCCGCATAAAGATTGATGTGCGTGATTCTCGCGTCGGTGAACCCGGACGCGGAGTTGGTTCTGACCGCTGGGACGAGAATCTCATCCTCGCCCAACAGTTCCTCGGCTCTTTTCAAGTCTTCGATCACCTGGTCATAGACCTCGTCCACCGAAGAGTACGGAGTTATGTCGAATGAATATTCCTTGACGTAGGGTATCGCCTTGTTTTTTTTGGCGTCAGGCGCCCATATCGGGGCTCCGAACAGACGAAGCAGGTCAAAATGGATCAATGCCCTCAAGGCAAGGGACTCTCCAAGATAGAGAGACGAATGCTTGAACTCATCAGTACCTCCCGCCTCGGCGTGCTGGATTATGTTGTTCAGATGATTGACCACCTTATAGGCTGTCGACCAGACAGTGGAGCGCAGTGATGCAGGTCCGGAGCTTGTCCAGTCCGCGGCGGCCAGATTTCCGAATTTGTAGTCTGAGATGGCGGACACATTCTGTCCCATCGCCTCCGGCATCCACACAAGGTTCCCGCCGTAGAGGGCATCATTGACTGACAACTCGCTGTAAATCCCATAGATGGCATCCTCGTACCCTTCTCCGGAATTGAACATATCTGCGTCGAACGTCTCCCCCTTGGGATTGACGTCCAGAAATGACGAGCAACCGACTGCCGCCGACACGGCCACCAACGCAAGAATATTCTTTATTATAGTGATTCTCATAATGTCTATTGTTTAGAAAGTTGGACGGAATGTCAGGTTCACGCTCCTGCAATAAGGGTAGGATGTTCCTCTTTCAAAACGGATTGTGGAGAGATACCCCAGATCCGAAAGACCGAATCCCACCGCCAGTTTCTTGAGGCCGAAACGGGAAATCATCTTCGGCGGAACGTCGTAGAGAAACTGGACACTGGAGAAATAGACTTCATTTCTTTTCTCAACGAACCTTTCCGAGTAATGAGCCATCTCCGTGGACTTTATGTCCAGATAACGGCTCAGGTCCCCAGGATTCTTCCACCTGTCCGTGAACGCGCGCGCATCGACATTGTGGTACTTGTCTATGTCTTCCACCTTGCCCTGTAGGGTGGTGTTGTAGTAGTCCGAACCGAAAGTGTAGGTGGTGGACATTGAGAACGACAGGCCTTTCCAGCGCAGAGTGGTCATCAGAGAACCCCTCAGGGCCGGATTCGTGTTGCCGACAGCCACCCTCTCGTCGGAGTCGTACTTGAATGTGTAGTCACCGTTTCTTTTTATGAATATCTCCCTGCCGGTGGCCGGGTCGATTCCGGCCGAGCGCATAGCGTAAATCGCATACTGCGAGCCTCCCTCCTTGAAAAGAATCTTCGGTTTGGAGGAGTCATCGGCATCCGATACTTCGGTGTTCTTGAGGGAATCGGAAATGTGCCTGATCTGGTCCATCACGTGGCCTCCGGTCAGGGTAAGGCTCCAGAAGAGGTCTTTTTTCCTGATGATCTGCGCCGACAGGGAAAGGTCCAGACCCTTGTTGTTTATCTCGCCGAAATTGACTTTCATTGAAGTCGTTCCTACCGATGGAGGAAGGTTCACCGACATCAGCATATCATAGGTAGTGTTCGAGTAAAAATCCAGCGAGACATTGAGACGGCTGTCGAAAAAAGCTCCGGTGAGACCGATGTTGTTGTTGAGAGTCCTTTGCCATTTGAGGTCGGGATTGCCCATCTGCTTGGGCAGGGCGCCGATTCCGGTGTAGTAGCGGTTGGAGGATTTGTACTGATAGACGGTCTTTGCCTGATAGTAGTCAAAGGCGACATTGCCCGTGTAGCCTACCGAATAACGGAGGGTCAAGGTGTTGACCCACCGCAGTTTCTTGACAAACGGCTCATTGTGGATGTTCCATCCCGCGCCAAGGGCCCAGAACGGAGCGAAACTGTTCGCCGACCCGAATCTGGAAGATCCGGAGGAGCGGTAAGACGCGTCGATCACATAGCGGTTCCAAAGCCCGGCGTTGGCATTCGCGAAGAAACCCACCTCGGTGGCGATGTTGTCCGTGCCGGAAGGGCTTCCGCTCGGATAGCTCAATGCGAACGACAGGTCTGAAAGATTGTCCTTCAGAAATCCAATCCCCACCCCGGCGGAGGAGGTGCTTCTGGAATATTGTATGTTAGACCCTCCGCTGATCCTGAACATCGACCCTTTCGTGTCAAGGGAACGGCCGTAGTTGGCGACAAGCTTCCCGGAATAATTCACTCCGTTCCTGTTGGAGAATGAATACTTCCCCCTCTGCACCGGATCAGTGTTCGAGTACTTCACCATATCAGGAGACTCGTACGAGTCGGACGAGCCCCAGGTCAGTCCGACGTTGCCCTGACCGGTGACATAGAAAGACTTTGAGACGTTCCATCTCCCGCTGAGGGAATTCTTCAACGACTGCGTCCTGGATTTCTTGAAGCTGGACAACGTGGCCTCGTACAGAGGATTGGTGTCCGATGTGCCTGACTGGTTCACCGGATCGAAATAATAGACCTTGATGTAGTTGCCCTCGTCATCATAGATCGGTTCATAAGGATTCATCGTCGAATACTTGCTGTACGACCCGTAAGGAGAATCCTTTGTGTCCGTCATCGAGAAGGTAGTCTTGAATGAAAGCGTGAGCTTGTCCCTAAGGTGGTAGCCGATAGTGAAATTCAGACCTTTGGAGCTGCGGTTGTCGCCTTTCATTACACCATAGGTGTCGTTGAGCGTGGCGTTCGCCCTAAAATCCAGTTTCTCGCCGCGCGAGGACAGAGACAGGGAACTGTTGTAGCTGAAAGGGATGCGCAAAGGGGCGTGAAGCCAGTCGTCATTGACTCCCTGACGGATTTTCTGGAGTTTGTAGGCGTAAGCCTCGTCAAGGGAACCGTCATTGGTGTCGTAGAGGCCGGCGAGCCTCTCGAGTTCCAGTTTCTGCTCCGGTGTGCAGAGGTTGAACGAGCTCAGGTCCGGGTAGCTGAATCTCGGCAGGAAATTGTAGGTGAGTTTGACTTTCTCATTCCCCGTCCTCTTCCTTTCCACGACAATGACACCGTTAGAGCCTTTCTCTCCGTAAAGAATCGTCGCGGAGGCATCCTTGAGCACATCTATCCTTTCGATGTCGAAGATGTCAAGGTCGTAAAGCTCCTCCATCGTGATCTCGACGCCGTCAAGGACAATCAGAGGATTGTTGACCCCCTCCTCGTTCTCGTTGGTGATCAGTGAATTCGCCCCTCGGATGAGGATTGACGGAACGGCGTTCGGGTTGGAACCGGCGGCATTGTTCTCGACGATGACCATTCCCGGGGTCATCGCGGAGATGCCGGCGAGAAGATTGGTCGGAGACATCTCCACAAGCTGCTCTCCGCTGATCGTGGTCGCAGAGCCGGTGAATGTCTCCTTCGGCTGGGAATAGAATCCGTTGACCACCACCTCGTCAAGCTGCCCGTCCTCTTTCAGGGAGACGTTCACCGTGGTGTTCGAGGAGACGGAGCGTTCGACTGACTCCATCCCGATGAATGAGAAAACCAGAACGGCCGTCCCTTTCTGCGGCTTGACGAAAGAGATTGTAAAGTTGCCGTCCAAGTCTGTGGAGGTACCTTCCTTAGTGCCCTTCACGACAATGTAAGCCCCCGCCAACGGTTCTCCTTTCGAGTCCTTGACCGAGCCTGTGACCGTTATCTTTGTCTTCCCTGCGGATGCCGTCTGCTTCTGATTCACCTGACCGGAAGCACCGGCCCGAAACGACGGGAACAGCGCCAACAGACACAGAAGAACGATACGGATAACCCTACGGCGCACAACCGCCCCCTCAAAGAATCTTTCCGACATCATAAGTACTGAATTGAATAAATATTTGTTTGTTCGTTCGTTCAGATGCAAAGATATTCAAAAATAATCTTAGACGCAAAGACCTTTACATCATAATAAGTTGGTATTTTGCGGAGCCACCGCTCCTCTGACTGTCATCAGATGTTGGTACGGGGACAACTCTATCACTTATGAATATGCTGGCTCCCTGCCGCTTCGGCAGGTTCAGTGATTCAATTTTCGCAAGTAACAAAGTCTTTGAATCTGCTTAAAAATGCTTCTGAACGCAGTCACTTTGGCTGATCCGGCACCCGCTGCCCGGTCGCCGAATCAGCAGAAGCGATGAGAGGGCGCGCGACTATTTCCCGTACCGGGAAAGGATCGGGGAATAGGCGTCGATGCGCCGGTCACGCAGGAACGGCCAGCCGCGGCGGACATATTCAGTGCGGTCAAGGTCGATGTCAACGACCTTCACTCCCTCCTCGTCGGTGCCGAACTGAGCGAGAATCTCCCCCTGTGGCCCCGTGGCGAATGAATATCCCCAGAAATCCAGTCCGATGGTGCTGCCGGACGGGTCGTCCTCGTGGCCGACACGGTTGACGGTGACGACAGGCAGTCCGTTGGCCACGGAATGCCCCCTCTGGACCAGCTGCCAAGCGTGTCTCTGGGTCTGTTGCTCTTCCTTGGAATCAGTCCCCACCCCACCTATCGCTGTAGGATAAATCAGAAGCTGGGCACCGCCAAGAGCCATAAGCCTAGCCGCCTCCGGATACCACTGGTCCCAGCAGACCAGCACGCCGAGACTTCCGACAGAGGTCTGAACCGGATTGAAGCCAAGGTCGCCAGGTGTGAAATAGAATTTCTCGTAGAAGCAAGGATCGTCGGGAATATGCATCTTACGATACTTGCCGGCGATGCTGCCGTCCTTCTCTATCACGACAGCCGTGTTGTGGTAAAGTCCCGGAGTCCGCCTCTCGAAAAGCGAAAGCACAAGCACGATTCCAAGCCTCCGCGCAAGGTCTCCGAAATATTCAGTTGAAGGCCCGGGGATGGTCTCCGCCAGATCGCAGAGCGAGGCTTCCTCGGTCTGGCAGAAATAGACGGAATTGTGAAGTTCCTGCAACACAACCAGTCCGGCGCCTTTGGCGGCGCATTCGCAGATGTTCCCGGTAAGTTTGGCGATGTTCGCCTTGATGTCCGCCGTGCAGCTCTGCTGCACCATTCCGACTTTCAGGATGTTCATTTCTGTTCAATATTAGAAGCTGTTTAAAAATAATTCCTCTTTTTTCTTACGCGGCCTTTCCGGCCATTTTCATCTTTGTCATCGGTCACGTAGCTACTGCTACGCTCCCTCTTCCAAAGCCGAAACTGTCTCGAAAATTCCGCATAATAAAATGCGGGAACCATTTTTAAACAGCTTCTAACTCCGGAAGCCGCCCTGTGGTCAAGCTATTCTAAAAAGAACTGACGATGCGGCGGCTTCCGAACCGCAATATTAATAAAAAATGATTAATATTGAGCGCATCTCCTTTGGTTAGTAACGATTATTTGCCATATTAGAAGCTGTTTAAAAATAATTCCTCTTTTTTCTTATGCGGCCTTTCCGGCCAT
>CAVCPY010000076.1:0-3544 GCA_963604245.1 Eggerthellaceae bacterium
CTGATGAACAAATAAATTCAGACCAAAAAGACGAGCAAAAGCACCAAGTTATTTTTTAGGAATCACTTACTATGTGGGATTTTCGAGACAGCTTCGGCTCTGGAAGAGGAAGCGTAGCTACGTGACCGATGGGAAAGATGAAAATGGCCGGAAAGGTCGCATAAGAAAAAAAGAGGATTTTTTAAACAGCTTCTTAACAAGAACACCAGAGGATGAGAAAAGCCACATACGCCACGCTGCCGTTCATACTGCTGATGGTCTTCCTGTTTCAGGGAAATGCCGGAGCGCAGGTATTCAGGAAAAAGGTCAAGGAAGAGAATCTGGAACTCCGGCAAAGGGTCGATTCTCTCCAAAAAGCTTTGGAGAAACTGAAACAGGAGCGCATCCTGAAGGACAGCATAGCCGACGAAATGATCGGCATCTACGAGGAGAACAAGTTCAAGACCGCCGCCGGCATCAACCCCGAGGACTACACGCAGGAGGTAACGGACAGCCTCCTGAGCATCTGGTACCTGCACCGTCAGGCCAGAAAGAACGAGGAGGGAAACGGCTACGATATGGATTCGGTCAGGTTCACTTCAAATGTTTCCGACGAAGTGATGAAAGCGAGACTCGAGAAGATGAACTCCTTCATCACACTCCCCTACAACGACAAGGTACGCAACTACATGATCCTCTATTCCGAGAAGATGCCGACCAAGATGGGCACAATTCTGGGACTCTGCCAGTACTATATGCCGATCTTCGAGGAGACATTCAACAAGTACAACCTCCCTGACGAACTCAAGTATATGGCCATCATCGAGTCAGCTCTGAACCCGGTGGCAGTCTCAAGGGCGGGGGCGAAGGGAATGTGGCAGTTTATGTTCAGGACAGCGCAGCTTTACGGACTGGAAATCAACTCGTTCGTGGATGAGAGACTTGATCCTTTCAAATCAGCGGATGCCGCAGCCCGCTACCTGACCGACTCCTACAACGTCTTCGGGGACTGGAATCTGGCAATCTCGTCCTACAACTGCGGCTCGGGCAACATCAGCAAGGCCATCCGCAGGAACGGGGGCAAAAGGGATTTCTGGTCGGTCTATGACTACCTTCCGCGCGAGACAAGAGGCTACGTCCCGGCATTCGTCGGGGCGATGTACGCCATCCATTACAGCAAGGAGTACGGACTGGTTCCCGCCAATATGCAGATGCCGGCCCAGCTGGACACCTTCGAAATCCACAAGAACCTGCATTTCAGGCAGATCAGCGAGCTGGTCGGAATCCCGGTCGATGAGCTGCGGAACCTCAACCCGCAGTACATCAAGGATGTCATCCCGGGCGACAGCAAGACCTACATCCTCCGCATCCCCTACAACTACTCCGGCGACTTCATTGCCCACGAGGACTCAATCTACACCTACAAGGCTACAGAATATCTCAACCCGCAGACCCTGGTGAGTTCCAACGTTTCCTCCGGTGGGACATCATCGGACGGCACGATCACCTACAAGGTAAAGAAGGGCGACACTTTGAGTAAAATAGCTGTCAAGTACCACGTCACCGTGAACCAGCTCAAGAAGTGGAACCACCTCAGAAGCACCAACCTGAGCATCGGGCAGAAAATCCGCATCTACAAGTGAGGCGGTTCTCCTGCCGAACCTGCGGTCAAAACGTCATCACAGCCTGAATCTTTCCCTCCGAAACCGATGGTTTAGGCTCTTTCGTGAATGAATATGCCACCGTCGAGGCTCTGAAATACAGTTTCAGGTGTCTCACTCCGCCAAGCCTGAACTTGCACCCCGACACGGCGGACAAACTCCATCCGCGTCCGTAATAGGCCGGGACGGTGAAGTTGCCCGGGGCGTCCCTCTCGTACGAATATATCCGGTCATCCCAATGGTCAACAATGAATATTGTGCCCCTGAGATAGGCGCTGAACCTGTCAGTCTTACGTCCGGCTTCAAGGTAGCCAAGACCGGACAGCGAGCGGCACAGCAGCCCCTCGATCCTGCCCCTGACCTTCCACGCCGGATTGTCAGACGGGCCGTAACGCGCGGACAGTCCGGAACTTGACCACTCCAAATCACACCTCGCACCTGTGCGGAACTTCAGGATTTCCTCATATGGACGGAACCGTTCGGTAATCTTCACCGACAGCACAGAGTTGGGAGTCAACTGCAATGGCAACTTGAAAATCAGGCGGGTCTGTCTCTTGGAACGGTCTCCGTCCTTGACGGCAAGGTCGGCTGTAAGGAAAGCGCCCGACATTTCCAGACCGATGGCGGCTCCGCGTTCATCGGAAGTCTTTGTCCAACTTCGTATCCCCCCGGTGTAGTCCGAGCTGAAATCCGAAGTATAACTGTGGACAGCCGAAGAGAGTTTCCAATCGCCCCCGATGGAGAAAACGGCGCCAAGCACGGCACCGGGACACTTTCCGGCGAAGTCCCAAGCCGCCTCCCCGAAGAAATCCATCCCACGCAGGGAGTAGCGGAAGTCTCCGGACAGTTTGCCGGCCTGCGGTCTCACTGACATCTTCACTGGTTCAGACAGACAGTATCCGGTTAGGGAGAATTGCCCGCTTCGGGAGTAGCGGGTAAGGTTCGCCCCCGCCATCAGGGAGATTTCGGCCGGTTTGCCGCCCTCGCACCGGGAACGCAGCCCCGGAAGGGAGACAAATGTTGAAAAGACCGCGCGCCCCGCCGTGAAGTCAGCCGCCACTCCTCTGTGGCTTCCTGTCCCTGACCAAGACCTTGAGGGCGACAGACCCGTGGGACGTCTGCTGTACGACGAAGAAGAAGAGAGATCCGACAATGACATTCCGCTCCACAACGTCAGCCCCTGGCCGAAGCGCGCGTTGAAGTCTCCGACTATGAACTTGCCGAGCCTTCTCCTGCCGTAATATGTCATATTCAACGACCACGCCGACGGCGGGAATTGTTCTTTGTCCGAATATTTCGTCCTGGCCGCCGAGGAGAGTTCAAATGTCTCGCCATAGTTCATTCTGTACTTGAGCCCATAGTTGAAAGCGTCACCCTTGACCGCCGCACGTGCCAGCGCTTCATAAGAAAGACGCCCTGCCCCGGACTCTGTCTGCCCGGGCAAAGTCTTGGAGGCAAATGAAATGAAGGGGCTGAGAGCATTGGCGTACTCCTCTCCGAAACCGTCAACGGCTGCGAGTTCGGCAACCGAAAGCACATCGCCGTTCCGGGAACGGTAGTCCATCAGGCTCGCCGCCTGATACCGGCTCATAAGCCCGCTTGAGACAATCCTGCTTATTGACGCAAGATTGATCTCCAACGGGCGCGAGGCCAGCACGGCAAACCTTTCAACCTCCTGCTCGTCCAGTTCCTCCTCGGAATCCGCACCGGTCAGATAAAGCACCGCCCTCATACGCTCGTCGGATTGAGCTGTCATATTCATAGGGAGCAATGCCAGTGCAAGCAGCGCGGCAGTGAAGTTTTTCAAAGCATTCATAAATCGTGATGTTTTTAGAAGATGTTTTAAGAAACTGTTTAAAAATAATTCCTCTTTTTTCTTACGCGGCCTTTCCGGCCATTTTCAT
>CAVCPY010000076.1:3554-5146 GCA_963604245.1 Eggerthellaceae bacterium
ACTGTCTCGAATATTCCGCATAATAAAATGCGGGAACCATTTTTAAACAGCTTCTGAAGCGATGTCCAGATTCTGGCCGGAAAGATAAGGCCAACAAACGTAAAAAAAGAAAAGAAACATAAAACAGAGGTATGATTTTTCTGTTTTTTAAGGAATATTGCCTAATTTTGTTTTTTATAAACAACATCACCATAATGAGCAACGTCAGACTATTTGACAAGTCGTTCAAACCGTTCATTCCCAGCGAGCGGATTGAGAAAGCCATCGACAACGTAGCCGAGCAGATCAACAATGATTTCAGAGGATGCACCGATTGTCCGGTTCTCCTTTGTGTGCTTAACGGATCCCTGATGTTCACGTCCGAACTGATGAAGAGGCTTACTTTCAACTGCGAGCTGGTCTGCATCAAGCTTTCGTCCTATAACGGAACGCACACAACCGGAAATGTCCGCGAGACGATGGGGCTGACAAGAAGCATCGAGGGCAAACGAGTCATCGTTGTGGAAGACATAGTGGACAGCGGCAACACCATCGTGGAACTCAACAGACTCCTCAAGGAAAATGGCGCCGTGGAGACCAGAATCTGCACTATGCTCCTCAAGCCGACGTCCTACACCAAGGATTTGAAGCTCGATTATGTGGCAATGGAGATTCCGGACGACTTCATCGTGGGCTTCGGACTCGACTACAATGAGCTCGGCAGAAACCTCAAAGACATTTATGTATTGGACACAGATATGAAATATTTCATTCTTTTTGGCCCTCCGGGCGCCGGGAAAGGCACCCAGGCCACAGCTATGGTTGAAAAATACAATCTCTGCCACATCTCCACCGGAGAACTCCTCCGAGGCGAGATTGCCAAAGGCACGGAACTCGGTCTCAAGGCCAAGGCCCTGATTGACGCCGGCGAACTCGTTCCGGACGAGGTGGTCGAAGGCATGATCGAGAACAAGTTCAAGACCGTGACCGGAGTGTCCGGATTCCTTCTCGACGGATTCCCGCGCACTATAGCACAGGCCGAGGCTCTTGACAGGATGCTGGGCAAGAACGGCGAGGCCGTCACATCCGTCGTCTCGATTATGATTCCCGACACGATGATCAAGGAGCGCATCAAGCACAGAGCCGCCATTGAAGGCCGCGCCGATGACGCGAAGGACGAGACGATAAACAACCGTATCAAGACCTACCACGAGAAGACCGAACCGCTTGTAGATTACTACAAGAAGGCCGGTAAATACGAAGAAATCGACGGCACCGGAACCATCGAGGAGGTTCGCGGAAGGATATTCACAATGATGGACAAGGCATAAATGGCCACCTTCCATCCTCGCCTTCTCCCCACCATCAACGGGTGCAGCGTTCAGACGTGGAGTCTAAATTAATGATAATCAAATAATTCGCAAAACCTCCCCCTCACCGTTCTTGGTGGGAGGAGGTTTTATCAATAAACTCGTTTTAAAGCCATTGGCCTCCACGGCTACAATCTCAAAGTCAAGTCAGGCAGGATAATCAAAACCTCTTTGTGTTCCTGATTCTAAGAAACTGTTTAAAAATAATTTCTCTTTTTTCTTATGCGGCCTTTCCGGCCATTT
>CAVCPY010000077.1:0-2269 GCA_963604245.1 Eggerthellaceae bacterium
AAATGGCCGGAAAGGCCGCGTAAGAAAAAAGAGGAATTATTTTTAAACAGCTTCTAAGTCAATCAGCAAAGTGGAAATCACGGAGAAGCACCGTCATTTGAGACTGAAACCTACACCGTCCGTGACAGAGACGGGGCGTGTTGTCAGTGAGAAAACTGGGCGGCGGATTGGATTTGTGTCCGGTTAGACTTATATTTGCGTTATGGAAGACAATAAAAGGAAACTCTACCCGTTGAGGTTTGTGGACGAGGGCGCGGATGTGCCTTGGGGACACGTATGCTATCAGATAGCCGACCTTGGGTTCAAGGACTCGATGATTGACAACGGCTGGTTCGGAGGAAACACTCTCAGCGAGCTGATGGGGACTTATCTTGAGAGAGTGGTCGGGGATGACGTGTTCGAGTTCTATGGACTTCAGTTCCCGGTGATGGTGAAGGTCTTGGATGTGAACGGCTGGCAACCCCTTCAGATGAGCGCTCCCGATGACGTGGCCGCAGAAAGGTACGACTCATTCGGCAAGACGGCCCTTTGGTACGTTCAAGAAGCCGCTCCCGGAGCCGAACTGCTGCTGGGCTTCAACCGTGATGTCAATCCGTCAGAGTTTTACGCAAGGTGTCAGGACGGAACGGCCAAGGAAGTTTTGAATGTCATCAGACCACACAAAGGCGAGGCGTTTCTGATTACACCGGGAACCGTCTTCGCCGCAGGCCCCGGGCTTAGGATTGTCGAGATTGCCGAGAGTTCCGAGCTTGTCTTCAGTCTCCACAACTGGGGTGTTGAAATGCCCGATTCAGAGGGACTGCTGCTTGAGGAAGCCTTCGATATGATTGATTTCAACAAATATGTCCCAGAGCCTGTCACCGAAGACAAGCTGGCTGTCCGCCCCGAATTTGTGGTGACAAAGCTTGACCTGAAGGACGGACTGCACATATTCTCTGAACAGCCGGGAAGCTTCGCAATCTATTACTGCGCTTCCGGAGAAGCCACCGTCCAGATTCCGGTTGAGAATGACAAAGGGCAGAAGACAATAACACCATACCCTTTGAAAAAAGGGCATTCCATCCTTGTTCCGTCGGAATTGAATGATTTCTTTCTCATTCCGACCGCCAGTGGGACAATTATTCTCGAAGCACTTGTGGAAAAACGCCTTGTGAGGGACTCGTACACGAATCAGGAAGTCGAGCCGGGTTTCTTTGCCGGAGCCGAGACCCAGGATCCACATATTCGTGAATGGAACAGTTAGTTTTATCTGAATATGGCGGACACTGAAAGAATAGACAAGGTGCTTTGGGCAATCAGGGTGTTCAAGACCCGAACCGAGTCCACCGACGCCTGCAAAGGCGCGAAGGTAAAGATCGGCGGAGTGAACGCCAAGCCTTCCAGGATGTTGAAGGTCGGAGAAGTGGTCGAAATCCGCAAGGGAGCGGTGCAGTACTCGTACAGAATCAAGAGGTTGACCGAGCACCGCCTCGGAGCGAAACTGGTTCCGGACTACGCCGAGAATCTGACCCCTCAATCAGAAATCGACAAATTGAAGGCTCCCGTCGAGACTTTTTTCCTTCGCCGCGACCCCGGTGCCGGACGCCCGACCAAAAAGGATCGCCGCGCAATGGAGGAGGCCTGGGACGAGATTGACTACTCTGACTCACTCGAAGAGATTCCGGATGACATCCGGGAACGGTTCGGTCTTGCGGACGAAGACCTGTAACGGGGAAGAAGCCATTTCATCTTTATGGCATTATGAATAATAATAAGGGGGGATTCTCTTGTTGGCGGTTTTGACAAAAGAAGAAAATGCGCATTTGAACATATCGAATATCCTTGTTAATCAGAAATATTTATTTATATTTGCAATGTTGTGTGAATAAGAAAGGCAACAAGTAAAAGCAGGCATCTTTTCCCTAAAAAGGGATGCCTGTTTTTTTATTTCTCCCATACTACCGAGGGGGTACTACAACAAGGACGGCTCTGCTCTCTCGCCTTTCTATTAATTCACACAAAAATGAGAGCAAGCCAACATCTTGTGATAGTCGCCATTGAGGTGGAGATTATCAGACTTGTCAAAGTGCGAGCCTATAGGCGAGTACGTTTCGGCAAGGTCGAGAGAGTGCGCAGCCACTACAGACGTTATTAGGGTGATTTCTGTAGTCGGTCATCACTCCGAGCCGTAAGGCTCTCTGCTTCACCCCTCGGTTTTTTAGTGATGATGAAAAAAAAGTTGGTAAGTTTTTGTGAAGGATTTTTGCGGATAAATTTGTTTGTGAAGAAG
>CAVCPY010000078.1:0-8306 GCA_963604245.1 Eggerthellaceae bacterium
GAGGCTGATGAACAAATAAATTCAGACCAAAAAGACGAGCAAAAGCACCAAGTTTTTTTAGGAATCACTTACACTCGCCCCGACACTTTTGTCAATCGTTAAGTTTAACAAAAGTTTTAAGCTTATGGGTAAAAAGTTATTTTCAATCGCGCTGTGCCTGTTCATCAGCATAGGTGCAGCATTCGCCCAGACCGCTGTGACCGGAACCGTGACGGACGAAAGTGGCCAACCATTGGCAGGAGCGTCTGTGTTGGTTTCCGGAACAACCATCGGATTGAACACCGATCTGAACGGAAACTATTCCCTTAATGTTCCGAAGGATGGTGTTCTGGTGTTCTCCTTCATTGGCTTTGAAGAGCAGAGAATCACACCTGACGGTCGCAAGACCATCAATGTTGTTCTTGTGGAAGACAAGAACGTGCTGGATGAGACCATCGTGGTCGCGTTCGGGACCACTACCAAAGAGGCCTTCACTGGATCGGCTTCAGTGATGAAGTCCGACCAGCTCCAGAAGAGACAGACATCCAATGTCGCCAACTCACTTGTCGGCAACGTCGCCGGTCTCCAGATGAGGGGCGCTTCCGGAGCGCCTGGAGCAGGTGCGGGATCGGTAAACATCCGCGGTATCGCCTCAATGTATGCGTCCACAGAGCCTCTCGTCATCGTTGACGGAGCCACTTACTCGGCATCCTTGTCCAACATTCCTCAAAGCGACATCGAGTCAGTGACCGTCCTCAAGGACGCCGCCTCGGCCGCTCTGTACGGAGCCCGTGGAGCCGCCGGCGTCATCATCGTCACCACCAAGCGCAGCAAGAGCGGCGATGCCATCGTCAATTTCGACGCAAAGTGGGGTGTGAACAGCCGCGCCGTACAGGACTATGAGACCATAACAGATCCGGGTGAATACTACGAAGCATCATATGCCCAGCTCTTCAACAATTACTACTACAATCAGGGATTGTCTCTTGAGGCGGCCAATGCGCAGGCGAACAAGAATATGATTAACTACTTGGGTTATCAAGTTTACACCGTACCTGACGGGCAACAGCTCATTGGCATTGACGGCAAGCTCAATCCCAATGCTACCCTTGGATATGCAATCAAGTCCGGCGACGAGACTTATTGGCTCCAGCCTGACAACTGGAAAGACCTGGCATATAAAAAGGCTCTCCGTCAGGAGTATAACCTCAGCATAAACGGCGGCAACGACAAGACTTCCGTCTATGCGAGTCTCGGCTACCTAAATGAGGATGGCATCATCCAGTACTCCGGCTATCAGCGCATCTCCGCCAGGCTCAAGGCCGACTACCAGGTGAAGAAGTGGCTGAAATTCTCCGGCAATGTCGGTTATGTCCACTCAAAGACCGAATCGAACCCTAATATGAGTACATCCTCCAGCTCTACCAACCTGATGTACTACACGACGCATATCGCCCCTATCTATCCTGCATACGTGCGCATTCTCGATGCCAACGGAAAACCTGCGGTCAGGGTTGACGCCAACGGGAACGAACAGTATGACTACGGAGTGGCCGGAAGCAACTATCCGGTAAACCGTGCTTTCCTGCAGACAGGCAACCCTCTGGGAAGCAACAGATACAATGACCATTATACTATCGGCAACCAGCTCAACGCAACATTCGCGGCGGATGCCGACATCACATCTTGGCTCAAGTTCAACGCCACGTCCACCATCAACTGGGGCAGCACTCTTTATCATCACTATGACAACGCCCTTTATGGCCCGAAAGTCGGGGTGAACGGTGAACTGACCAAATACCAGAGCACCGGTTTCCGCACCAACAACACCCAGACTCTGTCCTATCACGACACGTTCGGAAATCACAGCGTCAATGTTCTTGCGGGCCACGAGTATTACGACACAAAGACCTATTATCTTGAGGCGGATGCCCGCGGACTCTTCTCTCCTGACATTCAGGAAATCAACGCGACAGCCAACAAGTATGACTCATACGGTTACAAGTCAGAGTACAACGTGGAAGGCTATTTCCTGAGTGCCCATTATAACTACGCCCAGAAATATCACGCATCCGTTTCCTATCGTCGTGACGCATCCTCAAACTTCACGAAGGAAGACGGCAGGTGGTGGGGAGATTTCTGGTCTGTCGGAGCTGCGTGGATCGCATCCAAGGAAAACTTCCTCTCTGATGCAAGTTGGATTGATATGCTGAAAATCAAGGCTTCTGTCGGACAGCAGGGCAATGACAGCATCGGCAGCAACAGGTACACGGACATCTACACTCTCTCCAAATCCGGCACATATTCCATGTCCCCGACTTTCTCTGTCATAGGCAACCCAAGCATCACGTGGGAAACCACAACGAACATAAACATCGGTACCGAGTTCAGTTTCTGGCAGGGACGCCTCTCGGGATCCCTTGACGTTTATGACAAGATTGCCCAGGATCAGCTGTTTTGGCTCTCTGTTCCGGAACACAGCGGTTCCCGCGGATATTACGGGAATATAGGAGACATCCGGAACCTCGGCTTCGAGCTTGTTCTCAATGCGGCCATCGTCCGTACCAAGGATGTTGACTGGAATGTGTCATTCAACACAGCCCATAACTCCACCAAGATCCTCAGCCTCCCGGAGTCGAAGATGGTTGATTCGGACAACGGCTACGAAGGTTTCACCGAAAGCAGCCAATGGTTCAAGGTCGGCGGACCGCTCTACAACGCTTTCCGGCACAAGTATGCTGGTGTGAACGAGAACGGAGAGGCTCTCTACTATGTTGACAGCTCTCTTGGCGGAGAGACAGACAGGCCAGGGACTCTTACCGACCAAGTCACCACCAATCCTAATGTCGCCACCTATTACGAACTCGGCACAATGCTGCCTACACTTTTCGGCGGATTCAGCACTGACCTCAGAGTCGGCAGATTTGATTTCTCCGCCACTTTCGACTATCAGATCGGAGGCAGGATGTACGATACCCGCTATGCGAGCTATATGAGTCCTTGGGAAAATTCAGGCAGTGCAGGTTCCACCTTCCACAAAGATTGGAAGAAAGCCTGGTCTGTAAACAACACCTCAAGTTCCATTCCAAGATGGTACTATGGCGACCAGTATTCAACGGGAGACTCCGACAGATGGCTCATCAGTTCCAGCTACCTCAACTTCCAGTCATTCACAGTAGGTTACACTCTCCCGAAGAACCTCGTCAAGGGGATCTCCAAGGCAAGAGTCTATGCCGCAGGCGAGAATCTCTGGTTCTGGTCGGCACGCAAGGGGCTTGACCCTCGTTATTCTTATTCAGGTAACACCTATGTCGCTGTGTACTCACCGGTACGCACCGTTTCCGCAGGTGTTCAGCTAACATTCTAATTTTCGGAGGAATTGAATATGAAAAAAATAATCAAGGCTTTCATAGTTGTGGCTTGCGCTGTCGCTTCCGCTACAGGATGTATTCTGGAAATCGAGCCACAGGGCAGCAGTGTGACCGTGGATCAGGCAGCAAAGGCCCCTGGTGCGTACGATAATTTTGTAGATGCAGTAACCAACTCGCTTACAGGTTCTTTCACTTATAGCGGCAGCAGTCAGTACCCCTTCGATTTCGGTTATCCTTCTTTTTATCTTCAGAGAGACGTGATGGGCAATGACATCGTTTGCGAGGACTCAGGCAGTGAATGGTACACTACTTGGTACACCTGCGGCTCAAGTCTTGGACCGGGCTATGCAATCTGTCAGCTCCCTTGGACATATTATTACAAGTGGATCAAGAACTGCAACACCGTTCTCTCCTTGTATAACAGCGATCCGTCGGAATCCAAAAAGGCCGGTGCGGGCATAGCGCTTGCGATGCGGGCGATGTTCTTTATGGACCTTGCCAGAATGTATTCGGAAAAGACCTACGGGGAAGACAAGTCGGCGATCACCGTTCCATACATTACAGAGAACACTCTTGTGGAAGAATGTACTCACAATCCTCGCGCCACCAATGAAGAGATCTTCGGTCACATCATTGATGACCTCAACCTAGCCGAGGAATACCTTGACGGGTACACCCGCTCTGACAAATTCGTCCCGGACCAGTCTGTGGTGTATGGGCTCAAAGCCCGCGCGTATCTGACAATGGAAGACTGGGCCAACGCCGAGAAGTATGCCAAACTCGCTCAGAATGGCTACTCGGAGCTCACGGCGGAGCAGTACACCGATCAGAAGACAGGTTTCAACACACCTAACGATGCGTGGATATTCGCTCTGACCTACAAATCAACGGACGACAACATCCAGCTCAACGACGGCGACTCCAGCTGGGGTTCCCAGATGATTGTCGAAGTCTCAGAGTCAAAATGCGGATACTCGGCGAATTATGTAGGACCTAAAAGGATTGACGCACATCTTTTCTCTACCATCCCGGACACTGATTTCCGCAGGATGTGCTGGGTGGATCCCGCAATTGACGCTCTTGGTTCAGAGTCTGAAATCATCAAAGCTTTGAGCAAATATTCCGACTCTCCGGAAGGCCTGTACAACACTGGCTACACTGTATCATCAAAAGGAAGCGTCGGAGGAATCCCGGTTAAGTTCCGTCCCAAGAATGGTGAGCACGCTGATCAGTATGCCGCGTTCACGGTCGCAGTCCCTATGATGAGAGTCGAGGAGATGGAACTCATCGAGATCGAAGCCGCCGGTATGCAGGATGAAAGCCGTGGCAAGACCCTTCTTATCGATTTCGCGAAGAAGCGTGACCCTAACTTTGAGTATGGCACCCATCACGACGCCTACTATGCCACAAGAGCCAACACCTTCCAGCAGGAATGCTGGTGGCAACGCCGTGTGGAGTTCTGGGGAGAAGGTCTGGCCACTTTCGATGTCAAACGTTACGGAGCCGGCATCATCCGTAGTTATGCCGGGACCAATCACCCTGAAGGGTATCGTTGGAATGAAACCAAGACACCTCAATGGATGACACTTTGCTTCGTCGGAACTGAATCCAACTACAACTCCGCACTTATCCAGAATCCTACCCCTATCAAGCCTACGGAGGACTCAGAAGAGTTTGTTTGGTAAAAAAAAAGCATTGGAATTATGAAAAGATATTTTTATGTATTGGCAAGTCTCGCTCTCGCAGCGAGCCTGCTCTCTTGCGAGAAAGACAAATACGGCACTGAGGCGGGACACGATTCGGCCCCGAATGTCGTCCTCAGGGCCTTTTCAGCGGAACTCCCGAATGATCCGGACTGCGATGCGGTCGTGCGCTTCGCAGCGAACAATGCCACCACGGATGTTTACTATTTCGCCGAACTGAAATCCGAGAAAGACGGACGCAATCTTTCGGACGAGGCTTATGCGGAATATGTTGTGGCAAACGGTACAAAGTTGACTGTTGAAGAGAATCCTTTTGACGGTTCTCTGGTCGCCGACGTGACTGTCAAGAGCCTGTATTACGAGAACGTCATCACCGCGGTGGCTGTCGGCAACGGTGCCAAGTCAATGTCCTCGGTCTCATTCACCGGTCTTAAATGGAACACTCTATGCACGGGCACTTATTACTTCAAGAATTCATTCTCCATAGCGCTTGTGGGAAGCACAAAGGAAGGTGTGGCCCTACAGCAGCAGGATGAGGACAAGAGCCAGTACCGCTTGAAGAATCTTTATGGTGCCGGGAATAACCTCTGTTTCTTCACCATTGACCAGTCCGCTACGGATGATGACGGAACCTATCAGTTCGCCCGTATTCCTGCGCAGAGCACTGGGCTCATACACAGCAAGTATGGGGTGTTCAGCATCATGGATGTCGGCTATTGGAAGGGCGACGACAGATATATTACAGAAGCCGGTTATGAAAGTGGAATATATGAGGACTACAGGTGCTTCCTGTTTGGCCAGTACTATGTGTCCGCAGGCGGAGCCGGATCCCAAAAAGAGTTCTTTGTCCCTGACAATTGATGCATAATCGCCTGTGCGTTCAGAAGAAAGGAGGGTGGCGCTGACGCCATCCTCCTTGTCATTTCTTCCGGCAATGCCATCAAGGCTTACATACAGATGACACCCTCGGCTGCCGCTTCTGAACCGCTGCGGAAGAATGAAGTACTCCGGGCAGCACAATCCACCCTGAATAAGAAGCTGTTTAAGAAGCTGTTTAATAATTCCTCTTTTTTCTTATGCGGCCTTTCCGGCCATTTTCATCTTTGTCATCGGTCACGTAGCTACTGCTACGCTCCCTCTTCCAAAGCCGAAACTGTCTCGAAAATTCCGCATAATAAAATGCGGGAACCATTTTTAAACAGCTTCTAAAGACCCTAACGCTCCAGAATCCTGTTCTGCTCGACGACGGAGGCTTCGTGGACGGCTGTGAAGAGAGCGGTCACGAACTCTTCTGAGAGACCGTAGTCCTTGCCTTTCTCTATCATAGAGGAAAGGATGCTGTCCCAACGGGAGGCCTGGACAATGGCGATGTTGTGCGCCTTCTTGAACTCGCCGATCCTGCGGGAAATCTCCATTCTGGAGCCCAGGGCCATCAGCAGGTTCTCGTCAATGACATCTATCTGGGAACGAAGCTGCTCGATGCCTTCATTATATTCCCTGTCGTTGGAGACTTTCTGACGGACAGTCAAGCCCTCCAGCAAAGCCTTAAGATCCGACGGGACGAGTTGCTGCTTGGCGTCGCTCAAGGCGCAGGCCGGATCGCAGTGAGACTCAATCATCAAGCCGTCAAGTCCAAGATCCATCGCTCTTTGAGACAGTTCCTGAAGATACTGTCTGGAACCGCCCATATGGCTTGGATCGGCGAAGAAGGGCAGCTTCGGATAGCGGGTACGCAATTCAACCGCAATCTGCCAGCCCGGCTGATTCCTGTATGGAATCTTCTGGGAAGTCGAGAATCCGCGATGAATCACCCCGAGTTTCCTGATTCCGGCCTGATTCAGTCTTTCAAGCGCGCCGACCCAAAGATCGATGTCAGGGTTGACCGGATTCTTCACAAGAACAGGGATGTCCGTGTCCCTCAAGGCCTCGGCAATCTCCTGCACGAGGAAAGGATTGGCAGTCGTACGCGCCCCGATCCAGACCATATCAATGCCGTATTTCAGACACTCATAGACGTGCTTTTCATTGGCGACCTCGGTGCATACCTTCATTCCATATTCATTCTTCACCTTCTGAAGCCATTTCAGGCCCGGTGTGCCGACTCCCTCAAAGGAGCCCGGATGAGTGCGAGGCTTCCATATTCCCGCTCGGAAAACGTGGATTCCGAATTCGTGAAGGCCTTTGGCGGTCATCATCACCTGCAGTTCAGACTCGGCGCTGCACGGGCCGGCGATGACAAGAGGGGGAATGCTCTCGTCGAAGAATCCCCACTCGGAGACGGGGATGGTGTCAAGTGTACGTTCCATAACTATCTCAAAATCTTTTTAATCCTGTTTGCCTCGTGGATGAGCCCGGTGATGCGTTCGCCGTCATAGTCAGCGATTGCGTCACGGAAGAGCCTCATCTTCTCCAGATATGTGTCGATGACGTGCAGCACATTGTCCCTGTTCTGCTCCATAATCGGCGTCCACATCTGGGCGGAACTCTTCGCCAAGCGCACTGTCGAAGAGAAACCTCCCGACGCAAGGTCGAAAATGTGCTTCTCGTCCTTTTCCTTCTCAAGGACTGTCAGAGCCAGCGCAAATGAGGTGACGTGCGAGATGTGCGAGACGTAGGCGGTGTGCACATCGTGGCTGTCGGCGTTCATAAAAAGCAGGCGCATATTCAGCGCATCGTACAATCCCTCTACGGCTTTTACCGCCTGCGGATCAGAATCCTCGGTGTTTGCGAATATGCACGCGCGGCCATCGAAGAGATTCGGCATTGCAGCCCAGGGGCCTGAATATTCCGTGCCGGCCATCGGGTGTGTCGCCACGAAGCGGCCCCGCAGAGGATGGTAATGCACCGCCCGGACAATGTTGCTCTTCGTGGAGCAAGTGTCGATCACAATCTTCTTCCCATTCCCCTCCTCCTTGAATATGTCAAGCACCTGCGGAAGCATCCTCACCGCGGCTCCGACCGGAATGGCGATGACAATTATGTCGCTCCGGCTGACACACTCCTCGAACGGGACAATCTCGTCCGCAAGCTCCATCTTTCCGGCGGCGGCCGCGTTCACGGGGTCGGTCTCAACTCCGAGGACAGTCCTGGCGAAGCCCCTGCGTTTCAAGTCGATGGCCATCGAGCCGCCTATCAGGCCAAGGCCTATGATTCCTACTATCATAACATTTAGAAGCTGTTTAAAAATAATTCCTCTTTCTTCTTACGCGGCCTTTCCGGCCATTTTCATCTTTGTCATCGGTCACGTAGCTAC
>CAVCPY010000079.1:0-15183 GCA_963604245.1 Eggerthellaceae bacterium
GCTACGCTCCCTCTTCCAAAGCCGAAACTGTCTCGAAAATCCCACATAATAAAATGTGAGAACCATTCTTAAACAGCTTCTTAAACCATGAGACTGGGTGTGGTCATGCTCCGAATTTTGTACAAGCCGCATTTGGGGTCTCAAGAGCAACAGTCACTCTTCAGAATATGCGAAATTGTCGCTGATTTTTGCTATATTTGTCTTTGATTGATGTTTACGCTATAGTCTATGGCACAGTACAGACTCATACCCTACGGGATTTCGGACTTCGCGCAGGTGCGCGGAGAAGACAAGTATTATGTCGACAAGACAATGTACCTTCCGAAGATGGAGACCGCTGGGAACTTCCTGTTCCTCATCAGACCCCGCCGCTTCGGGAAGAGCCTTTTCCTGTCGATGATGCGGTACTATTACGATGTCTGCGAGAAGGACAATTTCAGCAGCCTTTTCTCCGGTCTGTGGATAGAGAATAACAAGACTCCGCTGATGGGCGGATTTCAGGTGCTGTATCTGGACTTCTCGAGGGTCGGCGGGGACATAGAGACCCTGTCACAGAGTTTCGACACCTACTGTAGTGCCGTGGCGGAGGACTTCGCTAGGAGGTATGAGGCCTTCTATCCGTCCGAGTACCTGTCAGAGGTGCTCAGGCAGAAGACTTTCGTCGGCAAGTTGAATGTCATCGATCTCTACGCCAAGCGGATGAAGCACAGACTCTATCTCATCGTCGATGAATACGACAACTTCACCAATGTGGTGCTCAATGTCAAGGGTGAGCAGGTCTATCACGCAATGACCCACGCCGAAGGATTTTACAGGAGCGTGTTCAAGCAGTACAAGGGGATGTTCGACCGCATCCTGATGATGGGCGTGAGTCCCGTGACGATGGACGATGTGACGAGCGGCTACAACATCGCCACCTCCCTGACCCTCGACCCGGACTTCAATATGATGCTCGGATTCAGCGAAACCGAGGTGAGGGAGATAATCCGCTACTATCAGAGTGTCGGAGCCTTGAAAGCCGACGAGGATGCACTGATTGGCGAGATGAAACCCTGGTATGACGGCTACTGCTTCAGCAAGAAAGCCCTCAAAACTGACCCGAAGATGTACAACACCGATATGGTAAGCTACTACATACGCAACTACATCAACTTCGGCGAGGCACCGGAGGATATGCTCGACCGCAACACCGCCACGGACTACAACAAGCTCGACAAGCTCATCCGCCTCGACAAACTGGACGGAGACCGCAAGAGCGTCATTCTTGAAGTTGCGCAGAACGGCTTCACCCTCGGGGACGTGCAGCCGTCGTTCCCGGCGCACAGGCTGATTGAACCCGATATGTTCAAGAGTCTACTCTACTACTACGGTCTGCTGACAATCAGCGGAACCGACGGGGCCGACACCGTTCTGGCCATCCCGAACAACAATGTGCGCAAGCAGTTCTACGAGTATCTCGTGATCGAATACAACAAGATAAAGACCGTCAATGTTTCCGAGCTGAACCGCCGTTTCAAGGCCGCGGCCCTCGACGGCGACTGGAGACCGATGATGGAGTACATCTGCCGGCAGTATCACGACACGACCTCAGTCCGCAGCCTCATCGAGGGCGAGAGGAACATACAGGGATTCATAACGGCATATTTCAGCCTCAGCCCATATTACCTCACCAATCCGGAGGTGGAGCTGAACCACGGCTACTGCGACTTCTTCCTGATGCCGGACTTCCACCGCTGCGAGACCACCGCCCACGCCTATATCGTGGAGCTTAAATACCTCAAGACCGACGCGACCGAAGAAACTGCGCGGAAGCAATGGGACGAGGCTGCGGAGCAGATCCAGTGCTACGGCGAGGGAAGCAAGGTCAAGGCTCTCTGCGGAAACGCCGCCCTGCACCTGATTGTCGCCCAGATCAAAGGCTACGACCTTTACCGGCTGGAGGAAATCGAAGCCTGAACGGCATTACGCACAGCTGATTCGAATGACCGAAATCATAAGGATGCGGCAGAGACCGACACAAAAAGCACTGGCGGAGCGAATGGGCTGCACCGATCAGGCTACGCCTACTTAATTTCCTTTTTGGTGGCCAGGCAAACGTCTTTCCCGTCTACACCCGGACCGACCTCACGAACAACCTGCACGGGGCCGCCGGCTTCAGGACGGACACCAAGATAGTGACCCGGAAGGCGATGAGAGGCGTCATAGCCGCCACTAAGCAAGGACCCGAAAAAGATATTGACGGGCGGCGGAGATGATGGCCGCGGCTCCGGCCTGGCCGCGTCGGCGTCGGGCGGGAAGTGGGTGTCACAGCCGCCATTACATTACATACTTGAAAAATCAGAATGTCCCCAAACCGCAACCACAGCGGTCTGGGGACTTGATTTGTCAAATCTGATGTGTCAAAAATGATATGTTAGGAAAATCTTTCAATCACGCAAAACAGCACTCGGAAAATTCTTGTGTCAGCGTTTCGTCCATGTCCGATCTTTTTGAATCGTCACTTGTATGGATGGACGAAAAGAGGCCAATCTATCAGCGCGCATTAAAAATCTGCGACAGTCTGGAGAGATTTGGCAGTATTTTCAAGGATGTATTCGCTTTTGCAGAAGCGAATACGGTGGGAGAGAATTGCACTTTGGAAGAACCGGATCTGGATGCGATGGAATATTTCCCTGAAAGTGACCTCCTAACCATCATTGCGAGGCGGCAGCGCTTTCTTGCGGCGGAAGACAACCCGCTCGCTCATAAAAAAGTTAAGCCCTCCTGACACGCACAATGCCAACAGGTTGCACCACACGACATTCCATCTGAATATTCTTTGGATCAGAAGCAGGAAAACCATCTTGACCAGAAACGCCCCGATGCAGGAAAGGTTGTAGCCGCCAAGATGCCTGAAGAACGACCTTCTGCTCCGGCAGGACACCCGATCCCTCCAGATAAAGAAATAGGCCACGGCGAAATTGGTCACGGCTGCACATTCGAATGAGATTGCCGGAGAGACGATGTACTGACCGAAATACGTGCTGAAAACCCACTTCGAGAAAACCCAGAGCACGACCGTGTCCACAATCGTCCCCAGAAGGCTCGACACCGAAAACTCCGCGAATCTTTTGACCAGATCTAACCAAGTTTTTCCCATCGTTCCCTGCTTCAGACGGCAACCTTTTGAAAATCAGTCAACGGTAAGACACTCCGGATTGAGATACTCTTCCAGGTCAGCCCAACTGACAGTGACATCGATTATGCCTTCGGAATAGCTCGCAATCTCGTAAGGCTGGAAGTACCAAGTGACACCTGCGCCCGAGACACCGCACTTCCCGTTTGGAAGAACTCCGTCATCAAAAAGGATGTCTAACGACCCGTCCTGCAGCTTCTGTCCAAGGCTCTTCTTGATAAGGTCAGTCACAGGACTCACATACCCGGGCTTGAACAGGTCATTCTCGGTCACTATCCGGCCGGTCTTCGTGTCGATGATGTAAGGGATAGAGTAATACATTCCGTGAGCCCCACCCGTGTAACTTTCACTGAACACCTGATAGGTAAGGAGATTCCCGTACTCCTCCGCGAACCTCCCGCTGGTGATGTAGTACCAGTTGCAGAACGATGCCGGATCGAAATCGTGATCCCCATTCTCCCTGGCATAGGAGACCTCGCCCTCGTAAATCTCTCCCGCATCCTTCTGATAGCCGACAATCAAGGTGTCGGAAACGGCATCCGAGGCCTCCTCGACCGTGAATCCGGAATATTCCTCCCCGAAGCAGCTCCTGACGATGGCATCGTTGATCTTCTTGCGCGCCGCACTGCCGCCCCGGAAGGATTTGTAATATTCAATGGAGTGGCTGACCTTTACCGACGCCGAGTCATCCTGAACCAGCGTCTGCTCGTAATTATTCTCGTACGTGGCGACCTCGGTCTCACTGTCTGAGCAGGAGGCCGCTCCAAGGGCAAGCGCTCCCGCCACCGCCCAGAACGTCACTATTCTGTTGTCCATATAACAATAGTTCTTTGATTCCCGGCAAATGTACGCAAAAACTTTTGTTTTCACGCCAAATACTCATAAACGGCCGTTAGTGCCTGTCACGAAATAATAGATAGCAGGACTTCTTGTGTAATATTGTAAAAATTAATATATTTACACGTTTTTTTACCCTGTTCGCGCCTTGCGGAACTCCGGATTCGCAAGGCGGGAATAAAATGAATGTTGTTGCCATATCATATTCCCCATAAGTATATGGAAAAGAACGGACTTGCAAAAAAGATGAACGGATGGCTGGCGCTCAGTCCGCTGGCAGTGTTTCTGGTGACTTATCTGGTGTCATCGCTGGTGGCGCACGACTTTTACAAGGTGCCTGTGGCTTCGGCGTTTCTGATGGCGTCCATCTATGCGATGCTGATCACGAAAGGGCCGGTCGCGAAGAGGATTGACATCTTCTCGGGCGGAGCGGGCAACAAGAACGTCCTGCTGATGATCTGGATATTCGTGATGGCAGGGGCCTTCGCCACGACGGCAAAAGCCATAGGCAGCGTCGAAGCCACTGTCAATCTGACGCTTACCGTACTTCCCGGCAAACTGATCCTTGCCGGACTGTTCCTCGCCTCGTGCTTCATCTCGATGGCAATCGGAACAAGTGTCGGGACGGTCGTGGCCCTTGTTCCCATCGCCTCCGGAATCGCGGGCCAGGCGGGGATATCCCTGCCGCTCGTCACCGGCCTCATTGTCGGTGGTGCCTTCTTCGGCGACAACCTCTCCTTTATTTCAGACACCACGATCGCATCCACCACAACGCAAGGCTGCTCGATGTCCGACAAGTTCAAGGCCAACGTCTGGATCTGCGCACCGTCGGCCCTGATAGTCACGGTGATCTACGTCATCATCGGACTCAACCACGGAGCCTCTCCGCAGATCGGAGAGATTGAATATGTCAAACTCATCCCCTACCTGTCGGTCATCGTGCTGGCCCTGTGCGGCCTGAATGTCCTGCTCGTGCTTGGAATTGGTCTTCTGCTCTGCGCGGTCATCGGCTTCCTGCACGGAATGACTTGGCTCGGATTCCTTGCCAGCGTGGGAGACGGAATCTCGGGAATGGGCGAACTGATCATCGTGACTATGCTCTCGGGAGGAATGCTGGAACTGATCCGGCACAACGGAGGCATAGACTTCATCATCAAAGGCTTGACCAAAGGAATTAAAGGCAAGAGAGGGGCCGAGTTCAGCATCGCCGGACTGGTCGGGCTGTCGAATTTCTGCACGGCCAACAACACGATCGCCATCCTGACCACCGGAGACATCGCCCGGGACATCACCGGAAAGTTCGGACTTGACCCCCGGAAATCAGCCAGCCTTCTGGACACTTTCTCCTGCATCGTGCAGGGCATAATCCCCTACGGGGCGCAGCTTCTTATGGCTTCCGGCTTCGCAGGCATCTCCGCAGCTGCGATAATCCCTTGCCTCTACTACCCGTTCGTGCTTTGCGGCGTGTCCTGTTTCTCGATCATATTCAGGTTTCCAAAACGCTACTCATAATGGACAGGACGGCAAAGGTGACATTCGTGACCCTTATAGGTTCCATCCTCAACATCATCCTTACGGTCTTCAAGATCATTGCCGGAGTCCTCGGACGCTCCACGGCGATGATAGCGGACGGCATCCATTCCCTGTCTGACCTGCTGAGCGACATCGTGGTGCTCATCTTCGTCAGAATCTCCGCCAAGGGCCGGGACAAGGACCACGACTACGGCCACGGCAAATTCGAGACCTTCGCCGCGCTGATCATCAGTCTGATGCTCATTCTGGTCGCCGCCAACCTGATGTCCGGCGGAATAGGCAAGATCCGCCTGATCCTGGATGGCGGTCAGGTCGAGTCTCCGGGGATGATTGCCCTCTGGGCCGCTGTAGCGTCCATAATTCTGAAAGAGGGGCTTTACCGCTACACAATCATCGAAGGCAAGGCCTTGAACAGCCCGATGATGATTGCCAACGCTTGGCATCACCGCTCGGACGCCTTCTCCTCGGTCGGCTCCCTGCTCGGAATCGCCGGAGCCATATTCCTTGGTGACAGGTTTGTCATCCTGGACCCCATCACCGGATGCGCCATCAGCATATTCATTCTCGTGATGGCCGTGAAGATGTCCGTGCCGGCGATCAAGGAACTGCTGGACGTTTCCCTCCCGGATGAGGTGGAGGACAAGATCAAGGCCACAGCCAAGTCAATCTCCGGAGTCATTGACCTGCACGAGCTTAAGACCCGCCGCGAAGGCCCCGGAATAATAATGGAGGGTCATCTGGTTCTGGACTCTGGAATATCGCTGAAAGAGGCACACGACATCTCCAAAAAGGTCGAGGCCGCCCTCCGCAAGGAGTTCGGCCCCGAAACCCAGATATCCCTCCACCTTGAGCCGGAGAATGACTCGGAGTAGCTGCTGCTCTCGTAAAAGTATTCTAAGACTTTTCGCGTCCGGTACAAAAAGATATAAGAAATCGGTAATAGGGTATAAGCGATTCCTAAAAAAAATTGGTGCTTTTGCTCGTCTTTTTGGTCTAAATTTATTATTTCTTCATCACTTAACGCTTTTTAGGCCTTTCCTTCACAATCACCCGGAAGGTCTTGAAGATGAGCTTGATGTCATACCAGAAAGAGGCGTTCTCGACATATTCCAGGTAGAGCTTCATCTTCTCCTGCATAATGACCTCGATATAGTATTTTTCGGGATCAGCAGCCTTTTCCATCAGCTCGTTCTCGTTGCGGAACTTGATGGATGCGGGGTCGGTTATGCCAGGGCGCACATCGAGGACGTGCATCTGTTCTGGAGTCCAGTAATCCACATAGTGACGCACCTCAGGTCGAGGCCCTACGAGGCTCATATCACCGATAAATACATTTATCAGCTGCGGAAGCTCATCTATCTTCGTCTTACGGATAAAGTACCCGGAACGGGTAATCCGAGGGTCGTGGCCGCCGATAGTCACAAGACTTCCTTTGTCAGACCCTACACGCATTGAGCGGAACTTGAATATCCGGAAATCCTTATTGTGCCACCCGACACGAACCTGACGGTAGAACACAGGCCCGGGAGAATCCAGCCTGATCCAGATGGCGACAAGCAAAAAAAACGGACTCAGAACAATAAGCCCAAGTCCGCTCATCACTATATCAAACAGACGCTTCATTACGAGTGCCGAACTATATTGATGAAATTCTCGATTACATAATCCACATCCTCATCACTCATCTTCGTATTCAGCGGGAGCGTAATCTCATTCTCGAACGCCTTGTAGGCATTAGGGAAATCAGCAATGTCATACCCCATAGCCTTGTAGGCTGTCATCATCGGGAGCGGCTTGTAATGGACATTCGTGGCGATGCCCCGCTCCGCCATCTTCTCCATAATCTTGTTCGTCTCCTCACGGGTCTTTCCCAGGGCGCGGACGATATAAAGATGCCCGCTGCCGTTCCAGTCAGGCCCGAAATGCTTCAGCACTTTGACCGGCAGGCAGGAGAACGCCGCATCCATCTTCTCTATCATCACACGTCTGCGGGCAAGCAGAGAAGGATACCGCTCAAACTGAATCAGACCTATCGCAGCTACAACATCTGTCATATTGCACTTGTACCACGGCCCGATGATGTCATACTCCCAAGCCCCTAGCTTGGTCTTGGCAAGGGCATCCTTATTCTGACCGTGCAAAGAGAACAATTGTGCAAGCCTGTAGAGGAACTCATTCCAGCTCTCTCCCTCAATGAACGGAACAGGAGAGCCGCAATAAGTCTGCTGCGTCTCCACTTTTTCATTACCGAAGGGCAGATTCCAGACGAGTGCGCCACCCTCGGCGGTAGTAAAGTTCTTCACAGCGTGGAAACTGAACGAGCTGAAGTCCGCAATCGATCCGGCCATCTTCCCGTGACGATTCGCCCCGAAAGCGTGCGCGCAGTCCGCACAAACAGCAATCCTGCCAAGCCGCCGCTGAATTTCATTGGAAGGAGTAAACAACCTCTTCTTTGACTCAACGATAGAGAAAATCTTATCGTAGTCACAAACAATACCGCCAAGATCCACAGGGACAATTACCTTCGTGTACTCGGTAATAGCCGCAGCCATCTGGGAATAATCCATCTCAAGGCAGTCCTGCCGGATGTCCACTAACACCAGCCTCGCCCCAACGTGGGCAGCCACACTCGCAGATGCCGTGTAAGTATATGCCGGCACAATCACCTCATCCCCCGGCCCGACACCAAGCAGATGCAGTGCCATCTCCAGCGCCGCAGTGGCCGAATTCAAGCAAACCGCCTTCTCGGTCTCCACGTACCCTGCAATCAGTTTCTCAAGTTGTTTAGTCCGGGGTCCGGTGGTAATCCATCCGGACAGAATGGCCTCCCGAACCTCACCAGCCTCAGCCCCCGTCATATCCGGCGGGCTGAAAGGCACATTGCGTCTTTTCAAATCTGAACTCATATCTTTAAACATTACTCAACCTTGTCCAAGGTCTTTATCATCCGCCACATCTTTCTCTTCGGATATGATGTAAACTCATATAAATCATCATAGCCTAATGTGTGATAGAACCCTATTGTCTTTTCGTTATTGTAGTAATCTGTCGTCAGCGAAACTTGGTTATTGTGTTTTCTCACGTCATCCTCTATCGCCGACAACAAAGCCTTCCCAATCCCCTTTCCTTGACAAGAAGGGCTTACTGCTATAGAATATAATTCCGCATACCCTCCTCCCGCACATTTCCGAGCTTCAGAACTTTCCTTCGTCATATTATTAGCCAGACGAATGAGTGCCAAAGGTTTCGTAAACAGTAGCGCGGCAGATTCAACAATATATTTCAGCAAATTTGCTTTCACCAACGATTTATTGAATCCTTGACATACGTACGAACAGGCGGAGAACCCGACTACTTCATTATCTACCTTTGCACAAAGAACAATCCCCTGTTTGCTATCTATAAATGACCGATAATACAATCGTAGAAATCTTTCTCCCAGACTGGAAAGGAAAAAATCCTCAAATGCATCAAGATGAACAGTTACTATGCCATTAATATCTTGATGATTAGCTTTTTCTATAGTAAACATATTACAAAAGAACATTACGTCATTCAGCAGATTATGATTTCATATGATGCGCAGCGTTGCAGTTCTCAAGGATAGATATTCTTCCTCGATTACCTTTCCGTGACGGCGGCAATCAATACTTTCCTTTAGCAACATCTTCAAAGAGCTGCATATATAGTTTCATATTCTCGGTCCTGGAGTACAGCCGCTTTCCGTATTCATAGCCCTTTTCTCCCATCGACAGACAGTTATCTCTATTGTCGGCAAGTTTTATGATTGCGTCTGAGATCATCTGATTCCGGTTATCCGGACACGCTATTCCTATTCCATTTTCATTGATTTCCTTGGCATACTCACTCCCGCCATCTACGGAAGTCACTATCGGTTTGTGGCAAGCCATCAGGAGACCAGCCTTGCTGGGAACTGAATTACCGATGATTCCGTGTTTGAGAGGAATAAAGCATACGTCACAGGCACTATAAACGTCTGACACCATTTCTTGCGGTTCAAGAGGGTAGAAGCGGATATTGGTCAGTCCTCGTTCATCCGCTTCCCTCATAAAATCTTCTTTCTGAGAACCCTCTCCTATCATTTGAATCACGATGTCCGTTCTTTGACTTAACTGTTCCGCCACGTTGAGCACAGTCTTGTAATCGAAAACATATCCCATCGTACCGGCATATTGGACATAGAATTCAGAATGCGTCATATTATACTTTTTGACAAAGCGGTTTTCATCCCACGGTACATAATGTACTGCCTTGTCATCATACCAATTGAGAATGACACGAATCTTTTCATCGGGTACATCCTGTTCCAGCAGTTTGATACGCATATCCTCTGAGATGCCTACTATAATATCGGATCTCTCATATGCCATTCTCTGAATCCTAAAGAAGATTTTCTGGAGTAACTTACTCTTCATCACCCCGCTGGCGATACTGCTTCCCGGGAACATATCCTGCACATTCCAAATCAGCGACTTTTCGTCAGAGCAACTCCTGGCAATCAAGACATTGTATAAAACGGTAGGAGAAGATTGAAGAAATATGACATCGCTTTGCGGGGCATAAAACGCCAAATGTTTCTTCGATTTCAAAGCATATTCAACACCCCTGAGATAACGGCGGACAAAGTTTTTCTTGTCAACAGGCTTTAGACCGATGAGGCGGCAATGAAAATTAGGATGTTGCAGGAACTCGTCCGGCATATGCTTGTCCAAATCCAGCCGTTTGAGGCCGACATAATTAACGGTATGTCCAGCCTCCAGCAAATCAGCAATCATTCCGTACATTAGATGAAATGACGGATTAGGGCGGCTATAGAAAGCAGTCGTTGCAAAATAAAGAATTCGCATAACTTAATTCAGGATTTCTTTTATCATTTTTATCCCTCTGTCATACTCTACCAACACCCTTTCCACTTCCTCATCACAGGCGGTGCGAAATGCGTTACGGTCGTAAGAACGGTAGTAGTCGGCTATCTTGTCTGCAAACTCAGGGTCGTCAGGATTGGCCAATGTGCCAAGTCCTTTTTCGCTTATCAGCGTTCCCATAAACGAGCCGGGGTAGCAAAGCTGCGGAATCCTGAAGATAATCCCATCATAGTATTTATTGCCCATAGCACATAACGTATTTGCATCCAGATAAATATTGTGAATCAGGTCGGTATTTGCGGCAAAGTCATAACGTTCTTCCGGCTTATATTCACCGTGAAAGAACACGTTTGTCGCACCAATATTCTGGCTATGTTCGTGCAACTGAGAACCGGTATCCTGTTCGCGGCCATAGTAGTGCAGCTCAAAGCGCGCATCGTTGCATAATGCGGATATAATCTTCTTGTTCAAGGCTGTATGTCTGAGAAGTCCCCAAAAGGCTATACGGATTTTATCGGAAGTATTCTTCACGTAGTCCCGATGCTGGAGAGAATCTATCAGCACGTTATGGGATGTGATTATCTCCACCGAGCCATCTTTGGGAAGGTATTCCCGAAAGGCATCACTGCTTGTGAATACCAATCTGGCATTGGAGGCAAGTCCCTTTACCATTTTTGCAAACACGCTGTTTTTCTCCTCAAAAGTGGAGTCTCGGTAATCAAGGATGTAGCGTTTCCTGAATTGCTTTTTTAACTTATCCAGCACAAACAGGCCGGGAAGAGTGTGGAGAGATATTATGAAATCGTAATTCCCCGCCTTTATGATACTCAAGGCGAAACGGCGGAAGGCATAGAAACTGCGAAGCTTCTTTATTCTGGGAACGCTGTCCTCCTGATAGCGGCGAAATTCGATGAGCCTGATGTCTCCGTAGCGGGAAAGGTCTTCATCCTGTAAATCGCGGTTCCAGTAGAGCAAGTGCACCTCGTTCTTGTGCAAATCTATGTTTTGAAGATAAAAGTTTGCATACGGCATAAACTTCATCTTCGTGAAACCAAGTAGCAGTATTTTCATTATTGTAACAGTTTCAGTATCCTTTCTGATTGGGCGATGTTGTTCTTGTTCTGCAGCACGAAGGCTTGCGCCTGATGTCCCTTTGCACGGAGTTCGTCATCCGGCAGAGAAAGAACCTCATCCAGCTTTTCGGAAAAGGCCTCCTGTGTCTCTCCGTCAAAGTAAAAGACATAGGGTGAATAGTCGGCAGGGATGCCAGGAAGACGCGTGGTCAGCAACGGGGTTCCGGAAGCCATATACTCCATATTCTTGGATGGGAATGAATACTTGGTGAATTCCTCTACGGTAGGTCTGGGATTAATCAGGAGCGTCGCCGTCCGCTCGGCAGCGAGGATTTCTTCTGTGGGTTGCAATCCACGATATTCTATATTGTCATTTGACACACAGATAGACCGCAGAGTCTTTTCATAAGGTCCGGAGCCATAAATCACCAGCTTCGCATTTTCCGGCTTGAGTGAAATAAACGAATCGACAAGAAGTTTCAAGCCATACTTTTCGTGAAGCGAGCCGGCATACATCACAACGACAGGTGACTCTTTCCGGCTGTCAGCCGCCAATCTGATACTCGAGTCACACAGTCCTTCGACTATGATATAGGGCCGATTTTTGATATTGACCACTGGATTCATCGCCTCGGTGAGGAAAACGTAGTGGGTGTAGAGTGAAAGACTCCAACGATTAACCCTGGTTGCCATCGACTCTTTCTCTCCGTTCCCGAATACCATCATACCTGGCATATCGGTCAATATGCCGATGCTTCGTACGCCGTTGAGCTTGGTTGCGATCTGGGCTCCTATGCAAATGCTGATGGAAAGCGCATCGCAGATGATGGCTTTTTCTTTTCTCTTGCCTATGCCCCAGAACAAGACATAGAAGAGACTGAACAGAAAGAGGCACAGCTGCCTGATACCCTTAACATTGACAAATGGAATATAGTGGTACTCCAAGCCGTCCGCCTTTTCCGTCTTCGCTCCCCAGAACAGTCTGGAGGATTTGGATGTACTGATTGGCACCGCGGACAGAGGAATGACCTTGGCCCCGTTCGCCTGCAGCCCCTGCGCCACCAGGCGATTGAATTTCTGTATTGCGTATCCCGGATCCCGTCCCGACTCCTGATGGATACTCTCCACCAGACTTGCCGAAGACAACGGAGACAGATATAAAATTTCCATAACGACTTCAGTCTTTTAGGATGGTGTGGACATTTGCTGCCCGCGTTTTAGTCTGTCGTTTTCCTTAGATAGCGCTATCACCATTCCGGATATCATAATGAACATCCCAAAGAATAGTATCGAGCCTTCAATTACAGGTTCAACCATTGCATTGCAAAACATCGATACGAATACACTAATAAGAACCATCCTATATGGTGTCAAATAGCCGTGGAATAATTTACGTGAACTAGAGAATGTTTTAATCGTAAACATCAGGAAAGGCAATAAAGCAAACCATCCACCAATAGCGCCCAAATCTAACCAAAGGTTATGTGCATATCCGTATGAATCTCTACTAAAGCCGAATGGATTCGTAAAAACGTCAACAATCGCTAATTCCCATCTTCGCAGTCTTCCTCCAAATTCTGCGGTATTCGTAGACGAGTCATTTTCACGCGCCGTATATGCATCAAATATATCTTGGCTAATTATGCCAGATTCCATAACAGTGAACACAATAATAACGACAATAGCAGCAGCGATAATTAACTTGACGGGATTTCTCTTTGATGAATATGCAATGGCGAATAATAAGCAAATTATCAATAGTCCAATTCCAGTACGGTTAACCAAGTGAACTACCGTCAATACCGATATCAAAAGTGGTATTGAATACAGAACTTTCTTCTTAAACTTCAGCTGTTTTATAAATAGCACAGAGACAAATCCAACTCCAACTGAAGACATTAAGCCATAAAGGGTGGCCGCCAATCCAGCATCATCTTTACTAAAGTCACTTATAAAATGTCTACTGGGGTTTACTATACCAACCAAGGAAATATCTTGGATAGTAAGGAACAGCATAGGAAGCAGATAGCACAATAATGAGCCGAACAAAAACTTCAGGCGTTGTGTATCATCCCAAAGCCAGTCCACCGTCCACCGTCCAAACCTATATAATGAGGCTGGAGCCATAAGTATAGAAAGGAAGTTAAAGCCACTGTCAATGCCGACAGTCAGACTCTGATTAATACAGTAAAATATCGAGAAAAGGATTAATGCGCCACAAGCTTTATCCCAGTATTTGTTTAAAGGCAAGAATACTAAACAAGCCACAGAGAACAAAAACAGGACATAGATATTCTCCGGCATCAGAGAAGTAAGCATCGTGCCAAAAAACAAGCCTAAAACCAGATGATATCTTAGAGAAAGTTTTGATTTCATTTTGATACGATAGACTTATATATGGCGTGCAGCCGTTCGCAATTAGCGATTGGATTATGGCGTTTGAACGCGAATTCTTGCATATTCACTTGCCTTGCCTTGTCGGCAAACACCCGGCAGACTTTCTCCGCCAGCATCTCAAATTCTTCAAAGCGATAGATATTATTTTCGTTACCTTTCATCATATCCACCACTCCACCGACATAACTTGCCAGACACGGAGTGCCAAGAATTTGAGCCTCGCCGAGAGAATTCGGACTATTCTCTATTGTGGAAGGGCAAACGAAAACATTGGTATTCAGATATTCCCGTTTCATTCCGGAGCCATTCAGATTCCCGGTAAAAGTCACCTTGTCTGCAAGGTTATACTTTCGGATAAGACTATTGATAAAGCGGCCATATCCTGAATAGTGAATAATGTCCTTTGCTGATTTTAGCCGAGTGATATCATCACCCGCAACTCTGATAGTTGTGTCTGGGTAATGACGAAGTATCAGCGGCATTGCACGTAATAACTGATGAAATCCCTTTATTGGATAGCTGGCTTGGCTTACGAAAATAGAATGCTTGATGCAACTATCATAATCCCATTTGGGGCCATCATAGAACTCCGGGCGAAGTGTTTCATTGCAGAAATGATACTGAGCATCCGGATTAATTGCCCACACTCTGGCCTTGTCCCAACTTGTTCGTCCGATGATATGGTGTGACAACTTGATTGCCGCAATCTCATATCTGGATCTCCGTTTGAACTCCCGTTGTCCTTTAATCACCGTCCCTTTGATTAAATCACGGACAGTCAGATTTCGAAATATGTCGTATTTAGTCATCCCGTAGTAGTAGTAGTAGCGGTAGGCTGATGTCAAGCCTTGAATAGAGATGACAACATTTTCTGCACCGCAAGCCGTCATATAAGCATAACCTTGCGAATATTCTGTGCCGTGAATATGAACAACATCCGGCAGCACTTCTACTTGAACCCGTTTCCAGCAAGGCTCATACTCTTTGTTGATTCTTTGGTTGCCTTTACCCGATGGTAGAAGATAATACACAATCTTCTCTCCCTGTAATCTGGTCAACTCGTTAACCTTAGGAGAAACACTTGCGACATATAATTCAACTCCTCCGCACTGAAGCAAAGCCTCTGCCGCACCCAGCATCCATCCCCCGGAAGCCTTCAACTCCCCGCTTCCCTTCAAAAGCGAATCCGCTTCGGGGAAGAGGATATTAGTTATCCATAGAACTTTCATAAGAAGCTGTTTAAAAATAATTCCTCTTTTTTCTTACGCGGCCTTTCCGGCCA
>CAVCPY010000080.1:0-2080 GCA_963604245.1 Eggerthellaceae bacterium
TGTCTCGAAAATTCCGCATAATAAAATGCGGGAACCATTTTTAAACAGCTTCTTACTTCAGGAACACGAAGAAGACGGCGAGGACGAGGCAGAGGAAGGCGGCGATGTGATTCCATTGGAGGGTCTCGCCCTTGAACAGAAAGGTGACGATGAGGGTAAACACTATCAGGGAGACTACTTCCTGGATGACTTTAAGTTGCAGAATGCTGAACGGTCCGCCGTTGCCACAGAAGCCGAGACGGTTGGCCGGGACCTGGGCGCAATATTCAAAAAGGGCCACTCCCCAAGAGAAAAGAATCACCAGAATGAGGGGCCAGCCTGTGGAGACCTTCATTTCCTGAAGCTTCAGATGGCCGTACCATGCAAATGTCATGAATATGTTGGAAAGAACCAACAGAAGAACCGTTCCTAACGCTTTCATCGTGTTTTTTGAATATTAGACGCAAAGGTAGTAATAATCATCGGTATATTCAGAAGTATCGACTGGTTCTGCAATCAGACAGAAAAATAATAGATTGAAATTTCTTGTGGCATTTTTGCTTATAATCTTTTTTGGACTTACCTTTGTCAGACATATAGTAAAACAATTTATAAACCGATAACATTGATTTATTATGAGCGAAGATAAATTCCGGATTGAATCCGATCTTCTTGGGGAACTTAAGGTTCCGGCTGAGGCCTACTACGGTGTTCAGACACAAAGGGCTCTCAACAATTATAAGATTTCCAACACCAGGATGCGCGACTACCCCGAGTACGTCATTGCGATGGCCTGCATCAAGCTTGCCGCAGCCCAGACGAACAAGGAACTCGGTGCGCTTGAGCCTCATATAGCCGATGCCATCGTGGCCGCCTGCCGCGAGATCATCGACGGCAAGCTCCACGATCAGTTCCCGGTCGATATGATGCAGGGAGGAGCCGGAACTTCAGTGAATATGAACGCCAATGAAGTCATCGCCAACAGAGCCCTCGAAATCCTGGGACACAACAAGGGCGAGTACCAGTTCTGCTCCCCGAACGACCACGTGAACTGCGCCCAGTCCACCAACGACGCCTATCCTTCAGCGTTCCGTTACGCCTTCATCAGAATGAACAGGAAGCTGGAGAAGAGCCTTAAGGATCTCATCAGTGCGTTCAGGGACAAAGGCGAGGAATTCAAGAACGTCATCAAGATGGGTCGCACTCAGCTTCAGGACGCCGTCCCTATGACATCCGGTCAGGAGTTCCACGCCTATGCCACCAATCTTGAGGAAGAAGTTCTGAACCTTGAGCGGAACGTGAACCTTCTCTACGAGATCAATATGGGCGGAACCGCCATCGGCACCGGCCTCAACGCAAAGCCCGGTTTCGCCGAACTTTGCGCCAAGAAGATGACCGAACTCACGGGCGAGCGCTTCATCGCCGCTCCAGACCTCGTTGAGGCGACCCCGGACACGGGCGCATACGTCAGCTATTCCGGCGCCCTCAAGAGACTGGCGGTCAAGCTTTCCAAAATCTGCAACGACCTCAGGCTTCTGACCTCAGGTCCGCGCTGTGGCCTGAAGGAGATCAACCTTCCTCCTATGGCCCCTGGTTCATCCATTATGCCTGGCAAAGTCAACCCTGTCATCCCTGAGGTGACCAATCAGGTATGCTTCAAGGTAATCGGCAACGACACGACCGTCTCGTTCGCCGCCGAGGCCGGACAGCTTCAGCTGAATGTTATGGAGCCGGTCATCGCCGAGTCAATTATGGAGAGCGTCACTTGGCTGACCAATGCGATGGACACCCTGCGCACAAAATGCATCGAAGGCATCACCGTCAACAAGGAGCGCTGCTACGAGATGGTCAAGAATAGCATCGGCATCGTGACCGCCCTCAACCCGATCATCGGCTACAAGGCCAGCACCAAGGTCGCCAAGGAGGCCCTCGAGACCAACCGCTCGGTCTATGACATCGTCCTTGAGAAAGGTCTCCTCACCAAAGAAGAACTCGACAAGGCTCTCGACCCGAAGAATATGATCAGATAATAATTTATTGAACTACACTAAGAAGCTGTTTAAAAATGGTTCCCGCATTTTATTATGCGGAATTTTCGAGA
>CAVCPY010000081.1:0-2052 GCA_963604245.1 Eggerthellaceae bacterium
GATGACAAAGATGAAAATGGCCGGAAAGGCCGCATAAGAAAAAAGAGGAATTATTTTTAAACAGCTTCTTAGATGATAAAAACTCATTATTATGGCATATACGTACAAATACCCGCATCCTGCCGTAACGACAGACTGCATCATTTTCGGATACGACCTTAAGGAAGGGCTGTCCGTTCTCCTTGTTGAACGTGGATTGGAGCCATTCAAGGGGTGTTGGGCATTCCCAGGCGGATTCCTTCGGCTGGATCCTGAGAAGGGACCGGTCGATGAAAACGCAGAAATGGGAGCCCGTAGGGAACTAAAGGAGGAAACCGGGCTGGAAACGGCCTACCTCGAGGAATTCGGATGCTTCTCCGATGCAGGAAGGGACCCCAGAGAAAGGGTCATCACCATCGCGCACTATGCACTTGTCAAAAAAGCTGACGTGAAAGGATCAGATGATGCAGCCGATGCCAGATGGTTCCCTACAAGCAAGATACCTCCCCTCGCCTTCGATCACGACCGCATTCTGAGAGTCGCCCTTCGAAAGCTCAAGGAGAAGATACATTTCGAGCCGATAGGCTTCGAACTGATGCCCAAAGTTTTCACGCTGCCGCAGCTGCAGACTCTCTACGAGTCAATCCTCGAAGTCAAGTTTGACCGCCGGAATTTTGCAGGGAAAATGCTGAAATTGGGCATTCTTGAAGAAGTCGGTGATAGACCGAAGAACGCCGGCCCGAGAATAGCCGTCAACTACACCTTCAACAAGGACAACTACGATGCAATGAAAAGCAAGGGATTCAGACTGGAATTTTAGATTAAACTATGGAAAGGAAGTACACGCCCGAGTTGATCAGGGCACTTGAGGAGAATGAGGTGTTCGTCTTTGGGAGCAACCTCGCAGGGATGCACGGAGGAGGAGCCGCACGTGCTGCGATGCAGCATTTCGGAGCAATCTGGGGACAAGGAGTTGGCCTTCAAGGACAGTCCTATGCCATTCCCACGATGCAGGGAGGAGTCGACACGATTAAGCCCTATACGGATGATTTCACTGCCTTTGCAAGAGAGCACAATGAGCTTTTCTTCTGGGTCACACGCATAGGATGCGGTATCGCCGGATTCACCGACGAAGAAATCGCCCCTCTATTCGATGATGCATACGACCTTGAAAACGTAGCGCTCCCAGAGTCCTTCTGCAAGATTATAGAGGAAGAACGCAGCCGCGAGGCGGTCTCCCGCTGGACAAACCTCAATCTCGTCCAGATGAACCGAATGCTTCGCGGAGAGGATCCTAATCCTCCGAAAAAGGAGAAGACCACTGCGGACAGCTGGAAGAGGCTTCCTATGCCACCCGAACACGTCGTCATCCCCGTCGGACTGAAAGTGGATGCCGGCGACTGGGAGACCATTGAAATGGGGCACTTCCCGGAGGAGATGGAGGACCACTGGTTTATGTACTGTGACGAGAAAGTATGCAGGTGGTACCGCAGCTGGACGGGACTTTGCATTTATGAGGCGGAATACCGCAAAGAAGGTGAACAGATTGTAATAGGCAATCTGACCGTCAATCGGAATCCGCAGGAATACGGACAAACTGATGACGAGGCCGATAGATTCCTCTTTCTTGCATTGATGGCGCAGGAGATGGGATACAATCCGGAAGCCTACTGGAAGGATTTTTACAACAGGACAAAATCAAAATAGAATATTTTTAGGGAAGGCTACAATTCGGTAATCATCCCCGAAGTGGGACGCAATATGGCCAGAATAGCGGAACCATCGCTGAGGTACTCGCCGGATGAGTTCGTTCACTGGATTGGCAAGCTCAGCAATAAGGGACACCGCGATATTTTCGGATAAGCGTTAACTTTCGCCTTGATTTTGCGACTTACAGGTGAAGATGCTTTGAAAGGAGTATGACAGAACAGGAATTCGGACATATCGTGCAGGAACATAGCGGCACACTGAAGGCTCTGGCAAGGCGCTTCGGCCGGGCGACCGATATGGCCATCAATGAGGAGGACATCGTTCAGGAGGCGCTGCTCGCTTTCTGGAACCTCTCCGAGAAAG
>CAVCPY010000082.1:0-18219 GCA_963604245.1 Eggerthellaceae bacterium
ACTGTCTCGAAAATTCCGCATAATAAAATGCGGGAACCATTTTTAAACAGTTTCTAAGATTTGCTTTTCTTAATGATGATGAAGAATAAGTTGGCAAGGTTTTGTGAAGGATTTTTGCGGAGCAATTTGTTTGTGAAGATGGAGTGTGCCGGTGGCACGTGACTGATGAGCAAACAAATCTAGGCCAAAAAGACGAGCAAAAGCGCCAAGTTATTATTTAGGAATCACTTAACCGGGAAACACAACAACAAGATGTTTATTATGCTCAAGATTATGAACGAGGCCACATTCATAATTGCTCCCCCGCTAAACGACCACTTGGCTACAAACAAAGGCATACAATACATAATTATCAGACCTCCTATTATGGTTGTAACCAGATAATACTGTGGCTTGCCTTTTGCGATTGAATAATCGTTAATGATGTAATAAATGCAGTTGGTCAAACTGGCTAAAGCAAAAATCCGTGCATAGGGTATTGAGGCCATATATTTTCCAGCAGTCAAGACTTTAATGACAAATGGGCAAAAAAGGATGAATGCGGCTACGACCATAAAGGTTACCCCCCAACGTATCCCTACGACCTTAACCAATTTTCGTCTATCATCTTTTATAATCGCCTCGTATGTATCTGGCTGAAATGTCGAACTGATGGAGGATGTAAAGACTCCAAGATAGGCAGCGATACTTGTTCCAACGCAATAATATCCGAACTCTGTCACATTTCCGAGAGACTCTAGCACTGTTTTATCGTAGCCATTGGAGAAATAACCTAATGCTGCGCCTAATGTTAATGGCCAACAGAATTTCAGAATAGGCCAAAGTTCATTGATTTCTGTTTTAATTTGCCAGACATCACGATGTTTGTATAAAAGGAAAACAAAAACTGCAATGTCCATTAACATCGGCCCCAACAGTTTTCCAAAAGCGCCCCATTTTATGATGACAACAAACAACACCGTGCAGGCAACCCCCAAAACACCACGAGCAAGCGATAAATTCATATAAGACTTGCTTTCTCTCTTCATCTTGTAATCAGCTAATTCAAGATTATATATTCCGGTAAAGGGGATGGACATTACCACCATATACAAGTATGGAAAGGTGGCAAATGAGCTGCCAGAAATCTCTTTTACATAAATAACCAATACGACAAGGCAAACCGTTGAGACTATAAAAGAGAAAAATATGAGTGATTTGAATAAGACTGCTCTTAAATGTTCCCGTCCGACATCGTCCAGTTCAAAATAGCGTTTGTTAAAAAAGTGTATCAAGTAAAATGCTATAATCGGAGAGATTAACGTGCTGAACGACGTAAAGTATCCGGTAATAGCGAAATCCTCAGGATCCATATTGAGTGAAACCAGAGGATTGATGGCAAGATTCAACAGCATCGGTATAAGCGATGCGTTGAAATACCTTGACAGTTGCTTTGTGTATTGTATGATAGAGGACGTATTCATTGTTTATCTGTCGCCTACTTGAGATGCTGTTCAACTGAAAAGTCCTTAAGATATTTGATTGCTCTGCGCTTATTTGACTTGCCATTGTTACAATCTCTCTGCAACACTACAAGGCCCTTTCTTAGGGATGAGCGTTTTATCTCCTTTCTTTAACGCACCCACCAGTTGCAGGAACTGCTTTGCGGCATTGGCCGGTGACCAAACTGTCCGCATCGTCTTTTCAGCATTTTTTGAAATTGTCCGTCTGTATTCCGGATTGTCGAGCAATGACACGACTTTCTCTTCTAGCGAATCCAAGTCTTGAGATTTGAACACCAAGCCATTCACGCCATCTTCAACAAGAAACGGAACCGCACCAATCTGGTCACTTGCCACTACTGCACATCCATTGTCCATTGACTCGTTCAGCACAGCGCCCCAGCCTTCATTTTTGTCTGAGGTAAACAGAAAAACATCGTGCTGACGCATAGCTTCCAAGATTTCTTCGTTCGGGACGTTGCCTTTGAAATTCACGATGTCAGTCACACCAAGTTTTGCGGCAAGTTCTTTTGTGGGTTCCAGTTCTACGCCGGATCCGAACATATCAATCACGACATCATAACTGCGTTTTTTGAGACGTGATGCCAGAATAACCGGCAATTCAGGATGTTTCCACTTGAGGTAACGAGAACACCACATAAATGTGTGTGTTCCAATACCCGAAGTTGAAACATCTTGCGATGCTTCAACTTCATTCTTACTTCCTACCTGCGTAAAGTACCCCCATTTGAATACTTTGTTTTTGTATGCTCCTATCGCATTCACGTCTCGGCAAGTATAGGCACTTGCTGCGAGCATATACAACGGCTTGTTCCGATTTAAAATGTGATATTTATAAAAGTTCCGCCAGGCTTTCGGACCTGAAAAATACCACGGTCTGTTTTTAAACCATCTTTCAGAGTAACGGAAGGTCATTTTGCCTTGGCGGACTCTTTCTTCAACATAAGACTCTGAAGCATCACCAATGATGACGACATCGGCATCTTCGGCAAGCTTTAAGGCGAGGCAATGTGCTGCTTCACTTTCGTATGCTCGGATGATATAGGGACGACTTATCGTAGGATCATAGCCGCCTTTTATCAGCCAACCAGGCAGCGGCTCGGTACAGACATACTTATAATCATCCCCCATAGCCTTGTAAAATTCATCAGCTATAGGAGTTTGATGATGATGGACAAGATTAGTGACGAAAACTAACTTCATGATTCAAGTTTCGCAAGTGGCCTTGTGCCTGTGATAAAATAGCTTATCTCACGTTTGAAGAGTATCCTGAATGAATAATCAATTCACGTTACCGCTACCCTAAGTTTCTCCCCCGAGTGGGAGGGACTTGCTCCGTCACTGCCGTGACGGAAAATACGCTGTTTCGCATATGCGAAACTTGAGTTCAAATAATAATAGAGAACCATATCAAGCTGTGAAACCGAATAATGTGACATCTTGGCTTTATTACAGCAATATCATTCGGCCTATCCATCAATCCTCCTTCCTCCACACCATCTTATTCACCACACCCACGTAGCTCTGGATAATGCGGACGACTTTGGTGGAAACGTTCTCATCTGCATAGTCAGGTACCGGGAGCCCTGGATGGGCGTCGCGAATAAGTTCGACGGCGGTGTCAACGGACTGGAGGAGGCCGGTGGTGTCGATGCCGGAGAGGACGAAGCAGCCCTTGTCGAGAGCTTCGGGGCGCTCGGTGCTGGTGCGGATGCAGACGGCAGGGAACGGCCGTCCAATGGAGGTGAAGAATGAGGATTCCTCAGGAAGTGTACCGGAGTCACTGACTACTGCGAACGCATTCATCTGAAGGCAGTTGTAGTCGTGAAAGCCAAGGGGGGCGTGCTGGATGACGCGGCGGTCCAAATGGAAACCCGAGGATGCGAGTCTGTTACGGCTGCGTGGATGGCAGCTGTAGAGGATAGGCATATCGTATTTCTCGGCCAAACGATTGATGGCGGTGAAGAGGCTGAGGAAGTTCTGTTCGGTGTCAATGTTTTCCTCGCGGTGGGCGGAGAGCAGGATATATTTTCCCTTTTCGAGTCCAAGACGAGTATGAATATCCGAAGCCTCGATTTCTGCCAGATTATTATGCAGGACTTCGGCCATCGGAGAACCAGTAACATAAGTCCTTTCCTTCGGAAGTCCGCAGTCGGCAAGATACCTGCGTGCGTGTTCAGAATAAGCCATATTCACATCAGAGATGATGTCCACTATCCTGCGGTTGGTCTCCTCCGGAAGGCACTCGTCCTTGCAGCGGTTGCCGGCCTCCATATGGAAGATGGGAATATGCAGGCGCTTGGCTCCGATGACGCTGAGACAGGAATTGGTGTCGCCAAGTACCAGAACAGCATCCGGCTTGGTGACTACCATCAGTTTATAGGAGCAGTTGATGATATTACCACAAGTAGCACCCAGGTCATCACCCACGGCATCCATATAAACCTCCGGCTCTGAGAGTTTCAAATCCTTAAAGAAGATGCCGTTGAGATTGTAATCGTAGTTCTGACCGGTGTGGGCAAGGATGGTGTCAAAGTAGGTGCGGCATTTGTCGATGACTGCTGCGAGGCGGATGATTTCAGGACGGGTACCGATGATGATGAGGAGTTTCAGGCGGCCGTTGTCCTTGAAGTGGATGTCGCTATAGTCGAATTTCGGAGTCATAATTACTATTCTATCGTTGCGTAAGGTCATTTCGACAAGTTCAACGACCGCAATCGACTTTATCGAAGTAAGTGTCGGGTCTCTCCGGGTCGAAGATTTCGTTACAATACATTACCGTGACAAGGTCTTCTGTGTCAGAGAGGTTTATGATATTGTGGGTGTAACCCGGGAGTATTATTACGGACTGAATCTTATCTCCGCTGACTTCGTAGTTCAGAACTTCGTCAGTGCCTTCTTTGCGCAGTTGGATGAGGCCGCGCCCGGAGACCACGATGAACTGCTCCCATTTGCTGTGGTGCCAGTGTTCACCCTTAGTGATGCCGGGCTTGGAGATGTTTATGGAAACCTGCCCGCATTTAAGAGTATGAACCATCTCGGTGAAGGAGCCGCGAGCATCCTCGTTCATCTTAAGGTCGAAGACGGCTTTTTCTTTAGGCAGATAGCTCAGATAGGTGCTAAAGAGTCTCTTGGCGAACGAGTCCGCAGGCATCTCCGGAATCAATAGTGTCTGCGGCATATTGTGGAACTTATGCAGCAGCTGTACAATCTCGCCGAGGGTGACGCAGTGAGTTACCGGGCAGAAACAATATCTGCCATTGGCCGAAGGCCGGACGGAGAGTCCATCAAACTCGCAACGGTGCTCGCGGGCAGCGAGAGCGAGAATCATCTCATCCACGAGATCATCGATGTAGAGGAGTTCGAGTTCTACGGAGGGGTCATTGACCTGGATTGGCAGGTCGTTTGCGATGTTGTTGCAGAAGGTCGCGACAGCGGAGTTGTAGTTCGGGCGGCACCACTTGCCGTAGAGATTCGGGAAACGGTACACCAGCACGCGGGCGCCGGTTTCAGTCCCATATTCAAGGAACAGATCCTCTCCAGCCTTCTTGCTGCGACCATACTCGCTGTTACCGAAACGTCCGGTGAGCGAAGCCTGAGCGCTGCTGGAGAGCATCACAGGGCAGTTGTTGCCGTGCCTACGCAGAGTCTCGAGAAGCTTCGACGCAAAACCGAAGTTGCCTTTCATAAACTCTTCCGCATCCTTCGGGCGGTTCACCCCTGCAAGATTGAAGACGAAGTCGCACTCGGAGCACCACGCTTCGAGCTGCTCCGGAGTAGAGTCAATGTCATATTCGAAAACTCCGTCAATGGCGGGCTTTTCCTCAGTCCCCTGCCCTGCGGCGGAGAAAGGATACCAGCGGGCCTTCCCGTCCCTTATGTTTCGCAGCTGGGAGCACAGGTTCTTTCCCACAAAACCCTTCGCTCCTGTCACAAGAATCTTCATACTTATTCAGAACGATAATCACGTGCCTTGGCTCTTGGCTGCAAGCCCAAATCTTCACGGATGAAATTAAGCTTGAGAAGGAGTTTCTTCATACCTTCAACGTCCAGACGTGCAGTGTTGTGTGAGTGATACTCTTCTACCTGCTCGACGGTGTGGTCTCCATCGGTGAAGAACTTATCGTAATTCAGGTCGCGGTTGTCACACGGTATGCGGTAGTAGTCGCCCATATCTATGGCCTTGGCCATCTCCTCGCGGGTGACAAGGGTCTCGTAGAGTTTCTCGCCGTGGCGTGTGCCTATGACCTTAACTTCTGTCTGCCCGTATTTAGGGTCAATCTTGGCGTAGGTCTGCTTGAGAGCTTCCGCAAGGACATCGAGAGTCGCCGCCGGTGCTTTCTGGACGAAGAGGTCTCCGTTCTCGCCGCGGGTGAAAGCATATACGACCAAATCGACGGCGTCATCGAGGGTCATCATAAAACGGGTCATATTCGGGTCTGTAATTGTGATTGGCTTGCCTTCCATCATCTGTTCCACCCAGAGAGGAATGACGGAGCCGCGGCTGGCCATCACATTGCCATAACGGGTGCAGCAGATGGTGGTCTTGGCGTCCGAGCCTAGAGCACGTCCCTGAGCGATGGCGACTTTCTCCATCATAGCCTTGGAGATGCCCATCGCGTTGATAGGATATGCAGCTTTATCTGTGGAAAGGACAACAACATTCTTGACTCCGTGTGCGATGGCTGAAAGCAGCACATTGTTCGTGCCTTCCACATTGGTGCGTACAGCCTCCATCGGATAGAACTCGCAGCTCGGAACCTGCTTCAGGGCGGCGGCGGAGAATACAAAGTCCACTCCGTCCATAACGTAATCGACAGATTCGCGGTTGCGGACATTGCCGATGTAAAACTTAACCTTATGCGCGACTTCCGCACGGTTGGCCTGAAGGAAGTGACGCATATCGTCCTGCTTCTTCTCGTCTCGTGAGAAGATGCGGATCTCTCTGATATCACTGTCCAGAAAGCGCCTCAGGACGGCGTTGCCGAAACTGCCGGTGCCCCCGGTTATGAGAAGCACCTTGTCTTGAAATATTGACATATCGTAACTCTGATTATATGTATTCTTGATGGAGGCCGCGCACTGCGCAGCATAAACGCATAATACTCCAGCCCTCGGGTTTCCAAAGGGCGAAGATGTGCTGTATTATTTTTTTGAGGAAGTATGCAGGGTGCGGGCGGACCGCCTGAGGGCTGTCAGTTTTTGTCTGACGCAGTTCATCTTTGTCCATAATGCAAGGTTCTTGTCTCACGCGTTCTTTTTTGTCCCGAAAAAAAGGGCAGGAAGATTGGCTATTTCCGCCTGAGCGGTGCTGCGCAGTAAACCTTGTCGGGACAGTCGGTCATACTGACGATGCGCTTCTGAACGGCAGCGAAGTCGAACACAAAGCCCGGCATCCGGTCAATGTCAAGCACATCATTCTGCTTTGGTGATGACTGCGCGGCTAAGGGCTGGATCGTTGTAGAACATATTGTCAACGCCACCCTTGTAGTCTACCGTAATCAGGGATTCAGGGACTCCGAACTCATTGACCAGACAGTCACGGACGGCCTGGGCCCGCTCGCGGCTGAGCCTCTCGTTGATCTTCCTGTTGCCGGTCGCGGCGTCGGCGTAGCCGCTGACGGCAACCTTCGTCCCAGAGGACTTCAGCACATCAGCGAGGAACCCGAGGTTGACCCTGGCCTCCTTTGTGAGCCGGCTCTTGTTGATCTCGAAGCGCACATAGAAAGGCGAGGAGAGGATGTTTACGGTCTCCACCTTCGCCGGCTCGGCCTTCAGCGCCGCAAGCTCCTTCTCAAGACCTGTCTTCTCTGCATTAAGGTTTGCGATGGCTCTTTCATAGTCAGTAACGTCCGATGTCTCGACGACCCTCACTATCTTGGTCCTGCCCCAGCCGCGCGGTTTGAACCTGTACGTCAGGCCGACCGTGGCTGCGAAGTTACCCTCCCCCCAGCGGTGGCCGACCTCTCCGTCGATGCCCTCATTCACGAGGAACGCCCCGAAGTTCACGTTGAGATCCAGACCCTGCCCGAGCCTGAAGGCGTTGCTTATGCCGCCGTTGGCCGTGATATCCTTGCCTTTAGGTTCCTCCGAATATATGTGCGCGAAGCCAACCCCGATGAAGGCCGACGGTGTCCAGAAATGTCCCTCCTCCCTGTAGCCGCAGAAGGCATTGGCTAGGTTGAACATCGCGTCCGCGTGGATGTTCCAGAAACGAAACTTCTGCTCCTTAAGGTTGAGGCCGGGGATGATCTTGCCGGAGGAGTGCACCGGATTGTCTACCGTGGTGGCTCCCCTCATACCTATGCCGCCGTAGGACAGCCTCGCCCCGACCGTCGGGGTAAACCACTTGCCGACTTGGATGTTGAGCGACGGCGCAAGCCTGTCGCCAATCTCGCACTGCGAGTCATACTCGCCGAACCAGACCTGCGCACCGCCGTCGATGCCAACGAACCAGTTCCACTTGAACGGCGCGGTCTCGACAAGGTTCTTAGCTCGGCTGTACTCCACCGTCACAGTCGTGTCCGTCTTCGCCGTTGGTTGGGAAAATGACGGGACTGCCATCAATGCGGCAAATCCCGCAAGGGCCAATTGTCTCATAATTCTAATGATCCTTAAAAGTTATACAATTATATATCTTGATTATCCAATACCGCGTACTTTGAATGCTGACTCCTGTACTCCGGAACGATCTCCTTCATCTTCCTGACAATGGTCATATCATCCGCTTCAAACGAAAGCCGGTAAAGTTCTTCTTCATTCTTCAGAGCCAGTTCATAAGAGTACTCCCTGACCGCCGCGACCTTGATCTTTGGATGGCAGGTAGGTATGGTCTGCTCCGATCTATTGAGAACTTCCTCATAAAGCTTTTCTCCGTCACGAAGACCTATATACTTGATTTCAACATTCTTTGCCCCTGAAAGGTCTATCATTCTCTGAGCAAGGTCCGCAATCCGGACAGGCGCCCCCATATCAAAGACAAAGATTTCTCCGCCCTTTCCCATTGTGCCAGCCTCAAGGACAAGACGGCAAGCTTCCGGTATAAGCATAAAATAGCGGATTATGTCTTTATGGGTCACTGTCACAGGACCGCCGTTCCGGATCTGCTCTTTGAAAAGAGGAATGGCAGAACCGTTCGAGCCGAGGACATTGCCGAAGCGGGTGGTCACGAACTGAGTGACACCGTTGACCTTGCCCTCGACAATGGCCATATTGAGACTTTGGCAATATATTTCACAGATGCGCTTTGAGCAGCCCATCACGTTCGTGGGATTGACCGCCTTGTCAGTGGAGATCATCACGAATTTCCTTACGCCGTATTTGACGGAGAGATCGGCTACGACGCGAGTGCCACGGACATTGTTCTGAACGGCTTCGGCCGGATTGTCCTCCATCATCGGAACGTGCTTGTACGCAGCAGCATGGAAGACATATTCAGGAGCATATTCCTTGAATATCCTTTCCATCCTTTCCTCCCTGCATACGTTCGTCACAATCGTCTCTACACGGATGTCCCGATGATGCTCAGTCATAAACAGGCGCACATCGTGCATCGGAGTTTCCGCCTGGTCCAGAAGAATAAGGTCTGACGGGTGGAATCTTGCAGCCTGACGCGCTATTTCACCTCCTATGCTTCCGGCCGCTCCGGTTATAAGAATACGCTTCCCGCATAGCATCGAGCCGATAGCGGTCATATCAACCTCTATTTTCTCACGCGAAAGAAGGTCTTCTATTTCAATCTCACGAAGCTGGTGTTGGAATATCTCACTTTTGCCATCCCATTCCTCCTCCTCCAACGGAGTGATGAGAATCTTGATCCGGGCTTTTATCAGAGCATCGATGAGTGTCGCACGTTTGCTGAAATGTTCCCGCTGAAAAGAGGAAACGATAAGAGCGGACACATTGAATTTCTTCATTGTCTCCACCACGGAATCTTCATCGCCGTACACCTGCTCTCCCATCAGCCACGTTCCGTTGAGCGCCTTGTCAGTGGAGATGAAGCCGCGGAGACGGTAGCGTTGAGGGGTTTCATTGCACAGGCTTTTGGCAATTGCCATCACATCCTGAACGCTGCCGTAGATGAACACTTTCTGAACGCTGTCATCTCCCCGGTAGGTGTCGTACATATACTTGACCATCACCCGGATGCCCCACATCATCATTGTGGCCGCAATGAAAAGCAGCACCGCACTCTCGAAGCGCGGAACAATCATAAATGATCCAAGTCCCATACGCACCTGCACCTGATGAAGCAGACATACCCCGACACCTGCGGCGGCTGTTGAATATGCCACTTTATGGAGGTCGATGAAACTTGAGTAGCGAATTATGCCGTGAAAGGTATGAAATGCGAAAAATGAAATGATGTATATCACTAGACAGGCCATAAGGCCAACCGTCACTTGCCAGAAATTGCTGGCGAGCGACATTACTCCGTGCTGTACACAGAACACAAGAATCCCCGACAAGTACACAACGGCGCAATCCATAACAAGTACACACCAGTATGGAAGTGCCTTACGGGAAAAATACCAATTGGAAAGTCTTTTCAGCGGACTCATATATGTTTGTAATCAGTATTAGAAGCTGTTTAAAAATGGTTTCCTATTCTTCAGGTATTGATGATGGTTGACAGATTGATTGTCATCTTTTTCCGGACTTTCGAGAGCAGAAGCCACCGGAAGAGGTCGGGGGAATGGGTGTCGGTTCCGACGAGGTCGTACATTCGGGCCACGAGCAGCGTCTCCGCCTTCTTGCGCACCCCCGCGCCGTAAAGACCAGCGAGGGACGGGAGGTTCAGTTGGAGCTTCACGCCCAAGTCTTTCAGACGCCGGTAATCACTTGCCTCCATATATGCGTACCGTTCCGGATGGGCAAGAACGGGATGATACCCTTTCGACTTGATGCGCTGAAGGATGCCGTCAAGACCCATCGGAGGGTTGAAACACGATGTCTCCACAAGAAGGTGGTCGCCTATGGCTCCAAGGGGCAGAAGGTCGCCGGACTCAAGCCGTTCCTCGAAGAGGGTGTCGAGCATATTCTCCGATGCAAGGTGCAGCCTAATGCTTCCCTTGTAGGCCGACCGCAGCTCCGCAAAGCGTTCGCGCAGGGAGGCAGTGCTGTTCGGGTAGTCCTCCATTACGTGAGGGGTGAGCCACACTTCCCTCACGCCGGAAGCCTCATAGAGGCGCAGCATCTCCAGCGACTCCTCAATCGTCTGCACTCCGTCATCAACGCCGGGGAGAAGATGGCTGTGCCAGTCCGTGAAGCCGCTGAACACGCCGCTGCCGGAAAGAGTGCCACGCTTTGTGAACGGCCACATATCAATTATTTGACAACTGTCAGGTCACTTCTTCCGTTTCTTGTCGGCGCCGTAGTGGTAGCCCTGACCGTAGCCGTAGTGATAGCCGTAGCGATACCCGTACCTGTAGCCGTAACGGCCGCCGCCTCCCTCCGTCCCGTTCAGGACAAGGGCCATATTACTGTATGTCCCTTCCACGTAGAGTTTCTCCAGTTCCGGAAGCATTACGCGTTCAAGCAGTCCCACGCGGACGACGAACACAGTATGGTCGGCGAACTTCCCGATAATCCGGGTGTCGGCCACAAGCTCCACAGGAGGACAGTCGAACAGGACATAGTCATAGTTCACGCGAGCGGAGTCGATAACCTGCTTGAGGCGGTCGCTGAACAGCAGTTCAGTTGGGTTTGGAGGGTTCGTGCCGACAGGCAGGATGTCGAGACCCGCAAATCCAGGATTCGAGACGATTAGACCTTCGAGACTCTCCTCCCTGCCGCCGAGGAAGTCGCTGAGTCCCCTGCGCGGAGATCCCGCGTAGGCTGATGCCGTGCCGTGGCGCAGGTCGCCGTCGATGACGAGGACGCGCTTGCCATTGATGGCCAGACTCGCGCCAATGTTGAGCGTCAGGAACGACTTCCCGCTACCCGGGTTGAAGGAGGTCACCACGATAACCTCCGAAGAATGGTCACGCCCGGCCATAAACTCGAGATTCGTGCGGAGTACGCGGAACGCCTCGTTGATGATGTCACGGCTCCCCTCCTTCACCACAACGGCTTTCTTGTCGCCGACCTTCTTGCCGAGAAAGCCTCTCCTCTGCACGTACAAAGGAATCTCGCCGGCGAACGGTACCGTCAGACCCTCAAGGTCTTTGCGGCCGCGCACACGGGTGTTCAAGCTCTCGCGAAGGAAGATAACGCCCATAGGGATGGCCAGTCCCAAAAGGAAGGCCACGAGAAGGATGTAGCGGCTAACGGGGGATGTCGGCTTCATACTGCCGCCCGGCATACTGATGATCCGGGTGTTGTAGGCCGTGAACGCCTGAGAGAGTTCGTTCTCCTCACGCTTCTGCAACAGGAACAGGTAAAGAGCCTCCTTAACTTTCTGCTGGCGCTCCACAGACAGAAGATACTTGGCTTGGCGAGGATTGGACGCTATCTGGGACGTGGCCTGGCCGCCGACTCCCTGAAGACTCTTGATACGCTCGTTTAGCGACACCAGCTGATTATCGATGGAGGTGAGCAGCGCGCCGCGCATTGAAGCCAAAGACGCGTCCATTTCCACAACAAGAGGGTTGCGCTCGCTGCTGTGGGCAACCAGACTGTTACGGTCAAGGACTTTGCGGTTGTACTCGCCGATCTGAGATGCAAGGTTGGAGTCATCTATTCCGGAGTTGGTAGGAAGAAGGCTCGGACTGCCGCCGGAGTCCATCAGATAGTTCCGGATGTAGCGCGCCATATACATCTGGTTGCTCAACTCTTTCACAGCGGCGTCCGCCTCGCTCGCCTGCGCCATATACATACTGGCCGCAGCCTGGACATCCGGCAACAGATGCTCGCTCTTGAAGCTGGAGATGTCGTCGTCAACACTGCCAAGTTCTCTTTCTATCACGCCGAGACGGTCGTCGATGAACTTCGACGTGCTGACCGCGATACGGTTCTTGTCGCTCACCCAACTCTCGTTATAGACGGCTATCAGGGTGTTCAGGACATCCTCCGCTCGTTGTGTGGACACGTCACTGAATGACAGGCAGATGACGTTCGATTTCTCGTCTTCCTGAGAGACCGTGAGCCGGGTGGTGTAGTAGGTCAGGGCCGCACCGGACGACATCCGGCGGACGTTAATCAGGGACTCTGCGCCCTGCTTGTACAAGGCCGTCGGAGACACTATGACACTCCCTATGGCACACGGGATTGTGTCGTTCAAAACACCGCGAAGCCCAGACCCGCCAGCCTCCTCCCCGTTGCGCTCGATGTCGGACAATACGACCTCGCCGTCTCCGGACACGCAAAGGGTGAATGTGGCGGACTCGTCCTCAGGCAACCCGATGATGCGGACCGAGACGGGAAGTGAATCCCTATAGACTGTCTGAAGGTGGTAACGCCCGGGAATCTTATAGTCCATATTCAGGCGCAGCCGCGAGATAACCTCGCGCATCAGGTCAGGAGAGCGCAGCATCTCCATCTCGTTGTTCACATTGGTGCGGGACGTGAAAAGGCCAAGGTCGGCGAAAGTGTCCATCTCACCTGGAAGGGACTTTCCTTTGGTGTCGTCCTTGATGAGAATCGAAGCGGAACGGGTATAAACCGGAGGGGTGACAAGCAGATACCAGACCGCCAGACCCAGACACACCACCAGAGAGGCAATGAACCAATGCCACTTGTTGATGCAGAGTGACAGCAAATCCTGTAAATTGATTGACTCCTGCTGTTCCTGTGCGGGAATCTCTTTATTTGTAGCCATTACCGATGCGTTCTAATTGAATATCAATATGCAGATGGATGTCAGCAGCGAGGATAACGAAATCCAGAACGAGGTGCTGCGCACGTTGTTGCCGTTGACGGTGGACTGGCGCGCCCTTGTCTTGTTGGGTTCCACATAGACCACGTCGTTCTGCTGCAGATAGTAAGCCGGTGATGAATTCAACTGTCTGGCGGAGCGGAGGTCTATACAGTAGGCATGCTGTGTGCCGTTCTCGTTGCGCAGCACCAACACATTCCTGCGCTGTCCGTAAATTGTCAGGTCACCAGCCAGACTCAAGGCGTCGAGGACAGTGAACCTGTCTTTGTCGATGTTGTACCGCCCCGGATTATTCACCTCTCCAATAACGTCCACTGTCATATTCATAAACTCTACCGTCACCACCGGATCCTTGATGAGATCGCGAGACTGTAACTCATCCTTGATGTATGCTGCCATTTTCTCACGAGTCATTCCCTGCACGCGGAGCGCTCCCAACACGGGAAAGTCTATGTAGCCTTTGGAGTCCACGGTGTAGCCGGACAGCCCTCGGGCAGTGTTGTAATAATAATTGTCCTGACCGACCTGCTGGCTGACAATCGGAAGATTGAACAGGTTGGTCAGCCTCAAGTCCTGACTGTTGACAAGAATGGACAGTTTGTCCTTGGGACGTATCCGGATCTCCGTCAACTCGGCTGATGTCAGCTCGTCAACCCCGGAACCAAGGTCCTGAAAATAGGGGATATGCCTCGATGTGGAGCACGAGCCACAGACAAGGACGGATGCCGCTACGACAATAATCTTGCAAATATTCATTATCCACGCTGATTTATTTTACAAACTGAATATACTCGGGCTTGACTTCTATGCCAACCGAAAGAAACCCCCTCAGACCGACAAGCAGACGCTTGACTCTGGAACCGCGGACAGTGAGCAGATTCCCTTCGTAGCCGTCCAGAGGACCGCCCACGATGCGTACAATGCGCCCGCACATTGCCGGTGTAATCTCGAAAGGCTGGTAATATACAGGAAATTCCGTGGCTTTCACGGCCAGAATGAAGCGATTCATCTCTGCCTCGTCCACTGTCATAGGCTCACGCCACGTGCCGCGCAGCCAGCGGTACTGGAGTGTCGGATTCTTCTCGACCACGGTGTCGAGATTCTCCCGCGTCTCATGCACGAAGAGCAGATCCCGGATGAAAGGCACCTCTTCGCGGACACGTCTGCCGTCGCTTGTGGACAAACGCCAACTCATCGGAGTGAAGACCTCCATTCCAAGTCCCTTCAATAACTTGTAGGCAGGCAGACACGCATTCGGCCTTTTAAGGTCGCGCATTACGTACCACCGTACCTCCCCTTCGTTCGCCAAGATTGCCATTGTTTCACTTCAAGACAATTCCATCAATCCTGCGCGACCAGATAATTATCTTTCGGTCAAGCAGTTACTTCAGACGCATCTGCGCCCGTCATATCTCTCCGCAAGAGATGTACACTAATGCGGGCAAATATACATAATTATTTGTAATAATTAGAAGAATACAAAGGAAAATCTCAAGGCCTACACACATTTCTGATGGCTTTGCTTGACATATGTTGGGCGACAGTCTGCGGCGAAGTCTTGAAAATGACTGTTTGTCAACAAATTGCATACTGTTTCAATCATATGTACCTCTCTTGCGGAGAGAAAGACCATAATCCGTTTACACCTGATAATTACAGCGACCTCAAAACCAGGCTGTTAGCCTTGTCAACAACAGAAGTGTCCAAGGAGGCGAGATAGATGCGCGTTGTGGTCTCGGAGTCGTGACCCATCGCCTCGCTGATGGTGGTTATCGGGATATTCTTGCTCTTGGCGACACTCGCCCATCCGTGGCGCGCGACGTAGGTGGTGAGAGGTACAGTCAGTCCGAGCATCCTGCCTATCTTCTTCAGATTGCGGTTCACGCGGTGTTCCTCGCTGATATATTGGCCGCGCTCGTCATTGCCGGTTGGCTTGATGACCGGCAACAGGAAAGGAGTTGACGATGTGTCGTACTTGTCAATCAGCGCCTGCATAGGTTTCTCCCACTTGATGAGAAGCCGTTGGTTCGTCTTGTGCCGACGGTATGACAATATTCCGTCACGCAAATCCTTCTTCTTCAGGAATGCGATGTCCACGAACGACATCCCTCGGGTGTAGAATGAGAACATAAATATGTCCCTGGCATAGTCCAGAGCAGGATGCTGCGAGAGGTCGATGTCACGGATCCGACGGACGGTCTCTATGGGTACGGCACGCTTGACGGTCTTATCTATGCCGGTATAAACATGCTTGAACGGGGAACGCTGCACCGTCAAGTTCTTGTCCACCGCGCGGTTATAGATGGCACGCAGGTTGCGCATATAGAATGACATCGTGTTCGGGCAGACACCGACCGTCGAAAGATAAGCCTCATAAGCCATCATCAGGTCCGAATCCATTCGGTCAAGCGGCACATCCCGCCCTTGCCGGAACCTCAAGAAACTTTTCACCGCTGCCGCATAGGTCTCGGAAGTCCGTTTCTTGCCTATCGTTTTCAGATGCGTGACAATCTCATTGGCAAAGGAAACAAGACAGGGGTCATTTGACGGAGAGCGGTATGCCTCAACCACGTCACCGGCCGTGTAGGAACTTCCTGCATTCTCAAAACGCAAGATGATGCCTCTAAACCGTTTCGTACCCTCAAGCAACGACTCTTTCAGCGAACTCAGATAACGCCTTCGGTTTTCCCCTGTTCCGGGAGGGCAGATGACTTCCATATTTCTATCATCCCATTCCTGCGGATAGAGCCTGTAGCCGGAACTCAGCTGACTTGCAATGCGGTTGTGAATCACCCGATAGTACAATGCGCCCTCTTTCCCGGCGGAAGAGGACGCTCGAAACTTGATCGAAATTGTTGCCATAATGTCATTTGATTAAGAACTAACAATATGGCAAAATAAATCATTACCGGTACTATCCCCTCAAGGCGCGCATTGCGTTCAGGACGGCGAGGACGGTGACACCGACGTCGGCGAAGACGGCCATCCACATCGTCGCCGCTCCCAGGACGGCAAGGACAAGCACCAGAAGCTTTATGAATATGGCGAAGAAGGTGTTCTCCCTTGCCAGACGCAAGGTCTTGCGGGCTATCTTGACACCGAGGGCGATCTTGGACGGCTTGTCATCCATCAGAACCACATCGGCGGCCTCAATGGCAGCATCTGAGCCAAGTCCGCCCATCGCTATCCCAAGGTCTGCTCTTGCAAGCACCGGAGCGTCGTTGATGCCGTCACCCACGAAAGCGAGAGTCCTTCCGGATGGCTTATTTTTAAGAAGTTTCTCTAACTCAGAGACTTTGTCGGCTGGCAGCAGTTCGGTATGGAACTCGTCAAGCCCGATGGCTGAAGCGACATATTCACCGACCTCGCGCTTGTCCCCGGTGAGCATCACGGTCTTTGTCACCCCTTCGGCCTTGAGAAACTTGACTGCATCGGCGGAATCGGCCTTGATTCTGTCGGAGACCACAATGTGCCCGACGTATGTTCCGTCCACGCTGACGTGCACGATTGTGCCGTTCTTCCGGCAAGGTTTCCACTGCACTCCGGCCGCATCCATCATCTTGGGGTTGCCCACGCAGACGGTCTTCCCGTTCACCACAGCGCGTACTCCGTGACCGGGAATCTCCTCCACATTCTCAACGGAGCATCCGTCAGCCCAGTCAGGATAAGCGTTCTTCAAGGAAATGGCGATAGGGTGTGAGGAATATCTCTCCACGTGAGCGGCAAGGTGCAGAAGTTCCTTCTCATCAATCGTTTCCGGATGCACGGCGGTCACATCGAACACGCCTTCGGTAAGGGTGCCGGTCTTGTCAAAGACAACCGTTCCGACTTTGGCCAAAGCCTCAAGATAATTGGAGCCTTTGATCAGAATTCCTTTGGATGACGCACCGCCGATGCCACCGAAGAACGAGAGCGGGACGGAAATCACAAGGGCGCAAGGGCAGGAGACGATCAGGAATGTCAGAGCCCTGTAGAGCCAGGTGGCGAAAGTACCTCCGAAATCTCCGGAGAGGACTGGCGGGATGAAAGCCAGCGCCAAGGCCGCTATCACAACGACCGGAGTGTAGATCCTTGCGAACCTTGAAATGAAGCTTTCACTCTTGGATTTGTTCTCGGAAGCGTTCTCGACAAGGTCCAGGATCTTTGATGCGGTTGACTCACCGAAAGCCTTCGTGACTCTCGCGCGGATGACGCCAGTAAGATTCACGCAACCTGAAATAATCTCATCGTCTTTAGATATGCTCCGTGGAACGCTTTCTCCGGTCAAAGCCACGGTGTCAAGGCTTGAGGTCCCTTCGAGCACCTCTCCGTCCATCGGGACTCTCTCGCCCGGCTTTACTACGATTGTCTCACCGACTTTCACTTCCTCAGGATTGACTGTCAGGAGCTTCCCGTCACGTTCAACATTGGCGGTGTCAGGTCTGATGTCCATCAGAGCAGAGATTGACTTTCGGCTACGGCCTTCGGCGATGTCCTCGAAAAGCTCTCCGACCTGAAAGAACAGCATCACGAAAACAGCTTCCGGGAACTGGGTCTCCGCCCCGGGAAGGAATCCGATGCACAGGGCGCCGACCGTGGCGATGCTCATCAGGAAGTCCTCGTCGAAGAAGTCGCCTTTGACAAGATTACCGGCCGCTTCAAACAGAGTGTCATAACCTACGATGAGATAAGGGACTGAATAAACAAGAAGAAGTTGCCAGACACTGAGGTTCAGTTTCTTCTCGACCAAGACTGCCACTCCGAGAAGCGCGGCTGAAAGAATGATTCGCACGAATCTGATTTTGTTTTCCTTTTCCATATTCTTTCTTTGACTTTGATTATTCTTTCTTTTTCTTGGGCTTTGATTTCAGTAAGCGTTAAAAAATAACTTGGTAATCTTTATGTGTCTTTTTTGACTATATT
>CAVCPY010000082.1:18248-18331 GCA_963604245.1 Eggerthellaceae bacterium
TACGCTCCCTCTTCCAAAGCCGAAACTGTCTCGAAAATTCCGCATAATAAAATGTGGGAACCATTTTTAAACAGCTTCTTAGT
>CAVCPY010000083.1:0-13223 GCA_963604245.1 Eggerthellaceae bacterium
TACGCTCCCTCTTCCAAAGCCGAAACTGTCTCGAAAATTCCGCATAATAAAATGTGGAAACCATTTTTAAACAGCTTCTTAAAAACCAACTTTTAACGCTTACCAAGGTCTTTGCCGCGTTCCGCGCCGACAAAAAACCTCATACTTCGTGCCGTGCGACACAAATGTACGAAATATTGCGTAAATTTGCCTTACAAAACTTGGTGCGGACAACCACTCCCTAAGATTTGAACGTTGTTATGTCTGAATACATCGTATCAGCAAGAAAATATCGTCCCGACTCTTTCGAGTCCCTTATCGGTCAGGACAACATCGCCCAGACTCTGAAGAATTCCATCATCAGGGGGAAACTGGCTCACGCCTACCTGTTCTGCGGGCCGCGCGGAGTGGGTAAGACCACCACCGCCAGGATATTCGCGAAAGCCATCAATTGCTCCAATCCTTCGCCGGATATGGAGCCTTGCGGAGAGTGTGAATCCTGCAAGTCCTTCCAGGAGGGGCGGTCCTACTGCATCCACGAACTGGACGCCGCGTCCAACAACGGTGTGGATGACATCAAGAACCTGATGGATCAGGTGCAGATTCCTCCGCAGGTGGGAAAGTACAGCGTGTACATCATCGATGAGGTGCATATGCTGTCCACCGCCGCATTCAACGCCTTCCTCAAGACCTTGGAGGAACCGCCGGCACACGCCATATTCATCCTTGCGACTACCGAGAAGCATAAGATTCTGCCGACAATCCTTTCGCGTTGCCAGACTTACGATTTCAACAGGATTTCTGTGCCGGACATCGTCGCCAACCTGAGGATGATAGCGGGCAAGGAGGGAGTGAGCATTGACGATGAGTCTTTGCACGTGATAGCGCAGAAGGCTGACGGAGCGATGCGTGACGCACTTACCATCTTTGACCAGACGGTGGCGTTCTGCGGGACGGCCGTGAAGTACGATGAGGTGTTGAAGAACCTCAATGTGCTTGACTATGACTATAGTTTCAGTCTTGTCGATGCATTTTTGACCGGAGACTATGGCACGGCTCTTCTGAAGTTTGACGAGATTCTGTCCAAAGGGTTCAATGCGCTTCATTTCTGTGCGGCTCTCAGCTCGCATTTCAGGGATCTGATGGTGACGAAGAACGGGGGGCTGGACGCTTTGCTGGAACTTCCGGACTCTTTGAAGGCCAGATACGTGGAGCAGGCCTCGCGGTGTTCGCTGAAGTTTCTGTACGACGCTTTGACCATCACCTCTGCCTGTGAGGCCGGGTACAAGCAGGCGGTGAATCCGAGGCTTCATATCGAGTTCGCCTTGATGAAGCTCAGCTTTCTGATGAAGGCGCCGGAGGCGTCACGGCCTGTGTCCGGAGCTGCAAAGGTTTCTGCGGGAGACGCCGTGCGGAAGCCGGAAACCGGATCCGTCGGATTGGCTGCCGGACCTGTCGAAGCGTCCCGTATGGAGCCGGCAACCGTGACCGCTGAAAAACCGGCTGAAACCGTAGGCTCACAGACTGCCGAGGAAGACGGTCTCGCTCCGAGGGCGAGAAGAAAACCGGTCAAGACCGGAGCGTCATTGTCGCTCAACTCGATAATCGAAGAAGAGGAAAACAAGAAAGTCATCAAGGCTGAGGCTCGTGTCACAGATGCGATTCCGGAAGACAGCGCTGTGCTGGAGGCCTGGAAGACCATCCCGGAAGATAATGCGTCAAGTCCGCGGCTTGCCAACACTCTGCGGAATGCGGAAGTCAGCATTGAGACTAAGGAAGGCTACAAGGAGTTGACATTCAAGGTCAGCAACAAAGCGCAGGAGAAATGGATCCGGGAGAATCGGCTTATGGATCTGGAAGGGAATTTGCAGAATAAGGTCGGCTCCTCAAAACTTCGTCTTCAGGTTGATGTTGTACCTGTTGTGGACAAAGGGGTGCAGCCTTACACCGATCAGGAGAAGGCCACTGCCCTTATGGGCCAGCACGGGGAAGTCCAGAGCCTGATCAAGGATTTTGGCCTTGAGACAAAATGATCGTTGAACATTAGATTAAGATAAGATGAAACTTCATTGCGAGAACCTCGTCAAGAAATATGGCATCCGAACCGTTGTGAAAGGCGTTTCGATGGAGATTAATCAGGGGGAAATCGTGGGGTTTCTCGGCCCGAACGGAGCCGGAAAGACCACCAGTTTCTATATGATCACCGGACAGATAGTCCCGAATGGTGGGCGAGTGTTCCTTGACGACGAGGACATCACCGAGCTTCCTATGTACAAAAGGGCTCAGAAGGGAGTCGGTTATCTTCCTCAGGAGGCCTCGGTGTTCCGCAAGATGTCGGTGGAGGACAATATAATGTCCGTTATGGAGATGTCGGAGATGTCCAAGGCCGAGAGACAGGAAAGGTTGGAAGACCTGATCAACGAGTTCAACCTCTCCAAGGTGCGCAAGAGCCTTGGAATCCAGCTTTCCGGAGGAGAGAGACGACGCTGCGAGATCGCCCGAGCCCTTGCCATCGACCCGAAGTTCATTCTTCTGGACGAGCCGTTCGCCGGAGTCGATCCGATCGCCGTCGAGGACATCCAGTTCATCATCGCTAAACTCAAGTACAAGGACATCGGCGTCATCATCACCGACCACAATGTGGGAGAGACACTTGCGATCACCGACCGCGCCTACCTGCTCTACGAAGGCACGATCCTTCAGCAGGGAACTCCTGAATCCCTTGCCGCCGACGAGGATGTCCGCACCAAATACCTCGGTTCCGGTTTCATCCTGAAGAAGTCCGTCTCGGTGGAACGCGCCAAAGCCGAACACGCCGCTCTGGAGGCAGCCCGTGCCGTCAAAGCCGGAGCTTTGTCAAACGAAAGCGTGTAAGGAGGTCGATTACTGAATCGTCCACTCGGCTCCGTCCTTGGTGTCCTTGACGGTGATGCCGAGAGCCTTGAGATGGTCGCGGATGGAGTCGCTGGCTGCCCAGTCCTTTGCGGCCTTGGCCTTGGCGCGCTCCTCCAGCACCATATCCATCAGCCCGGAGACAATCTCCTGACCCTTGCCGGATTCCGCTGCGGCCTCGTCCTTGAGTCCTAGAACCCCTAGCACGATGTCATCAAAAAGCTGGAGCAGTGTCTCGATGTCGCCCTTGCTGAGTTTCAATTCGCCGGCCTTGGCTGAGTTGATAAGCCTTACTGCGTCGAAGATGTGCGACAGGGCAATCGGTGTGTTGAGGTCATCGCAGAGCGCCTCATAGACAGCGTTGAAAATCCCTTTGACCTCCTCCGAAGTCGCCGGGCAGGTGTCAGGCGCCGTGGCCGTGATGAACTCTCCGTACTGCATCGAATCCACAGAATCTCCTTCCGTTCCCTTTGCGGTGTCCGCGATTCCGGCAGCAGAGGCCATCGCGCGCAGATCCTTGACCGCCTGCATCACCCTCCTGAGTCCTTTCTCGGCTGCCTGCAAAGCCTCGTTGCTGAAATCCAGCGTGCTGCGGTAGTGTGCCTGAAGGATGAAGAAGCGGACGGTCATCGGGGAATATGCCTGGACGAGTTTCTCGTGCTGTCCGCTGAAAAGCTGAGGCAGGGTGATGAAGTTGCCCAGAGACTTGCCCATCTTCTGGCCGTTGATTGTTATCATATTGTTGTGTACCCAGTAGTGGACTCCCTGCGTGTGACGGCTGGCCACATTCTGGGCGATCTCGCATTCGTGGTGAGGGAACATCAGATCCATTCCCCCGCCGTGGATGTCGAACTCGTTGCCGAGGTATTTCTCACCCATCACGGAACATTCCAGATGCCATCCGGGGAATCCCTCGCTCCACGGACTCGGCCAGTGCATTATGTGTTCCGGCTCTGCCTTTTTCCAGAGGGCGAAATCGTAAGGGGCCTTCTTGTCGCCCTGCCCGTCCAGATTTCTGGTGCCCTCGCGGGTGTCGTCCAGTGTGCGCCCGGAAAGGATTCCGTAATGATGATCCTTGTTGTACTTCTCGACATCGAAATAGACTGACCCGTTGGAGATATAGGCGTAGCCCGCATCCAGAATCTTCTTGACGGTCTCGATCTGCTCGATGATGTGGCCCGAAGCTCTTGGCTCGATTGAAGGCGGGGCGACGTTCAGCTGACGCATCGCCTCGTGGTAACGGAACGTGTATGTCTGCACGACCTCCATAGGCTCAAGCTGTTCAAGTCTTGCCTTCTTTGAGATTTTGTCCTCTCCCTCATCGGCGTCGTGCTCAAGGTGTCCCACATCGGTGATGTTGCGCACATAGCGCACCTTGTAGCCCAGATGCCTGAGCAGTTTGAAAAGCACGTCATAGGTCACCCCCGGCCGGGCGTGTCCCAGATGAGCCTCCCCATAGACAGTCGGCCCGCAGACGTACATCCCCACGTGTCCCGGCTGGATCGGCTTGAAAAGTTCCTTGCTGTGTGTAAGGGTATTTGTCAGAAATAAAGGTCTCATATCTAAGAATATTTTCAGTCAAACTTTTTGCCGGTCAGCCTCTCGAACACGGTCTTGTAGGCGTCTCCCACGTGTCCGTTGTCTTTGCGGAACCGGTCTTTGTCGAGACGTTCGCCGGTGGCGATGTCCCAGAACCGTGCGCTGTCCGGTGTGATGTCGTCGCTCATCACGAGCCTTCCGTCGGACAGGTGTCCGAACTCTATCTTGAAGTCAACCAGAGTGATGCCGATCCCTTTGAACACCGGCGTCAGGATGCCGTTGACCTGCTTTGTCAATGAATATATCCGATCAAGCTCTTCCTTGCTGACAAGGCCGAGGGCCACGGCGTGGTAGTCGTTGATGATCGGGTCGCAGAGGATGTCCGACTTGTAGCAGAGGTCATAGACCGGCTCCTTCGGCACAAGTCCCTCCTCCAGTCCCAGCCTCTGGGCCATCGATCCGGCGATGACATTCCGTACGATCACCTCCATCGGTATCACGTCCGATTTCCAGCAAAGCTGCTCCGTGTCAGAGAGCTGCTCGATGAAATGCGTCGGTACTCCGCCCTTCTGCAGCAGTCTGGAAATCTCGCAGGAGATCCCGTTGCAGAAGACCCCCTTGTCCTTGATCACCGCCTTCTTGATCTTGTTGAAAGCCGTGATTTCATCCGTGAAGTGGATGATCACCTTTTCAGGATCATCCGTTCCGAAGATCTTGATGGACACTCCGTCGTGTATTATATTCCTCTTTTCCATTGCCTATGGTTCAATTCGTTATTGTTTTGTCGCGTTAGCGGAATATCGCTCCGGCGGCCCGACAAAAGTCTAACCGATGAAGTACCTGACAGCATTCTCGAACAGCGGCTGCTCAAGGTCGGCCTCTATGTTCTTCAACAGATTCTTCTCGTACCTCTCGCTGTGTCCCATCTTGCCCAGAATCTGACCGTTGCGGCCGATGATCCCCTCAATCGCATAGTAAGACCCGTTCGGATTGTAAGGCGACTCCATCGTAGGCTCGTCCGTCAGCGGGTCCACGTACTGGAACGCCACCTGCCCGTTGGCGAACAGCTCCCGGGCCAGCTCCTCGCTCACCACAAACTTGCCCTCGCCGTGGCTGACCGGTATGGCATATTCATCGCCGACCGTCATTCCCTTGAGCCAAGGGGAGTTGGTGGAGGAGACGCGCGTGGTCACCATCTGGGAGATGTGCCTGTTGATGTCGTTGCGGAACAGGGTAGGGGAGTCCTTGGTCACCTTCCCGAGTTCCCCATAAGGCAGCAGCCCCGATTTCACAAGAGCCTGGAACCCGTTGCATATTCCCAGAATCAGACCGCCGCGGGAAAGCAAACCCTCGATGGATGCCGCGATGTCCTTGTTGTTCAGTACATTGGCTATGAACTTGCCGCTTCCGTCAGGCTCGTCTCCGGCCGAGAAACCGCCGCTCAGCATCAGAATCTGGCACTCATCGATGTTCTTCTTCATCTCCGCGATAGACTCGAACACATCCTTGTCCGAAAGGTTGCGGAACACGGAAGTGCGGATCTCCGCACCGGCCTTGCGGAACGCCTTTGCCGAGTCGTAGTCGCAGTTCGTGCCGGGGAACACCGGAAGGTAAGCGATGACCTTGTCCACCTTCGGTCCCTTATATTCAAGGTCCGCCTTCTTCGCCTTGAACGGCTTGATTCCCTCCATTCCTTTTGGCAGCAGCCTCTTGAAGTCAGGCCTGCTGACAGCCGGGTAAACTTTCTCAAAGAGCGACGCATTGAAATCCATCAGCTCGAAGATGGACAGTTTCGTCCCGTTCACACGCACGTTGCCGTCCTCGCCGGATGTCACCGTGCCGATTTCGACTGCGTTCTCGAAGTCGAGCGCACCGCCGTCGGTCTCGACCACAACCGAACCGTAGCCCAGGTTGAACAGGTCATCCTCCGAAAGGTTCACATCGAATCCGAAAGCGTTGCCGAAGCTCATCTTGCAGAGCGCCTCGGCGACTCCTCCGAATCCCAAGGCCCAACCGGACACGATTGTCCCGTCCTCTATCTTTTCCTGAATATGATTCCAGTTCCTCTTGAGCTGCTCCGTGTCAGGCATCCTGTTAGCGAGCGGAGTGTGCTTCACAAGGTAGAGACGGTCTCCCTCCCATTTGAGTTCCGGAGAGATCACCTTGTCAGCTTTGACAGGAGTGATACCGAATGCGATAAGGGTCGGCGGCACGTGGATTGTCCCGTCCTCGGTCTCGAATGAGCCGCTCATCGAATCCTTTCCGCCGATGGAAGCCAGCCCGAGTTCCTTCTGCATCTTCAAGGCTCCGAGCAGAGCCGCTGTCGGCTTGCCCCAAACCTTTGGGTCGGCTGTCATCCTTTCAAAATATTCCTGGCAGGAGAATCTCATTGTCTCCCAATGGCCGCCCGCCGCCACGACCTTGCTGCAAGCCTCTATGAATGAATATGCCGCACCGTGGTAAGGACTCCATTCGCAGAGGTCCGGGTTGAAACCGAACGCCATCATACTGGCCGTGTCCGTGTAGCCCTTCACCGGAAGCTTCTGAACGGAGACCTGCGTCTCTGTGGTCTGGAGTTCTCCTCCGAACGGCATCAGCACGGTTGAGCGGCCGATGGTGGAGTCGAACATCTCGACGAGGCCTTTCTGGCAGGTCACATTCGGATCCTGCAGGTTGGCGAACATTCTCTCTTTCAGATTCTTGCCCGGAACGTCGCGGAAAAACGGATCCCTGTCATCGACCGCTCCGACCGTGGCCTTTGACCAGTGCTTCGCCCCGGCGCTGTCGATGAACGCCCGGCTTAAGTCCACGACCACCTTGTCCCCGTAGAACATTCTCATCCTAGCGGTGTCCGTGACCTCCGCCACGTGCGTCACCTCGATGTTCTCGCTGTGGCAGAGAGACTTGAACTCTTCCTCGTCCTTGGCCTCCACCACAACCGCCATACGCTCCTGTGACTCGCTGATGGCCAGTTCCGTGGAGTTCATTCCGCTGTATTTGACAGGAACACGGTCGAGGTAGATGTCCAGCCCGTCGGCAAGCTCACCTATGGCGACACTCACTCCGCCGGCTCCGAAGTCGTTTGATTTCTTTATCAGTTTCGTGACCTCCGGCCTTCTGAAAAGCCTCTCCAACTTCCTCTCTTCCGGGGCGTTGCCTTTCTGTACCTCGCTTCCGCAAGTCTCCAGAGACTCCTCCGTGTGTTCCTTTGAGGATCCCGTGGCTCCTCCGATTCCGTCACGACCGGTACGTCCGCCGATCATCAGCACGACATCCCCCGCCTTCGGGCTTTCCCTTCTCACATCCGCAGCCTTGACGGCACCCACCACGGCGCCCACCTCCATTCTCTTGGCGGTGTAGCCCTCGTGGTATATCTCACGCACGTGGGTCGTGGCCAGGCCGATCTGGTTGCCGTATGATGAATATCCCTGTGCGGCCTTGCGTGTGATGACCTTCTGCGGCAGTTTGCCCGGCAGCGTCTCGCTGACAGGCTTGTAGATGTCTCCCGCTCCGGTGACGCGCATAGCCTGATAGACGTAGGAGCGGCCGGAAAGCGGATCCCTGATGGCTCCACCCAGACAGGTGGCCGCCCCTCCGAACGGCTCGATCTCCGTAGGGTGGTTGTGGGTCTCGTTCTTGAACATCAGCAGCCATCTCTCTGTCTGTCCATCGACATCCACATCAATGAATATACTGCAGGCATTGTTCTCCTCGCTGACCTCCATATCGTCCAGCAGACCGTTCTTCCTGAGATATCTCGCCCCGATTGTGGCCATATCCATCAGGTTCAGTCCCTTCTTCTCACGGCCAGTCTCCGAACGCATCTTCATATACAGGCTCATAGTCCCGTCGATGTCCTCCTTGATGAAGGAATCCTCCACGTTGATGCTTTCCAATTCCGTCGTGAAAGTCGTGTGCCGGCAGTGGTCACTCCAGTAGGTGTCCAGAATCCTGAGCTCGGTCTCGTTCGGGTCCCTGCCTTCCCCGGAGAAGTATCTGACTACCTCGCCAAGGTCGTCGGCGTTCATCGCCAGACCCATTTGCTTGCAATATGTCTTCAGATCGTCCCCACCCATATTCCGGAATCCTTCCAGCACCGGGACAGGCTTGACTGCCGCATTCTCTGTGTCAGCGAGTTTGCTCAGGTCTTTCGTGCGGGATTCCACCGGGTTGATGTAGTAGTGACGAATCTTCTCAAGAGTTTCTTCGGAAGCGTCCGGGTCAACGATCAGGAGTTTTGAGCTCTTTATGCTGATCTGTGCCGAAGGCTCGATCAGATGCACGCAGTCCACGGCCGAGGCCGCCCTTTGGTCGAACTGACCCGGCAGGTACTCAACCGCGATGTACTTCGCTCCCTCAAGGTCAATCGAGTCTGTGACGGAATCGGTCACAATCTCTCCGAAGACACTGTAGCGGCTCTTCTCCAAAAGCTCCGGCGTGAACCCGAAAAGGTCATAAACATTAAGCAGCCGGAGCGTTTTCAGTTCCAGCTGCAAGTTCTCGTTGAGTTCCCCGAGAAGGCTCTTTGCCTCCACCTGGAACTCCGGGTGTTTCTCCACGAAAATGCGGTAATCGGACATCTTTGCAAGTTCTTTTTAGCGCGGCTCTCGCAAGTAGGCAATTACTTGCTGCAAAATATTTTCTCACGTTCGAAGGTGATTGCCCACCCACTTCAATTTACGTTACCCCTACCCTGAAACCCTCCCCTCGGGGAGGGACTTGCTTTCACCGCATGCGGTGAAGAAAATCAGAGCTTTGCGTTGCGAACGCAATGGTTTTTCAAGACTGTCGCAAAGTTAGCCTTTTTGGCTCACATTTACAAAGAATATAGTGGATGATCCTGCATCTAGTCAAGCCAGTGGCTGAAGAAACGCCAGATTTCGGAGCAGGTGTCCATATCCTTGTCGGCCCAGGAATGGTCGCCGCCTTCGACTTTGTAGAGCCATACTTCGGTCGGTCTGCCTCCTTTCGCCGCCGGCTTGCCGGCCTTGAACTGATAGAGAGTGACTTGGTTGCGGCCTTCACGGCGGGGAAGCTCAGTGACATATTCCTCGTTGCATCCGTTGACGGCTATGATTCTGCTGACCGCTGCCGGGACAGGGAGATACGCTCCCCAGCCTCCTTTGTTCTGTGGGTCGCCGAGCCACTCGGACGTACGGTCCTGTGTGCCGTGGACCTCCATAAAAGGAATCGGGTGCTTGTAGGAATATTCAGTCTCCATCCAGGTGAACTGAAGTCCTGCGATCGAGGCCATCGCCTTGAAGGCCTTCGGGGCGCGCAAGGCAATCAGGTAGATGATGTCGCCGCCGTTGGACATTCCGGTGAGGAAAGTGTTCTTTGGGCTGAGGCCGAATCTTTTCTGAAGTTCCTTGGAAAGGTCGATGATGAACTTCACGTCATCTGTCTTCATCCCTTCCTGTGATGGATAGCGGACATTCCAGCCCGGTTTACCTTTAGGGTCCTTGATTCCCTGGGGGTAGCAGACGGCGAATCCGTTTTTGTCGGCGACATCCATCATTGCGGTCTTTCCTTTGAGCGCCGAGCCGCCGTAGCCGTGCAGGACAATCACGAGAGGCGCCCCGGCCTTAAGGCCTTCCGGACGGTAGAGGTAATATTCCCGTTCAAGCCCCTGGTTCTTCATCGTGTAGCGTCCGCACCGTTCCTTCACTCCGTTTGCTTTGGCGGGACTTTCATTCAGAGCGGAAGATTCGGCGGATTCAGCATTAAGCCCATTGCTCCCTGTCGCTCCGGCAAAGGCCAGAAGCATCGCAACTATCGTGGAGGTTAACATATTGATAAATAAGTTTTTAAGTGAATATCCTCCTACCCGTGACTGGGAGGAGGATACCTTGCTATCATTTTGATTTACAGGAAATTGTCCTCCACGCTCTATTTGCTTTCGGCAGCCTCGACGGCCTTGAAATAGCGGTAGGAGTTGACCTTGAGTTCACCTGCGGCCGGCTCGTCAAGCACGACGATTCCGTCCTCGTGGAGCTGAAGGGCCGAAAGGGTGACATAGTGGCTGACGCAGCCCTCGATGGCCTCTCTCACGACTCTTGCCTTCTTGATACCGAAGGCGAGTATGAGAACCTCCTTGGCGCCGCAGACAGTGGCGACACCGACAGACATCGCGCGCTTCGGAACCAGGTTGACGTCACCGCCGAAGAAACGGGAGTTGACCTCGATTGTGTCTTGGGTCAAAGTCACGACCCTTGTTCTGGAGTTGATGGAAGAGAACGGCTCGTTGAAGGCCAGATGTCCGTCTTCGCCGACTCCGCCGAGAAACAGGTCGATTCCGCCGGCCTCGACGATGGCCTTTTCATATTCCTCACACTCCTTGTCAAGGTCGGCGGCATTGCCGTTGAGGATGTGGATGTTGCCGGCCGGGATGTCAATCTTGTCGAAAAGGTTTCTGTGCATGAAACTGTGGTAACTCTCAGGATGGTTTTCGGGGATTCCGACATATTCATCCATATTGAACGTGACCACGTTCTTGAAGGAAATCTCGCCTGCGGCGCACATTCTTGCGAGTTCGGCGTAGGTGTCGAGAGGGGTTGAGCCGGTTGGCAGTCCGAGGACGAACGGCTCGTCCGTCTTTTCGGCCTTGGACTTGATGGCTTCCGCGATGTGGCGGGCGGCCCAAAGCGAGCCTTCTTTCTTTGTGTCTCTGATGATGACTTTCATTGTATTGTTTCTTTGATGAATTTCAAATTGTTTTTGATGACAGCACCTGTGGACGGGTCATTTCAGCCTCAGGAAAACCTCTATGGCCTGATACTCGGCCATTCCGAGTTCATCGTAAAGCTTGGCCGTGTTCTGGGTGCGCTCCTCGGCTCTCTGCCAGAACTCCCTCGGGTCGTCGCCCGGGAACGGAACGATGTCTTTCTGGGAAAGGTGGCGGAAGATGGCGTGGCGCTTTTCGATGAGCTCGTCCGGGCTGATAGGAACGGCCATATCAACCCTCCAGAGCTCCCACTCCATCCACGCTCCTCTGTAGAGCCAGATTGTGGTGTCGTTCAGCCAGTCGTTCCCTTCCTCCTTCAGCTGTTCGATGGCTTCAAGGGCGGCCTCGGTGCAGACCCTGTGCGTTCCGTGAGGGTCGGCAAGGTCCCCGGCCATATAGATCTGGTCAGGATGAATCCTTACAATCAGGGCTTTGATGATGTCAAGGTCTTTCTGTGTTCGAGGAAGCTTTGTCACTCCGCCGGACTCGTAGAAAGGCAGGTTGAGGAAGTGGACGTTGGTCCTGTCGTTGAGACCGAAGCTTCTGTCTGCCCCGCGGGCCTCGCTGCGGCGGATGGCCGCCTTTATCGCCAGAAGTTCTTTCGGCTCGGGTTCTCCCGGCTTCTTGGAATCGATGATCTTCTTGACCTCGTCGAACCTGTCGGCGAATCCCAGTTGGTAGGCAGCGTCCATATGCTGGAGTACGACATCATCGTGCACGGCAAGGTCTCCGGAAGTCTCGTAGGCGACGTGCACGTCGTGTCCCTGGTGCACGAGCCTGATGAACGTGCCACCCATCGAGATCACGTCATCGTCAGGATGAGGGGAGAAGATGAGGACTTTCTTCGGGAACGGGGTTGACTTGACCGGTCTGGTGGAGTCATCGGCGTTCGGCTTTCCGCCCGGCCATCCGGAGATGGTGTGCTGGAAGTCATTGAACACATCGATGTTGATCTTGTCGAACGGCCCGTAGAGTTCGATGAGCTCTCCAAGATAGTTTTCCAGATAATCCTGCTGGGTGAGCTTCAGGATAGGTTTGTGGACTTTCTGGCAGAGCCACACGACGGCCTTGCGGATGAGTTTTGGAGTCCATTCGCAAGGCCCGACCATCCAGGGAGCCACTGACCTTGTCAGCAGTGAAGCGGACATCTCGTCAGTGTAGAAAGTGATGTTGTCGTGCTTCTGAAGCCACGAAGCCGGGCAGGCAGGGTCGATGTTCCCCTCGACGACTTTCCGTACGATACTCGCTTTGTCCTCTCCCCAGGCCATAAGAATGATCCTGCGGGCGCTCATCATCGTGCCGATGCCCATTGTGATGGCTGTCTTGGGGGTGACGGAGATGTCGCCGTTGAAATTGCGGGCTTGTCTCTTCCTTGACTGGTAGGAAAGCGGAACGGTACGCGTCCGGCTTTTCTCGGAGGATCCGGCCTCGTTGAAACCAACCTGACCGCCTTCGCCGACACCGATCACAAGCAGGTCAAGGCCTCTCGCGATTTTGTCAAACTCTGCGCAATAGTCAGAAACTTCCCCCTTCGGAACCGACCCGTCAGGAATATGAATGTTCTCCTTTCTGACATCGACCTGGTCAAGAAACTCGGCGTGAAGCCTGTGGTTGCGGCTTTGTGTGGATCCGCTGTCACAAGGGTAGTACTCGTCGATGGAGAACACTTCGACATTGGAGAATGAGATCTTGCCTTCCTTGAATTGCTCTGTCAGGATGTTGTAGAGGGACACGGGAGTGACCCCGGTGGTGAGACCGAGTTTGAAAGGACGCGGAAGAGCCGCCCTTTCGTGGTCTTTTATGGCCTTGACAATGATCTCGGCCACTTTGTCGCTTCCGGTGACCGAGTCATCGGCAATCTCGGTGGTGATCTTCTCGTAGGAGTGGAGGATGCCCTTCGGCAGGTTCTCCTCAATCAAGCCACCGTCCTTCGGTAAAGAAAAGTGCTTCATTTTGTTGAGCTTAAAATTTCGTTGAATATGATATGTTTCGCCGCCCGTTTCCGAGCCAAAAGCTCTATGTCGTTTCCGCAGATTAAGAAGCTGTTTAAAAATAATTCCTCTTTTTTCTTATGCGGCCTTTCCGGCCA
>CAVCPY010000084.1:0-7034 GCA_963604245.1 Eggerthellaceae bacterium
TGGCCGGAAAGGCCGCATAAGAAAAAAGAGGAATTATTTTTAAACAGCTTCTTAAACGATGCACAAAATGGACAACGCAGAGTTTCCGGGAATAGGCCTTTTTGAACTGTCAAAAGAGGAGATCGAGAAGGCCGGGCATATTCTCAATGTGGACAGGAACGGTTTTTTCTATTGCCGCCAAGGGTCACTGACGGTAGCGTTCAATGACAAGACCTACCGGATGCGCAGAGGCGACATATTCGTTTACCTTCCGCACAGCACAATTTATATTCACGAGATGAGTGAAGACGTGGCCGGAGTGATCGGACTCGCACGCTTCGAGTTCGTGCTGTCCGCCATCCACGCTGTCTTTGAGACCTACAGTTACCTCTATTTCAAAAATAACCCTTGTATGTCCCTGAGTGACGGAAGCCAAGCCCGTCTGGAAGATCTGTTCACAGCCATCAGCCTCCGAGCACCACAATGCAACAATCCCATTGTCTATCAAATCCTTATAGGACTGGCCAAGGCACTCTGCTACCAGATAATGTATGAATACTTCTCCGGTAAGCCAACAGAAGCCACCGCCACGGACCGTCAAGACACCATATTCCAAAAATTTATGGCTTCGCTGCACAAGAACTACGCAAAAAGCCGTCAAGTGGCGTTTTACGCTCAGGAGAACTGTCTTTCTCCCAGATATTTCTCACGTATCGTGAAAGACAAGACCGGTCGCACCGCTCAGGAGTGGATCTCAGCCGTGGTGATCGATGAGGCGCGCCGTCTCTTGGAAGACCCCGAGAACAGCATCAAGGACGTGGCCTTCAAGCTCGGCTTCCCCAACCAGTCCTTCTTCGGCCGCTATTTCCTCAAGTATTACGGCCAGCTCCCCTCCGCCTACCGCAACACCTCCCTCGCCGCCCAGACTGACAGACAGTAAATCACACAAAGTTCCGTCGCTGTTTTGTGTGCCGGACGCAGAAAGTAGACACGGAGAATAATGCTCATCAACTCCGACGGGAGACAGGTAAGACAGTCTACGGAGCCGCTGTCATTCGCCAAGTCTGACAGTGACAGCGTCGCCGTGATAGTCAACGGTCACGCCATCCGAGACCTTCGGACAGGCGGCGGCGTTCTCCGGGGTGACAAGCACTACATTGAAGCGTCGGTCGGTCAGCATTCCCGGGAACACTCCGCTGCGATCACCGATGGTCAGGGTCTTTGCGGCATCGTCATATTCAAATGAGATTGTTGAATATGCCCCTTTCTCGTAGTTGTAGTTAACGTTCTCGTCCTCGTAAAGGGTGAACGAACCATCCTTGCCTGCATAGACGTAAAGGTCGATCACATCAGCCGGTTTCTCGTCGGACCATTGGATCTGCGGACCGAACGGGATGATGGAACCTGCGCGGACGTACAAAGGAATATATTCATACGGAGCCTCGACCGTCAGTGTCTGCCCGCCGTTGATGAATTTGCCGCTGTAGAAGTCGTACCAGCCCTCGCACCGAGGGAAATAGACGCTGCGGGAGCGGGCTTTATATTCAGAGACAGGGCAAGGCATCAGGGCAGGGCCGAACATCCACTGGTCACTGATGTCAGCAACGTTCCTGTCGGCCGGGAAATCCATCGGAAGGCCGCGGAGAATTGTGTAGTCCTCAAAATGCACCGCTCCGGTCAGTGAATAGAGGTACGGCATCAGACGATAGCGCAGTTTCAAGTAATAAAGGATGCTTGAATATGCCGGCGTCCCTTCCGGAGCGATGTTCCAGAGTTCCCTCCTCGGCCATTGCCCGTGGGTGCGGAACAGCGGCACGAACGCTCCGAACTGGTGCCAGCGGGTCTGCAGCTCACGCCATTCTTCAAGATCCGGAGTGACCTTGCCCGTGTTATAGAAGGTCGAAGCCGCCGCCGTGAACTTGTCCATCACGCTGAATCCGCCGATGTCCATCCCCCAGAAAGGCACTCCGCTCATCGAAAAGTTAAGTCCGGCGGCCATCTGGGCGCGCATATCGTTCCAGCAAGTTCCGATGTCACCGCTCCAGGTGGATGTCGAGTATCTTTGCAGACCGGCGAAGCCGCTCCTCGTCAGGAGGAACACCCTCTTGTCCGGATCCAGTCCGCGCTGGCCGTTGTAGATGGCGTCGGCGTTGACAAGGGCGTAGGCGTTGAGATATTCAGTGGAAGGGCCGAGAGCCGTCGGGGTCGTCAGAGCCTTCTGGTACTCCATCGGCAGACAGTCGCGCAGGTTCGGCTCGCTGGCATCCATCCACCAGGCGTCGATCTTCCGGCCGTACTTCGAGTAGAGGTTCTCGTCCATCTGCCTCCAGAACATATTCCTTCCTCCCTCAGAATAAGCGTCGTAGAATGACTCCACGTGGCCGAGCCAGTCCTTGAGGCTGTCCTTTTCGGCGAGGGCATAGACATAGCCGGCCGCCTTGAGTTCCTTGTAGTTGTCAGTGTTGACGTAGAATTTCGGCCACACGCTGATCATGAAACGCCCGTGCATCGAATGCACGTCATCCAGCATCTTCTCCGGATCCGGATAGCGGTCCGGGTCGAACTTATGGCTCCCCCACTGGTCATCCTTCCAGTACTGCCAGTCCTGTACGATGTTGTCCACGGGGATGTTCCTGCGGCGGAGTTCGGCCAGAGTGCCGACCAGATCTTCCTGGGTGCTGTAACGCTCACGGCTCTGCCAGAACCCCAGCGCCCACTTCGGCATCACCTGAGCCTTGCCGGTGAGGGTCCTGTAACCGGAGATCACCTCGTCAATATCCCCGCCAGCAATATAATAATAGTCCAGTTCCGGACTCATCTCGGACCAGAACGAAAAACGGCCCTGCTCATCTTCAGTCCTCGGCTCGGCGACCCGGAGTCCTATGTAGGAGACATCCCCGTCCGGCCTCCAGTTGACGGCGACAGGTGTCCTCTCGCCTTTCTTCAGGCTGACTGTGAATTTGTAGGAGTTAGGATTCCAGGCCGGTCTCCAACGCTCCGAAACCACTTCCCTGCCCCCTATGGAGACACTCTGGAAGCCGGCGTAGTAAAGGATGAAATGGTACTCCGCATCCTGCGGAGCTTCAATGAAACCTTCATAGGACACATTCGCACCTTTGAGCGGCATCTTCGGAAGATTCGGGATCAACCATTCGTTCTCATAGTACAGGGAATCCTCCTGTCTTACCACAGGGGCGCCGGTCGCAGGGGTATATGTCCCTGTCAGACCACCCTCGCTGCCATCCTTGCCGTAGAGTTTGAAAGCCTTGTTCAACTGGATGTAAGGTTTAGGATTGCCCCAGCGGCTCAGGGAATAGTTGTCAACCAGAACACCGTAGCCCCTGCTGTTGACCACGAACGGGATGGAGACCTTGGTGTTGTACTGGAACAGTTCCTCGTTGCCTCCCTTGTGGTTGAACTCCAGAGACTGATGCTGCCCGAGACCGTAGAACGCCTCGTCCTCAGGGGAATCAAAGGTGAAAAGAGTGGAATATTCATCCCTGCCCTCGACGCTTATCGGCGTGAAAGACATAGTGTTGCCGCCCAGCAGCGTCGAACCGTCCTTGTCGGAGAAGCTGACCGCTCCGTCCCTGAGGCGGACTGAGGCCGTCACGAAGGATGTCGCGACGCAGACCGTGCTGTCTGTGGAAGTGACGGTGAATTCCGGCCTTGATTCAGACGGGACGATGATGAGACTTTTCCTGTCTGCAAAGCGGGTCCCGGGAGTAGCGGTCACTCTTACAAGCTTGTCGCCTTTCACCTGAAGCCGGACCAGCGAGGGGCCGTCTGCCGACCTGTCGGCCACACGGACCGTTATTCCGTCAGAGTTCTGTTTCCAGGCTTGATTGGCACAGCCGGAGGCTGCGGCGACGGCCAGTGCGGCCAAGATGATTATTGTCGGTTTCATTGTGGTTAAAGTGTTGACTGTACAAAAATACGCATAATAATCCGATGGATTGCACCACGCCGCCATCTCTTGCAAATAAAGCGCAACATTTGTCAAGATAATACAGATTTGCGAGAGGCCGTCCCACCCGCATAGGCGGTTTGGAATTGACAGCATCCCGCAAATAAAAGGACAATCTCCTCCCAAAGTAGGAAATCCTCAGGATTTTATTTAATTTTGCCCTCATTATGAGAAAAACCATCATCCTTGCGGCCGCGCTGCTGGCACTTTGCACTTCCTGCTGTAGAAACGCCGGGAAGCCCGCTCTCCGGAGCGCGGACTTGCTTTTCGTCCGGATACCGGCCGGCTATGACCTTGGCGAGGACACCCTGTCCGGAGCCATCGCATCATCGACATCACATTCAGACTCGTCACTTATGACCGTGCACGTAGCCATACTCGAAGTTGAAGGAGATTCCACCTGGATCATCGACGCCACGATAAAGCACGGGGTTGACAGATACCCTCTGGACACCTTCCTCACTGACTTCAGGCTCAAGGACGGCAGCCTGCCGATCCTGGAGGTCAAAAGGCCACGGGTCAGCGGGAAAGAGGCCCTCCGGTTCGTCGAGAATGCAAAAGAATTCATCGGCCAGCCTTACGACATTCATTTCCTGCCGGACAACGGGGCGATGTACTGCAGCGAGCTGGTCTATCACTCCTATGTCGAGGGTGACGGGAAGCACCTTTTCAGTGAATACCCGATGAATTTCCTTGCGCCAGACGGACAGATGCCGCAGTACTGGACCCAACTCTTCGCCCTTCTCGGTCAGGAAGTTCCGCAAGGCGTGATGGGGACAAACCCGCAGGCGATGTCCGCAGAACCGGTTCTGGAAGACGTCTGCTTACTCAACGACACGGACAAACTCTCCAAGCACAATCGGTAAAGAACAATAATCTGTGTCAACACCGGCAACCGGAGGAGGCTCGGAGAGAGACGGGAACAAGGATATTCCAAAAACTCTAATAATCAATGAATATGAAAATGATTGCCAAGGTTGCGGCGGTGGCCGCCATTGTTGCGCTCACCGCTTCGTGTGCTTCGCAGAAAATCGCGGTCACGGCACACAGAGGATTCTGGAACTGCGAGGAGGCCGGTTACGCCGAGAACTCCATCAAAGCGCTTGAACTGGCGCAGCAGAACGGACTTTGGGGCAGCGAGTTCGATGTGCACATCACTTCCGACCTCGTGATGCTGGTTCATCACGATCCGGACATCGACGGAATGCGCATCTGGAACCACGACTACGCCGACTTCAAAGACTGCCGCCTGAAGAACGGGGAGAAAATCCCTACATTGGACGAATATCTCACCCAAGGCGAGAAGAGCAAAAAGACCGTGCTGGTGTTCGAACTCAAGAGCCAGATCGACAAGGCACACGAGGACTATATGGTTGACCAGAGCGTCAAGGCTCTCAAGGAGCACGGGCTGTACAATCCTAAACGGGTGATTTTCATCTCCTTCAGCCTGAATATGTGCGAGAGGCTGGCCGCCCTCTGTCCCGGGTTCACCGTCCAGTATCTCGAAGGGGACAAGAGTCCTGAGGAACTTGCCAAACTCGGAATCAACGGAGTTGACTACCACTACAAGGTCTTCGCCAAAAACCCGACCTGGTTCAAGCAGGCCCGTGACAACAAGATGAGCATCAACTGCTGGACCGTCAACAAGGAGAAGGACATCCAGAGCATGATCGATCTCGGCGTCGATTGCATCACGACCAACGAGCCGCTCCTTGTCCGCGAGAAACTCGGCAAGAGGGAGAAGGTGAAGTAAGCCGATGCCTTTTATGAATATTCCGCCCGCTTCTTTGTGGATTGAAGCGGGCGGAATTTCATATTTGAACTCATACGCCAATCTTTAACCTATAAATGGCGATTGCGGTGTAATCCTCCGACTCTTGCGGTAGGTAACTGCTTCCATAAAAGTAACCATCATAATATCCCAAAAAATTGAAAAAGTTGGGGACAGAAACATCCGCCACTAGGTCGCTGCCCTTATATATCTGCATACCCGACTCTCCGTTCGCCGCACTTTTTATGTAAGTGCGGCATAAAAGATTGGTTTCGGGAATCAGCCGCAATCCTGTGTTAAACCCGACATGCTGAAGATCCTTCTTGAACAAGGAATTATCAATCTTTTTTGACACCGAGTAATTGCGGTCAATGCCATTACACTCGTAGCCCATTGTGTACAGCAGGTTGTCGGGCATCTGATAAACGTATATCAGTGAATCGACAGTGTGATTGACATACATTCTGTCTTTGTCTATGGCATATTGAAAGAATTCCAGATGAGGCATTGGAGATGATTTGTATATTTCAGGGAAATGTCCAAATACTTCGGTCACTTTCATTGTCTCCAGATCCATTTTCCCAAAAACTGCGCCATCAGTATATCTATCATTTTCAATATCTTCCGGCGTTCTTGTGTTGCGATTTACAATATTAGCCTGAAAGATCAAGGATGAATCTGATGCCAGATAAAAGGACACACCAAAGTCTGTAAAGAACGAGAAGTTGTACAAATCTGTTGACTTATATGTTTTGGCAGTCCTTCCCTCCCATCCGAAATCAGCGATTTTCCGCGACAAAATCTCTTTGGAATTCATGTCAAAAAGATAAACGCCATTACTGCTGTCAATAATCACAGACCGACAAAGAGTATCATTTTCAATAGGATAGGAATATAAAAGGGACGGCATTTCATTTTTCCCATTCCCTTTTCTGAAATATCGGCAAAGGATATTTCCGTTCAAATCAATGTCAAAAAAAGTGCAGGTGACGGCATCAACAAACGTAATCGTTGAGTCTCTCATGTAATAGTTGCCATAGCCGCTTGCTTGTTCTAAAGGAATCAGCAGGGTGTCCAATTCAACGGAACAGGTCTCAATATGCGACAACCCTTTATGCGGAATACCTTTACGTTCCTGACAGGAGCAGACACCGATAAAAATGAATAATAATACGATTCTAAAACTCTTCATACCTATCAATTATATATAAATCACTTACTCTACCACATAGCGGCAACCTAAGAAACTGTTTAAAAATATTCTCTCTTTTTTCTTATGCGGCCTTTCCGGCCATTTTCATCTTTCTCATCGGTCAC
>CAVCPY010000085.1:0-2300 GCA_963604245.1 Eggerthellaceae bacterium
GCCGGAAAGGCCGCATAAGAAAAAAGAGGAATTATTTTTAAACAGCTTCTAAGCAGCTACTAAAAAACGGCAAGCGGCAAATGGACAGAAACAACAAGGCTCCCACAGTTGACGAATTCAGGGAGATGCTCAAAAAGAACGGATTAAAGGTAACGCCACAGAGAATCGCTGTACACGAGGCGATGCTGAGGCTTGGACACGCCTGCGCTGATATGGTCACGGCGGAAATCCTGGCAGCGAAGAAGGCGAAAGTCACTGTCGCCTCGGTTTACAACATCCTGACCCAGCTTTCTCTTCTTGGAATATACCACCACAGGATGAGCGGGAACAACAAGATGTACTTCGATGTCAACACTTTCAAACACTTTCATCTTTACGACACTGTCAACCACACATTCTCGGACGTGATTGACGATGAACTCTATCAGCAGATTGAGAGCAGGCTTCTCGGACGCCGCTTCAAGGATTACAGAATAGACGGAATCGACGTGCAGATTCTGGCACATCCTTCCGCAAAAAGGGGGAAATGACCCGTACGCATATCAACACTGAGAAGCTGTTTAAAAATGGTTCCCGCATTTTATTATTGTGGTGGGATTTTCGAGACAGTTTCGGCTTTGGAAGAGGGAGCGTAGCCGTAGCTGCGTGACCGATGGGAAAGATGATAATGGCCGGAAAGGCCGCATAAGAAAAAAGAGGTATTTTTTAAACAGCTTCTAAAGGAATATCTATGACTAAGGTACTTGACTCTATGATTCTTGCCGGAGCCGCTCTCGCCGCTGGAGCCTGCGCCGGAGAGAAGCCCGCACGCACACCGAATGTGGTGTTCATCCTTGCGGACGACCTCGGCTGGGGAGACCTGAGCTGCTACGGCCAGAAGAATTTCGAGACCCCCAACATCGATGCGATCGCCCGGAACGGGGTACGTTTTACGCAATGCTATTCGGGGACTACGGTCAGCGCCCCGTCCAGATCGTGCCTCCTGACAGGGACCCACAGCGGGCACACTCCCGTGAGAGGGAATCTTGAGCTTGAGCCGGAAGGGCAGTTCCCGCTCCCCGACGGAGCCGAGACCATCTTCCACGATATGAGGAATGCGGGCTACAGGACCGGGGCGTTCGGGAAATGGGGACTTGGCTACATCGGCACAAGCGGAGATCCGGCCAGACAGGGTGTCGATGAGTTCTACGGCTTCAACTGCCAGCTTCTCGCCCACAGCTACTATGCCGACCACATCTGGCACAATTCGGAGAGAATCGGACTGGATGACAACGTGGACTCCGTTCCATACGGGCAGGGAACATATATTCCCGACCTTATCCACCGGAAAGCACTCGAATTCCTCGAAAACTCGGTAAAGGACGGACAACCTTTCTTCCTCTGGTACCCGACAACCATTCCGCATGCGGAGCTGATTGTCCCGCAGGACAGCATCATCGACAGATTCAAAGGGAAATATCCCGAGACTCCTTACCACGGCGTGGACAGCGGGCCGGCGTTCCGCAAGGGAGGCTACTGCTCCCAGGAATATCCTCACGCGACTTTCGCCGCGATGGTCACAAGACTTGACACATACGTCGGACAGATTGTCTCGAAACTTAAGGAGCTTGGGGTTTACGACAACACGATCATCATCTTCTCGTCAGACAACGGCCCCCACAAGGAAGGAGGCGCAGATCCGGACTTCTTCGACTCGAACGGTCCTTGGAGAGGGTACAAGAGAGACCTTTACGAGGGTGGTGTAAGAGTGCCGCTGATCGTCAGCTGGGATGGACACACAAGGAAGGGTGCCGACTCCGGTCTCATCTGCTCGTTCTGGGACATTATGCCGACCTTGCGCGAACTCAACGGAGCCGGTGAAGATGAACTTGAGGGGATGGACGGCATCAGCCTGCTCCCGACCTTGGAGAACAAGGGCGGGCAGAAAGAGCACGAATGGCTGTACTTCGAGTTTCAGGAACTCGGGGGACGTCAGGCTGTCAGGAAGGGTGACTGGAAACTCGTCCATCTGGATGTCCGGAGCGACAATGACAGATTCGAGCTGTACAACCTCGCCTCCGACCCCGGCGAGACAACCGACCTGAGCGGTGACAATCCGGAAAAGGTGGCCGAACTTCAGGCTATTATGACGGAAGCGCACATCCCGAACCCTGACTTTCCGATTCTTAAAGGAGAGACCGCAAGGGTGCGGTAGAACAGCGAGGATGGCCGGATAGTTCCTTTTGGGCCATCCTCACTCAGAATATAAGAAGCTGTTTAAAAATGGTTCCCGCATTTTATTATGCGGAATTTTCGAGACA
>CAVCPY010000086.1:0-10748 GCA_963604245.1 Eggerthellaceae bacterium
CCGCAGGCTTCTCAATCTTGATGGCGCAGATGCTGATAAGGTCACGGATGTTGAGAAGCTCGTGGATGGTCATAACGGCAGTGTTGTTTGTTTTCAATGTTATTCTTCAGTCTCCAATCAGATACCCAAGCATTTCCGAGGCGATGGAAGGTTCATTCATTCTCATCACGTTATCTTCGGCGTTATTGAATCCGGCGAAATTGACGTTTCCGTACCAAAGGATGGAACGATCTATCACTGCGGCAAGGATAGTCAAGTTTTCCTTGACAATCACTTTTGCGCCATAATCAGTGAAGGATGCATCCCTTTCTGAAGGTTCGCGGACATAGATAACGCAGTCTACACCACGAGCCGTGGCGGAGATTATCGTCTGACACAGAGATTTTTTCGCATACTTGAGGCTCTTGCAGGAGAATACCACCATTTTCCTCGCGGATTCGATATCCGAAGAAAGAACAGGGAGGAAATTGTCCTTGTCGAACACTATATCCTGCGGATTTTGCTCCAGAATCTCGGTTTGCTGCTGCCGGTATCCGATAGGTGCGTAGCTCTTGAGACGGCGGCTATACATCCTTGCCAGACAAGGAACGTGGATGTCTATGTAATCATAGACCTGCACTTCCCTCTTACCTTCAAATTCACGGTGCAGACGGCCGGTATATTGCTGGACTATATTCTGATATGAGACCGGCAGAACCATAAACAGAGTATCCAAGCGTGGGAAGTCAAAGCCTTCGCCTACGTATTTGCCTGTGGCAATCACGACAAGAGGCTCCTCATCTGCTATTGATTTGAGCCGTTCCATCGCTTCACGCTTCTCCTTTGCCGATGCTGTACCAGTTAGACAGATGATATTGGTACAGTAAGGCTGGAGCATTTCTGACAGTGTGGTGATGTGTTCGCGGAGTTTGGTAAGGACAAGAGGCGTGCGGCCCTCTTTCAAAGCAGCAATGATATCCTTGACTATGAACTCATTTCGTGCTTTGTCGGCAGCAAGGTCTGCATTGTACAGGGAGGCGATGATCTTTTCTTCCGTTGTACGGAATGACGTAAATCGAGGAATGAGCACACGTCTGAAGGATTGCCTTGCCATCTGGGCCTTCGCATCGGACTTGTATCGCACAGGGCCGCACTGCATGAAAGTTATAGGGTCTAGCCCGTCTTCCCTGTGAAGAGTTGCGGTCAAGCCATAGACATATTTGGCATTGGCGTAGTCAACAACTCGTTCGAATCCTACGCCGGGATATGGTGACATTCATCAACGATCACCATCCCGTAATCCCGGACAAACTCCTTTACCTCTTTATCGGTGATGCAGGACTGGACTATGGCAATGTCTATGATGCCGTGTCTGCTGTCCTTTGCGCCTCCTATGAGGCCGATGGGGCTGAACTCCATCTTTCTGCCACGTTTCCCTTTCTGTTCTTCCGGTGCTTCAAAATTGACACTCAGAAATCTCTCGAGTTCCTTCTTCCATTGTCCGAGCAGAGCATTTGTAGGGACAAGAATGAGAGTGTTCACTTTCCTTCGTGCAATCAGAGCAGTCGCCGTGACGGTCTTGCCGAATGCAGTTGTGGCGTGGAGGACTCCGTTGTCGTTGGACAGCAGCGCCTTGACAGCGGCTTCCTGTTCCGGTCGGAGTTGCCCATTGAAAGATACATCTATCGACCTTCCGGGATTTGTCTTGTCAATTGTCGACCAAGAGGTGAAATTGTTCTGGAGCAATTCTATCAACGGTTCCTCACACCCTCTTGGTACGGATATATATTTGTCCGACATATCTGCCCTACAGATGATGGACGGCGTATTATACAAAGGCTTACGGGCATTCAGAAGCTCGTAGTATTTCGGATTATGGAAGGCTGCAAGTCTCTTTATGTGGCTGACGGCTTTTGCTGACAACCTGCTCAGAGGAAGATATATTCGGTTCGACTTGACGACCTCAACCTCTCTGGTGAAGTCCTCGAACGAGATTTCCTTGGCCTTCGGAGTCTCCCAAGGTTTGTCTTCGGACGATTTCGACAGCTCCAGCTCGCATACGTGAGCATTGATTTGCTTATCGATGTCTTCAAGGCTCAGCCTCTGAACCGATGACAGGAACTGCCATTGGTCCTCATAGACGATGAAATTGTCATCGACAAAGACGCTGTTGCCATTTCGTCTGGCCATTCCCTGAAGGGGAAGAGCGATGAGGTTGCCGTAACCGCCCTTCGGGAGGAAATCCTGATTTGGGAGGAAACGGTCGTAGGAGTTCAAATCCATTCTTCCATTACGGTTCATCGCCTCGCAGAGGATGGCGAATCCCAGTTTTCTTGCCTTGATTGCCGGCACAGCATCACTGAAGAATATCCAGACGTGTGCACCTTTGCCCGAGCGAGAACGCTCGACGCAAGGCTGTATTCCCCATTCGCGACACACAGTCACATAAGACAGGACATCCTCCTTGTATCCGTACTTGCAGGTCTTGTCATCGAAGTCGGCGCAGAGAAAATAAACGGAGTTGTCATCAAGTATCGGATATATGCCGATGACATCTTCTTCTCCTGCGTTCTTGTTGAGATGACGAGCAATCACTTCGTCTGTCAGTGGCCTGTCCTGACGAGCCTGACACTTTGAACAATTTGCTGTACCGTATGCGAATTTGATGCACCAGCCTCGTTCATTTGTAAAATCGCACACCGGTTTGTACCCGGCACGTTGGCCATCCTTGCTCACCCAGCGTTTTGCATATACGTCTTCCCGTCCACGGAAAAAACCTCGGAATAGAGAGAGCCTCTGCGCGATGATTGCCTCCCTGTCCAATGGCTGAGGTTTCGGCTCAGGCTCTTTTTGCCTTGGTGGCAATTCCGCTTCCGATGGAAGCATTGACCGAAGAACCGCATTCTCCTCTTTCAGGGCTTTTATGATGCCGAGGAGCCTGGCGTTTTCCGCCGCGAGTTCTTCGTAGGTTATCATATACCAGATTACTGCTTGATTATCTCCCAATGGCCACCATTTGTTGGGCCAATGTGATTAAGCTTCTTACCAAGCATCTGCTTGATGTGATAATATATTCCATCCTTGCTTAATCCGATTTTTTCGGCAATCTCGCTTATTGATATGGAAGGATTCGCTTCAATGAGATGAAGAATCTGCTCTTTTGTAGTAGTTTTTATGGTAGTTGTAGTAGTTTTTGTAGTAGTGCTACCAAGATACAACGTCAATTCCACCTGTTCGGGGTCATATAGTTCACGGATGACAGGTTTCGGCCACTTGTTGCTCGCCCAGCCTTTCTTGATGGTATCCACGCCACTGCCGGCCCGTTCTCCTTCACCTATGAACTCGAACATCTTCTGCAGGATGCTGTTTCGGCAAATGCTGGTACCTCCCTCGTAATACTGCTCAACAGACAAGAGAAGAGTTCCCGGGTTGCGGAACACAAACCTGTCAGGGTAGTGCTCAATAACAATGCAGTGCATCGCGGTAAGACGGGCGTGGATAATGGTGTTGACTATGGCTTCCCTCAAGGCTTTGTGAGCAGGGGTGTCATCAACACGGTTTAACCCTTCAAGTTTGAATGGAACAGGAAGAGACTGCGCCATCTTCATATACACGCGACGATGGAACTGGTAAAGATTTGCCACCCAGTTGCCGTCTGGATGAATTCTGTCCGTCCAACGGATATCGGGGTCATTGCTGAGTTTCTCCCGAAAATCCACATAATAATGCGGAAGCACGCTTAGTATCGTCTCTTCAAGGCCGAACATCAGCACGGCAGCCAGTGTGAATCCTTTCTCGCCTGTCTCTGAATTTGACACATAGCCTCCTATCTTCTTGAAGAACTCAAGGTCGGAAAGTTCCGTCCAAGGATGACCGGTGTGACGATTATCATAAAGCTGCCTGTACTGGCGAATTGTCGTCTGGTCGAAGTTTTTCTCTAGAGAGAAGAGCGAGAAAACTTTGGCATCAAGCGGATAGTCTTTGATGTTGGAATCGGCAAACATTCTCCTGACCTCATCATCGTCAACCAGATAGTCTCCTTCGTGACGGCGGACATAGGTGTGGCCGAATGGATTCTGGGTCAGATACACAGGCCTCTTGGAATACACGGCGCGAGGAATTCTGATGACAAGTATTGCGGAGCCTTCGAAGTTTTCTTCGTACACATCCTCGTCCATAGTCAGGCAGAGATTGACCTTGCTCTTGTTATGAACATCATCCCAGTACTGCTTCTTGTATTTCGCCACCTGTTCTGTTGTCAGATGATCCGGCGTGAACTTGTGGTTCTTCTCCTTGATGCCGAGGACGATTATACCGCCCGCGGTGTTGCCGAAGGCGGAGTATGTCTCCCAGAAACTGCCCGGAAAGCCTCCGAGCGCACTTTTGAATTCGACCTCGGTGTTTTCGCCCTTGTCGCAGAGGTTGCGGATATATGAGTACAATTCCATAACGATAGCAAATTTATGATTTTTCTCGCGACGCTCCAATTATATCCTTTCAGCCCGTTCTCGAAAATCGCCATCTGCTCGGCTTTGACCTTCTCCGCAATGTCAATATATGGCTTCATCGCCTTGTAATCCGAATGTCCGGTCCATTTCATCACGACCTGCGGCGGGATGCCGGATGACAGGGCGAAGCAGATGAAGGTGCGGCGGCCAGCGTGTGTGCCGATGAGCGCCCACTTGGGATAGGTCTCTTCGACTTTCTGTCCGGCCCGGAAGAAGACTTTCGTTATCGGGGTGTTGAAGCCGCAGAGTTCGCAGAGGTCCTTGAGGTAGTAGTTCATATTTTGATTAGCAATGACAGGCAGGGCCAACCCCTTGGGGAATGGCTCATTTTCGTATTTCTTCAGAATTGCTTTTGCAAAGCTGTTGAGGTCTATCGGAAGGCGGTCGTTGGTCTTCTGTGTGGTTACATATAGACAATCCCCTATGATGTCAGTCCTTTTGACTTTTGCCATATCTGAATATCTGAGAGACGTAAATGCACAGAAGCAGAAAAGGTCTCGTGTCTTGGCCAATGCACCTGCTTCGTGGACGGTCTTCTCATATTCATTGCCATCCATATCCTTTAGTGTCACTTTAGTTCCGTTCGCCGGAATGTCATAATGATACAGATGAAGCAGCTCTTCTTTTGTCAAGAAGATGACAGGTTTTTCAAGAACCTTGAATTTTGGTTGGAATCGGCTGATTGCATCCTGCTGACATAGGCCTTTTCTTATTGCCCAATTGAGAAACCATTTGAGGTTATTGAATTGTTTCTGCGCTGTTTTCTCTTCAAGGCCATCGGATAATCTCAAGAATCGCACAAAAGCTTGAAGACCTTCCTCATTGAAGTCTTGATACGTGCAGTCTTTCTTGAATCTTTTGAGGCGTTTTGCAAAAGTACTCCAGTTTTGAGTCGTGGAACTTGCCCATTGGCACGCGACGCTCAGTCTCCACCACGAATGGCATCCGCCGCATCGGTCCCAGCGCCGACCTCGCCGCCACCCCGCTGTCCAAGGCGCAGTGGTAGCACCACTGCGCAGCGCTTATCTACATTTTTGAAGATTATCCGCATCCTGTACCACGAAATGATACAGGATGTCGCTATCTTTGCAAAACAAAACAAAGCAACGCAATGGACAAACACGCGGCAAGAATCGAAATCTTCAACTCAACGCTCTCTCTTCTGCGACAGGGCTGGTATCTGGCCAAGGACGGCAGCACCGTAATATTTCCCGACGTGAAGGAAGTGATGGACGCCGCCGTGATGTACCGTGAGCCTGTCCGGCTTCTTATTGACCGGGTGACACCCATCACCACGGAAATCCGCGTCGAGAACAAAGACTGTGTCCTTGCGGCCAAGCAACTCATAGATGCGGGCTACAACCCCGCCCTGCTCAATCTGGCCGACCTGTACACGCCCGGAGGTCTGGTGGAGTATGGCTCCGGCGCTCAGGAGGAGAATTTATGCCGCCGGTCAAACCTGATTCTTTCCCTGTATCAGTTTTCGGCTTCACGAGTGCGGCAATATCCCGACCTGGGACTGGTCACCGCCACCGACCAGTACCCTATGGATGAACATTTCGGCGGCATCTACAGCGGCATCGTGACATTCTTTCGCGGGTCGGAATCCTGCGGTTCCCTGCTGGACGAAGAACCGGTCAATATTCCTGTCATATCCGTTGCCGCCATCAGCGGCCCGCGTATCGGTGCGGACGGCTTAATGCTGCCGGAAGAGACAGCCGTCACCCTAGACAAGGTACGCACAATTTTCCGCATCGGTGCCATACAGGGCCACGATTCGCTCGTGCTGAGCGCCCTAGGTTGCGGTGCCTTTGCCAACCCGCCCGCACACATTGCCAAGCTGTTTCATCAGGTCATCTTGGAAGACGAATTCCGCCAGGCCTTCCGACTGATTGACTTCGCCATCCTCGATGGCTACCGTACCGGCCTACGTCATAACCCTGAAGGTAATTTACTGCCCTTTCAAAGAGAGTTCGGCGTCTTATGAAACCCTCCCTCATCTTTTCCCAATACGTCTGGCTGGTGAATACCCTGCGCCGGTACAGTCGTCTGACGCTCGAAGATCTCAACGACAAATGGATACGTGACGAGGTGGCCGACGGGAATCCGCTGTCCCGCTCCACGTTCAACCGGCATCGGGATGCGGTACTGGATATGTTCGGGATCATCATCGAGTGCGATGCGCAGGGTGGATACCGCTACTACATCGACAATCCCGAGGTGTTGGACGATGATTCACTGGAGCGCTGGATGCTGAATTCCCTCACGGTCGGTTCCGTCCTTGCAGACAGCCAGTCCATCCACGACCGCATTCTGCTGGAGAATGCCCCTGCGGGTGAGGAACACCTCCAGACGCTCATCAAGGCCATCAAGTCGAGCCACAAGATTGAGTTGGATTATGCGCGTTTCGGCCACAGCGGCTACAAAATAGATGTCGCTCCGTATGCGCTGAAGTTCTGGCATCAGCGTTGGTATCTCCTTGCCTCCAACGGCTGTTATCTGATTACTTACGCACTTGACAGAATGCGGGATGTGCGTATCCTGGAGGAGAAATTCAAATTGCCGGAAGGCTTCTCGCCTGCGGAATATTTCAGCGAATTCTACGGTGTCCTGACAGATGATCGCATCCCGCTGCAGCACGTCCGCATCCGCACATTCGCCCATACTCCTAATTATCTGCGGACAGTGCCGATCCACCATTCGCAGAAGGAAGTGGAAAGCACCAATGACTACACAGACTTCACATTGGACATTCGCCCGACGTACGACTTCATCGCCGCACTCGGTGCAATCGGCGAAGAAGTGGAAGTGCTTGAGCCGCCGGCGTTAAGGAGCGAACTCATCAATTGGCACAGGAGGTCGCTAGAGAAATATAAGTAATTATTTTTATGGTGTGTCAAGTTTTGAAACAGCTTCGTGTTTTCTTTGTTGTCGAAACATTAAAACATCAAGCATTATGAGAACAAATGAAAACACTCCGAGAAAGGTTCGCCTCACCAATTTTCACATCGCAGGCTTCGGCTATTGGGAAGGCTGCGAAGCCTTTGAGCACTTGCACATAGGCACAAGGCTGCGTCTTGTCCGGGAGAGCGACAACGCCTTCGACCCCTACGCCGTGGCCATCTACTACGAGGAATACAAACTCGGCTTCATACCCAGAGCCAAGAACCACGACATTTCCAAATACCTGGAGATGGGACTTGGCGGCATCTACGACGTGCGCATCACCCGCATTACTCCTGATGTCCATCCGGAAGACCAAGTTGAGGTCATCGTGAACATATTAAACCAGAATTCCTGATGAAAAAGATCATATTCATTCTAGCTGTGTTTTTCCCCGGTGCTTGCTTCTTGCTCCAAAGAAGGGGAAATTGAACTGTGTTCCGGTTGTGGTCCCAGTAGGGCATGATCCTACGACCCCCTGATTATGAGTCAGATGCTCTGACCAACTGAGCTATGGGACCGGTCATTGTCCGCTCCAAGGCACGGAGATGACAACGCTTCAAAGTTACCAAACTTTTTGAAAACAACAAAACTATTCCCGCCTTTTGGCTCCTTTTGAGACATTCCCGTCTGGTTAGTCCGGTGAAATTGCGGTTTGGCCGGATAAAATGTGTGATTCCACCATTTTGTCCGTGGAAAACCCTTTTTCGCCGGACAAACATTGACGGAAGTGAAGTTTGGATGGGTGTTCGCCAAGGTAGGAAGTGACGCTATTCAAGCGGAACTCGATGAAGGCTCGAAGAAATATTGAACCTCTTTCCAAAAATGAATTCTTCTTTCAATATCCTTTGAAATCAGTGGGTTATGAGGAAAAGAAAAACGGACAAACCGTCATTTATAGAGAAAAGCGATGATGTATGAGCAGCAATGAATATAAACGTACTTCCCGGCATCTGTCTAAAGAGACCAAGGCTAAAATCAGCCGTGCGCTTACAGGTCGTCCGAAGACCCACGCACATAGAGAGGCTATCCGTCAAGGTGAAATACGATATTGGCGTGATGATTCCAATTTCCCCGATGACCGAATAGGATTAGAGCAAGATGAAACGACAGTGGAAGATTTAGTCTGAAAAAAGGAATGGTTATTCGCCGATGATCCGGCGGATAACCATTCTTTATTACCGTATGATGTTGACCCAAGAGTCATCAAAATGGATGCTTTCAAGCACGTTGCTTTTCGTGATTGTTGGCGGTCGCTTGATTCTGAATTTTACCGCATCCTCTGGAACTTTAGTGTGAATGGTAAACTGTGAACCGTGTGGTTGCCAAGTGAAGCATTGTTCCTTGGTGTCCTTGTTTATGCCAATGAGATTTCCATTAGGATTTGTTTTCCATTCGTAATCTGAAACCCTATACCTATTGGTGTCTTCCTCAAATAACACATAGGAAAGCAGGTCATAAGAACGAACGAGAATTGATGTCCGCACGGGGTTGAATTCTTCGTGTGCAATGTTGACCCTTTCATTCCAAATTTCAAGAACCGCTCTTCCCGTTTTTTGAATATCTTCGTGTGGGTCTGTGATTCCGTAGGAATAATCTGGGGAGCATCTGCCACTAATTAGCCTTACTTTATCACAGGAGAAAGGGTTTGTGGTCTTGACTGTTTTCATTGAATACGCCATTCCTCTTACCCCTACATCAGCAATCCCTACTGGAGAATCAAAATGTGTCCCCATAATCGCATCGGCAAAGGCATCACCCCAATCCTCTCCAGAGATGTCTTTCCTACCGATGTATAGAAGATATACCAAATAACCACCAATCTTCTTTATGAGCGATTCTGGCATTTCGTTTAAGGGGTATCTTTCACCGTAGGGAATACGATGACCGTCCCTCAATCTTGGAACGTGAATTTCGTTGTCATTGATGTTTGCCATTCCAATCTATGTTATTAACGATGTTTGTGATTTCTGTTGCTATTGCCCTTATCATTGGGACGGCTACTGAATTTCCAGTCTGCCTCCGAATTTCTTGGTGACTGACCACGATTTTATAGGTGTCTGGAAACCCTTGAAAACGCAAAAGTTCTCTGGAGGTTGGTCTTCTCACTCCGTTTATCAATTGGTAGTTGTATGAGGCTCCAGTCCTTAATGCGCAAGCATAGGGGTGTATGGAAATGTCACCTGCTTTGTTCTCGTGCCATACTGATGGGTAGAAAACATCTTTCCCGGCAGTTCTTTCACGCCTTTTGTTCAAAATGTGCTCTGATGCGTAATAGGAAGCATCAATGTCACCATCTGGTTCAAGTATGTCCTTTAGGTTGTATGGTACAATAGGAAAATCGAAATTGAAAGCCTCTTGCCTTGCCTGTGATAGAAAACCGACAATGATGACCCTCTCTCTCTTTTGAGGTACGCCAAAATCCAGAGCGTTGAGGACTTTCCACTTCAAATGGTAGCCAAGCGCATTTAGTTTTTCCTTTATGACTTTGAATGTGTTGCCGTGGTCGTGACTTACCAACTGCTTGACATTCTCCAACATTATTACCGCAGGACGGTGATATTGCAGTATTCTCTCTATTTCAAAAAACATCGTGCCTCTGGTATCAGCAAATCCCTCTCTCTTCCCCATTATGGAGAATGCTTGGCACGGAAACCCTGCCAATAGTAGTTGGTGTGGAGGAATATCCTCGGCTTTGATTTTCGTTATGTCGCCTTGCGGTCTTTCTCCAAAATTGGCTTCATAGGTGTCGGCTGCTGCCTTGTCCCACTCTGATGAGAATACGCAGTGATGCCCTAATTCGTCATAGGGTAGCCGTATTCCTCCAATTCCTGCAAACAAATCAATGAAATCCATATCGTTGAGGTTATGCCTTGTGAGGAGAGGTGATGATTGCGCCTTTCCTGATTATACATTTCTTTCCGATATATGGCTTGTCCTCGCTAATCCCATAGTTCTTTAGGTAATTGTACGCTATGCCTATATCCTCTTTGTCCCAACTATCACAGAGAGCCTTTAAGTTCCCGTAATAGTAGTGTTTGCCGTTGAGTTCCAGATGAATGACGGCTCTTTCTTGCTTCCCGTTAACCAACATACTTTTGACGTTATCTCACAAATATAACCAAAAGATATTTAAGACGTGCGAAAATTAAAAATAATCATTATTAAAATTGCGTATATTAAAAAATAATCCTGATATTTGTTCTGTGAAGCCGTTGAGGCTCGATTAAAGTGAAGTTTAACTTAGAAACTGTTTAAAAATGTTTTCCGCATTTTATTATGTGGGATTTTCGAGACAGTTTCGGCTTTGGAAAAGGG
>CAVCPY010000087.1:0-2882 GCA_963604245.1 Eggerthellaceae bacterium
CGAAACTGTCTCGAAAATTCCGCATAATAAAATGCGGAAACCATTTTTAAACAGTTTCTAAGAATCTTCTTATTATGGATTTTTCACTATATTTGTGCAAACTGTATGTATGAAATGAAGACATTCAAGAGGACAATATCCGGCATTTTTGTCGCCTTTCTGGTCTGTGCGGTCCTTTCCGGCTGCTCCGGCCTGTCCAAGGTCAAGGACATAAAAGTGACCTCGTGCGGGCTGGAGTCATATTCATTGAAAGGACTTCGCTCGGTTGACGCCGTGTTGGCGGTCGGCATAGACAATCCGACCTTCGCGTTCAAGGTGACGGATGTCAGCGGGACGTTGAAGTACAACGGCGAGGATTTTGCCACCTACACGGCTGATTCGGTCAGTGTGGACAAGAAATGCTCCAAGGTCTATGACCTGCCTTGTTCGGCTACCCTGAGCGAGGGAGTGAGCCTGAAGCGGCTGATGCAGATTGCGAAGAAAGGCAGCCTCGAAGGCTTCACGACGGATGTCACCGCAACCGTGAGACTGAAGAACGGTGCGGGTAAGACCTTCAGGTTCAAGAATATAGATCTTAATGAATTGGCAGAGTAATTTATGAATATCTTCGCTCACAGGATTCTGGCTGCGGCGTTGCTCCTTTTAGGCGCGGCTTTTTTGCTTCCGGCCCAAGAGGTATGCGATTCAATCATCTACAGGCAGAGCGCAGCTTTGGACTCCACCCTTGTCGGAAAGAATATCCTCGGCCTGCTCTCCGCTGACAGCGGCGTGACGGTACATCAGTCCCGGATTATCCAGGACGCATTAGCCGCCCACATCTCCGCGAATTCCTCCAGAACCTCGACGGGGTACCGTGTCAGGATATTCAATGACAACAAGCAGACTTCCAGGAACGATTCCGAGGCGGCTTTGACCCGTTTCAAAGGAATGTTCCCCGGTGTTTCGGCATATCGGACATATTCAAATCCTTTCTTCCGGGTGACTGTGGGGGACTTCCGGACAAAGTCAGAGGCGATGCGGCTTCTCCAGCAGGTGAAGGGTACGTTCCCGACGGCGTTCATAGTCAAGGAAACCATCGGTTATCCGGTGGTGGACAGGTTTCACTCCTACACCGAGGAGAGGGTTGAGACAGAATAATTCAGGAATATCATTATGCTCAAGCAGGGACTCGAACTCAAACAGACTCAAAAGCTTTCTCCGCTTCAGATTCAGACGATCAAACTGATCGAGCTGCCGGTTCAGGAGCTCGAACAGAAGGTTAAGGAGGAGCTTGAGAACAATCCGGTCTTGGATGATTCTCCGGCTCCGGACAAGAATGAAGACAACGACGAGCCGAAGGATGTCTCCATCGACGAGATTGACGACAATGACCAGATCCCTGCCTACAAGCTCCGCGTCAACAATTACGGCAAGGACGAGCGTCCCCAGTACAACACTTTCTCCGTGAAGGAGAGTTTCACCCAGAGCCTGATGGAACAGCTCGGGTATCGAAACCTGTCGCGGCACGACCACGATGTCGCGGCATTCATCATCGGCAGTCTCGACGCTGACGGCTATCTGCGCAGGGACATTGACAGCATCGTGGACGACCTTGCGTTCAGGGCCAACATCGAGTCCAGCCCGGAAGAGGTCTTGCGGATGCTGAAAGTGATTCAGGAGTTTGAGCCGTCAGGAGTGGGGGCGCGTGACCTGCGTGAGTGCCTTCTGCTTCAGCTCAAGGCTCAGAAGCAGACAAAGGAGGTTCAGGTGGCTGAGCGGATTCTCACCGACTACTTCACCGAGTTCTCCAACAGGCATTTTCAGAGAATAATATCAAAGCTTGGTCTTTCCGAAGAGGATATGAAGGCTGTGATGGCGAGAATCGTCAAGCTTAATCCGGCTCCGGGAGGCCAGATTGATGACTCGTACAACGATCAGGCTCAGCAGATAGTTCCGGATTTTGTTCTGGACATCGTGGACGGGGAGCTGAAGCTTTCTATGCCACGTTTCAATATCCCGGAGATCAGGGTCAACCGCAAGTACGCTGAACTGCTTGCCAGTGCACAGGGTTCTTCCGACAGACAGAAAAAGGAGGCCGCCACTTTTGTCAAACAGAAGCTGGATTCCGCCAAATGGTTTGTCGAGGCATTGAAGCAGCGTTACAACACGTTGGAGAGCACGATGAAGGCCATTGTGGACTATCAGCGCGAGTATTTTATGGACGGGGATGAGACCCACCTTAAGCCGATGGTGCTGAAAGACATCGCAGAAAAGACCGGTTTTGACATCTCGACGATTTCCAGGGTGGTGAACAGCAAGTACATCGAGACCCATTTCGGAATCTTCCCTCTTAAATATTTCTTTTCGGAAGGACTTGAGAATCAGGATGGAGAAGAGGTTTCGACCCGTGAGCTGAAGATGGCTCTTCGGGAGTGCGTTAATGCTGAGGACAAGCGTAAGCCGTTGACAGACGATCAGTTGGTGGCCGAGATGAACAAGCGCGGCTATAAGGTTGCGCGCCGCACGATCGCCAAGTACCGTGACCAGCTCGACATTCCCAAAGCCCGCCTCCGTAAGGAATTGTGATGACCGGGCGCTGATTTTGCCGAAGCCCACCAAACCGCTGACCATCTCGGTCAAGGAGCGTCAAATTCAAGAAGATTCCACTACCTGCGCTTCGCGCCCTATCCGGGTGAATGGTAGTGGAATCTTCTTGTACTTGACGCTGTTCGAGCGGAATTATCCTCAAAAGTAAGTTGTAACTATTTCAACTTTCGCAAGTAACAAAGTACCTGTGACAAAGTGCCTTATCTCACGTTCGGAGTGCATCGGCCGAGAATGCTCAGTTCACGTTACCCCCTCCCTAAATCCCTCCCCTCGGGGGAGGGAGTGTGCTCCGTCAC
>CAVCPY010000088.1:0-29564 GCA_963604245.1 Eggerthellaceae bacterium
GCAAAGGTCTCCACTATCTTTCACAGGGCAAGGCGGAGAAGTGAACGCTTACCCTATAAAGACCGCTACAAAGAAGAAGTGAAAGTCCGGACCATAGAGACCGTCGTCGAGAAAAAGGTCAACATCCTCCTCTGGTGGCAGAAGGCGTTGATGTGGGCGGGGTCTCTGTCAGTTTTAAGTATAGTCATTCTTGCCCTTGTCTGTCTATTCCGGTTCAGAATGATAAAATAAACACAACCCTAAATATTGTGTTTAGAATTGTGTTTAATTCACATAACTCGCTGAAAATCAGTATATACTGTGGAGATGGGCGGAGTCGAACCGCCGTCCAAACAACGCACCAAACAGCTTTCTACACGCTTAGTCGTCCTTTGGTTGTCGGCCGCGGCCTGCCGGAAGACGGGCTAACCGAGGCTTATCCTTTGGGGCTTGGCCGGATTTAAAGGAGTCCTCCGGTGCGTCCTTCTTGAATGATACCCCGAACTCGGAACAGAGAAGGCGTAAAGTCCGCGGGATACTCGTCGGAACCGCATCCTAGGCGGCTCGGATTAAGCTAATGCGACTTGGTCGATTAGGCAGCGAGTGCGTAGTTGTTATCAGCAACTAAATTTTTGGAGATCCAGTTTGGCGGGCCGACTCTCCGGGAGCCCGACGTGCTTACCGCCCGGAATCATTGCTGTCAAAACCAGAACATCCCCAAGCGTGTGTGACAAAGATACGATGAATCTTCCGGATTTGTTTCAAGAAAGCGTTAAAAAAATGTGCGGTCTGGAAATGATTGATAGATGCGTGGAAATGCTTAACTTTGCAGACTATGGCGATGAACACGATAGAGAAAGCGATATATAACCGCACGGAGCTGCTTCTGGGCGATGATGTGATGGAAGCGCTGGCTGCTGCGAGGGTGATCATCTTCGGGGTCGGCGGAGTCGGCAGCTGGTGCGCGGAGGGATTGGTGCGGAGCGGAGTGACTAGGCTGACAGTGGTGGACTCTGACCGGATCTGCATCACGAATGTGAACCGGCAGCTGATGGCCACCACCCGGACGGTTGGGCAGGTGAAGGTAGATGCGCTCAAGGCACGTCTGCTGGAAATCAATCCTAAAGCGGAAATCACTGCGGTTCAGCAGATTTACAACGAGGACACGGCAGAAATGTTCAATCTTGATGAATATGATTACGTCATCGACGCAGTTGACTCTCTGAAGGACAAGGCGCATCTCATACTTAAGGCCGCTGCAAGCAAGGCACGGTTCTTCTGCTCGTTGGGAGCGGCTCTGAAGGTGGATCCGCTCAAGGTCAAGGTCGCGGAGTTCTGGAGCGTGAGGGGATGCCCTCTGGGCGCGGCTCTCCGGAAAAAGTTGAAAAGGGCCAAAACTTTGCCCGCCAAGGAGTTCCTGTGTGTGTATGATGACGAGGTGCTGCCTAACAGGGGACACAGCCAGAGTTGCGGTACGGAGAAATGTATGTGTCCTAAGGCGCAGGACGGTCCCGGAAATCCCGACCTGCTTAATCACGAGTGGTGCTCGTCGAAGGCTCAGATCAACGGAACGACGGTCCACGTCACGGCCATATTCGGAATGACCCTTTCCGGATTGGTGATTGATGACATCTACCATCGAGTGCTGAAGTCGCAGGTTGTGGCGGATGCCGGCGCCGGTTCTGCTTTGTCAACCGTGGAAGCGCTTCCAAAAGAAGTGGTTCCGGTCGGCGATGTGGCTTGGAATGAATCAGCCACGCAAAGGAAAACGACGGAAACATCGAAGGTTCAGAACCTTTCGGAAACGCCGGAGACTTGACGGGCATACTTATGTTGAACTGTCGGGATATTCATAAGTTTCTGTTAAGATATTCACAAAACCTGGAAGAGATGGAGCAGCAGAAGGTTTGGGATCCGCTCAGGAAGAAGGCGGTGGCGTTGACGCCGGAGGAGAAGGTGCGGCAGTGGTTCATCGGCGTGCTGAAGGTGCGGCTGAAGGTCCCTGAATATATGATGATGAGCGAGGTCGGGATGAAGTTCGGAGATAAGGACTTCCGTGCGGACATACTCGTCTATGGCCGGGACACGGCTCCGCTGATGGTGGTCGAGTGCAAGCGGGAGGATGTGGCGATGAGCCGGGAAGTGCTGGAGCAGGCGCTGCGGTACAATCTGGTTCTGAATGTGAAATATGTGGTGATAACCAACGGGTTGAAGACTTTCGGCTTCGCGCGTGACGGGGAGACCTATTCTCAAATGAAATCTTTCCCGGATTGGGAGACAATGCAGAAATAAAGGAATATGGGTGCGACAATAACGCAGGGATATCTTGACAGCCCGATTTTCGGAATAGTTTCGGAGGCTGCCCGTGAATTAAACGTAAGGGCTTTCGTGATAGGTGGTTACGTGCGGGACTGTTTCCTTGGCAGACCGAACGATGACATAGACATAGTCGTGGAGGGGAGCGGGATCCAGCTTGCGGAAGCCGTAGCGGCGAAGATTGAAGAAAGGGATCACCGACATTGCAACGTGTCCATATTCAAGACTTACGGTACTGCGATGCTGAAGTGGCACGGGGCGGAGATCGAGTTCGTCGGCGCCCGGAAGGAGTCTTACCGCCTCGATTCTCGCAAGCCGATTGTCGAAGACGGGACGCTTGAGGAGGATCAGGCGCGCAGGGACTTCACGATCAACGCGATGGCGTTCAGCCTGCAGAAGGAGGACTACGGCGCTCTTGTGGATCCGTTCGGCGGAATCCGCGACCTTGCGGCGGGTATAATCCGCACCCCGCTGGAGCCGGAGCAGACCTATAGTGACGACCCTTTGAGGATGCTTCGCGCGATCCGTTTCGCCACGAAACTCAGCACCCCGGAGCAGCGGTTCACCATCGTCCCGGAATCATTGAGGGCGATGAGGAATATGCGTGACCGGATGACCATTCTTTCCAATGAGCGCATTGTCGAGGAACTGAACAAAATCCTCATCACGCCGCACCCTTCGATGGGTTTCAAACTGATGGACGATACAGGGCTTATTGAATATATCCTTCCGGATCTTCTGAAACTTAAAGGCGTGGAGTCCGTTGACGGAAAGGGACATAAGGAAATATTCTCACACACTCTCCAGGTCGTTGACAATGTGGCGGCATCTGAGGTTGAGGGCATCGCCGCGGGCGCACTCAAGGATTATACTCCCGAAGAGGGAGGCGACGGTTTCGTGGAGTCTGTCCGCACACATCCGAATGTCTGGCTCCGGTGGGCGGCCCTTCTGCACGACATCGGCAAACCCGTGGCAAAGCGTTTCGACCCTTCGGTCGGCTGGACTTTCCACGGCCACGAGGTTGTAGGCTCGAAAATGGTTCCGAGAATTTTCAAGGCTCTCAAGATGCCTCTGAATGAGAAGATGAAGTACGTCCAGAAGCTGGTCAGCCTTCATCACCGCCCTATCGCCCTTGTGGATGAGGAGGTTACGGATTCCGCCGTACGCCGTCTGCTGTTCGATGCCGGCAATGAGATCGATGACCTGATGCTCCTGTGCAACGCCGACATCACCTCCAAGAACCCGGTCAAGGTCGCCAAGATCAGGCAGAATTTCGAGCTTGTCAAGCGCAAGCTCGTCGAGGTCGAGGCCAAGGATGCCATCCGCAACTTCAAAAACCCGATCACCGGCGAATATGTGATGGAGGTCTATGGCCTAAGCCCGTGCCGCGAGATAGGCGTTTTGAAGGAATATGTAAAAGAAGCCATCTTGGATGGTCAGATTGGCAACAACTTCGAGGAGGCCGACACCCTGATGCGGGTCAAGGCCGCCGAGATGGGGCTTGTGGCGGTCAAAGGCTGATTCATCACCTTCGCCTTGGTGGTTTAGAACTCTATGGGCGTAATAGTAGGCTTTTTCCACTTATAGAGGTTCCGCGGACTCTCCATAGGCGGGATTTTCAGCGAATCACGCTCTTGGAAAGACCCGACTCTTTAATGATAGGTTCCACCATTGGTGCCGGAAGTGTCGTCACACGTGACGTCACACGTGACGTCCCCGCCCGAATATGATCTCCTACATATATAGTCCTTATCCTTCATACACGTGGACTAAGAAGCTGTTTAAAAATAATACCTCTTTTTTCTTATGCGGCCTTTCCGGCCATTTTCATCTTTGTCATCGGTCACGTAGCTACTGCTACGCTCCCTCTTCCAAAGCCGAAACTGTCTCGAAAATTCCGCATAATAAAATGCGGGAACCATTTTTAAACAGCTTCTAAGACTTTTTCTATCTTCTTTGCGATTGCGCTTTGTCCGGCGAGAACCCTATCCCTCGGACAAACCAGTGATATGGCATAGTTTCTCCGGTAGATTGCCGTTTCGGTGGACATTCTCTTATCGAGATCCTCTCCTCTTTCCTGATTCTCGGCTTCTGCACTGCACTTCTCACCACTGCGTCCAGCGGGGTTGAACTGGCCTTCAAATACGGAAATCTTCCCGGGAGTCTTGCGGAAAAACGGCCAAAGAATATTCCCGATGAATCTCATAAATGTTCGTGCGTATATCTTGACCACAATATACGACAAATTTAATAATCAGAAAGTGGATCGACCTTGGACGATGTGTCATCCTTAAACGATAAATACCAACTTTTCGCCACAATCAGGGGGCAATACAGTGCAGAATACCGATAAATTGCGATTGACGGACTTTCCGTGTCGCTGTACTTTTGCCGTGTCAAATTGAAAAGGTAAAAATGAGACAAAAGATTTTACTTCTGGTAATACTGATTGCGGCAGGCTTTGCAGCTGACGCTCAAAGGCTTTCGATAGGTGGTTACGGCGAGGCGATGATGACCCGCAACTTCTACAGCGACGCTTGGCAGAGGTATAACCATCCGGAACAGTACAAGGATGACAAGAGTCACGGACGGTTCGACATCCCGCACTTCGTCATCAATCTTGGGTACGACTTTGGAAAAGGATGGACGCTTGGCACGGAGATCGAGTTCGAACACGGAGGCACGGAAAGCGCCGTCGAGCTTGAGGCTGACGAGGCCGGTGAATATGAGAGCGAGATCGAGCGCGGAGGCGAGGTCGCTTTGGAGCAGTTCTGGCTCCAGAAGGCTTTCAGTGACGCTTTCAAGGTCAGGACAGGAATGATTATCATCCCTGTGGGGCTGACTAACGGCCACCATCTCCCGACCGAATTCTTCACGGCTTACAGGATGGAAGGGGAGAACACCGTGTTCCCTTGCACCTGGCACGAGCCGGGAATCGAGATTCTGGGCAATCTTGGAAAATGGTCTTATGAGCTGATGTTCCTGCCGGGGCTTGATTCTGACCGGTTCAGCACCGAAAACTTCATCCAAGGCGGTGCCGGATCCCCTTATGAGTTCAAGATAGCAAACTCCTACGCCGGGGCATTCAGGATTGACAACCACTCTGTCAAAGGACTCAGGATGGGTCTTAGCGGCTACTTCGGATCAAGTTTCAAAAACTCCCTCACGAAGAACTCCAAGTACAAGGACTGCAAGGGTGAGGTGATGATAGGCTCGGCGGACTTCACCTACACGGGGCGCAACCTGATCGCAAGAGGCTGCTTTGATTATGCGCATCTGAATGATTCACAGCAGATCACGGCGTTCAACAAGAACAATATGTCAAATGCTTCCCCTTCTCCTCACAATGCTGTCGGTTCCGATGCGATCGTCGGCAGCGTCGAGGTGGGCTATGATATTCTTTCATTCTTCAAAAAGGAGAGCAAGTGCTACGCTTTCGCCCACTACGAGTACTACGATTCGATGTTCAAGGTGGCCGACGGCGTGCTGGACTACAAGTGGTGCGGAAAGCATCGCATCGCCGCCGGCGTCAACTGGTACCCGATCAGGGACATCGTCATCAAGGCGGAATATTCCAAGCGCTTCTACGTCGCTCCGTTCAACAACGAACCTTCCATCACGCTCGGAATCGCTTTCAGCGGCTGGTTTCTGAAGTGATGACCATCACTTCAGAAACCACTTCCACCCCCAGTCACTGCGTGACAGCCCCGGTGGGGCACGGGGAAAGGATTCCCCGAAACCCCTTCGGTCGCTTCGCTCCGAGAGTGTGTGTTGAATAGCTGAGGATTGAAAAAAAGAATAAATACAAATAAATGTTAAAAATACAACAGATTATGAGACAAGGTTATAAATTTACGGCTGCGCTGATTGCTTCAGCTCTCGCCGTTGTGGCCTGCGACAAGAATTCCACAGACCCGGCCTCCGCCAAGGAGGAGATGCTTCAGAAGGTCAACGAGACTTTCGTGGACAACACTGTGATTCCTACCTACAAGAATCTCGCTGACAAGTCGCTTGAGCTTCAGGCGGCCATCGGGAAACTTCAGACGGCTCCGACGGATGCCAACGTGAAGACTGCCTGTGACCTTTGGAAATCCGCCCGTCAGTACTGGGAGTGGAGCGAGGCCTTCCTTTTCGGAGCCGCGTCAAAGTACAGCATTGACCCTCACATCGACACCTGGCCGCTTGACAAGACCGCCCTTGAGAACCTTCTCGACAGCGAGAAGATGATGGCTGACATCGAAAACACGGTCGCCAACCTCAACAACGGACTCGTCGGATTCCACGGGATTGAATATATCATATTCCGTGACGGAAAGGAGCGCGCGGCTTCCGCCATCCCAGCGAAGGAACTTCTTTACGCCGCCGCGGTCGCCAAGGATCTCTCCTTGAGTGCGGCGAGGCTTGAGGCCGCCTGGGCCGGACTTGACAACGTAAGCGATGCCAAGAAAGAACTGATTGAGGAGGCAGAGATGGAGCCGGAGGATGATTTCGGTGAGCAGATGAGGCTCTGCGGTCAGGCGGGAAGTGTCTGGAAATCAATCACCGCCGGAAGTGAGCAGATCATCGAGGGCTGCAAGGACATCGTGGATGAGGTCGGTACGCAGAAGATAGGCAAGCCTTACACAGGCGAGGATGTGAATTACATAGAGTCTCCTCACTCGTGGAACTCCATCGAGGACTTCTACGACAACATCGTCAGCGTCCGCAGCGCTTATTTCGGGGCTCTTGGGGCGACAACCGCACAGACATATTCAGTGAGCGCTTACCTTGCCGGTGTTGACCAAGCTGCGAATGAGGGTGTGGTCTCTGCGATCGGGAAATGCCTTGAGAAGATCGCCGCGATGCCTAAGCCGTTCGTCAAGAACTACAAAGACGCCAAGGTCAAGGAGGCCATCGACGCGTGCAACGACCTTAACGATGCCCTTGAGGTTGCGCGTCAGGCTTTGATCAATGACTAAGGTCGATACTATACTGTAATGACATCCAAGGATTGGCCGGTTATGACGGCTGATCCTTCCGCCGATATAGAAATGGAAAATATTATGAATAAATCACTGCTGATACTCTCCGCTGCCATATTTGCCTTCACTGCGTGCAACGGCAACGGAGGCGCTGATGAACCGGAAGCTCCAACCGAGCTGGGCGATGAATGGTATGCCGGTGGAAAGCTTGGAACAGCTTTCAACTCAAGTGCTTCGGCTTACGAACAGCCGACACCGGTAATTGAGAATTCCGGGATGATCCAGGCTTTCAAGAACGGAGAGATGTTCTTTGAAAGGGATTTCAACGAGAACAAGGACGGGGCCTTCAGCGGCCTCGGCCCGCTGATGGTACGTCGCGGATGCCTCTACTGCCACCCGAACTACAGTCACGGCAAGCGCCAGACCGAGTACAAGGCCGACAAGAACGGCAACGGCTACCTTCTGGTAATCACTGACGACACAGACACTTACCTGAGTTCTGTGACCGGAATGCCGCAGACGCTCGCCGTAGCTCCTTTCAAGGCTCCGGTCGATGAAAGCAACATCAAGATCAACTGGCTTGAATATACTGACGAGTGGGGCAACCGGTTCCCTGACGGAGAATCTTATAGCCTGATTTATCCGGAGGTGATTGTGCCGGAAGACGCTTTCTACGTGCCGCTTGAGGTGACGAAGAACGGCGAGACGACAACGGTGCCGTATTCAAACGTACGTTTCAGGGTCGAGTCCACAATCGGTGTCTATGGTGTCGGACTTCTGGACGCCATCGACGACGATGACCTCAAGGCGCAGTATGCCAAGGAGGAGGCTGCCGGCGCTGAACTGAATCCGGCGATCTTCGCGAACGGCGAGTGGACAAGCCTTTACGGCAAGACGACCCACCCGAAGCGTTTCACCTATGCGTTGAGCCGCGGGCCGCTTCAGGATGCTGCCGGCGCGAACGCCATCTGGAACATCACCAATGTCACCCGAAGCGACAGACGTTACCACTATATGACGGCGACCTACGCCAAGGTGGCTTCGCAGGATCCTGATGTCCAGAAGGATTTCTACAAATATTTCCCTGACGAGAACAAGACGGGAAATGTTCAGGAGGACATTTACAACTATCTGATGGCCAAGGATCTCAAACCTGAGATGACGGATGATGAATATGCCGATTTCATGATCTGGCACAGGGGCCTGGCCGTTCCTGCGGCCAGGGATATGGACGATCCGGAGGTCATCAAAGGCAAGGAACTCTTCACTAAGATCGGTTGCGCTTACTGTCATCGTCCAAGCTGGACGACCGGAGAGGACAACGTGACCGACCCTAACGGTTTCTTCAAGGACAACGACCCGAGACTTCCCCGTTATCCGCACCAGACCATCTGGCCATACACCGATATGGTTCAGCACCGTCTCTTTATGCAGAACGACATCCGTACCGGCTGGTGCAGGACGACTCCGCTTTGGGGACGAGGCCTGAGCGAACTGGTGGCCGGCGGAGTTGACAGGCTGCACGACTGCCGCGCAAGGACTGTTGTCGAGGCGATTATGTGGCACGGAAGCGCCAAGAGCGACGCACGCAAATCCGTCGAGAATTTCCGCGCCCTCTCCAAGTCCGAAAGGGATGCGGTAGTCAAGTTCATCAACTCGATATAATTTTTAATACATATCCTCCAAAGTCTTGACTGATTGACTTTGGAGGCTTCCTTTGATTATGACGAGACTTTTTGCGGGGCGGCCGGCGGCCCTGGTGCTGCACCTTTCGCTGGCGCTGATTCTGGCGGGAGCGCTTGTTACAACCTTTTCGGCCAGTAAAGGGACGCTTCACGTGCGTGAAGGAGAATCCTCCCGGGCTCTCGAGACCAAGGACGGAACTGTTCTCGAACTGCCTTTCAGTGTGGAACTTGAGGGCTTCAAGGTGCTTTACCATTCCGGAACGGACGCTGCTTCGGACTACAGCTCACGGCTTCGTTTCACAAGGAACGGCTCCGTAATCCGCGAGGGCGAGGTGAGGATGAACCGCATCCTGTCCTGCAAAGGTTATCGTTTCTATCAGACTGACTATGACAGCGATGAGGCAGGAGTGACTTTCACCGTAAGCCACGATCCGGTCGGCATCGCTGTCATCTACACCGGCTATGCGCTGCTGCTTCTCGGGCTTCTCGCGTTTTTCTTTACGGACAGGAGATTCAAGAAGTTTTTCGGGAACGCATTGGGATATTCATCGGTCATTGCGATTGCCCTGTGCTTGGAGGCGACTGCTTCAGCGGCGGAGAATACCGAAGGCCGGATTTCCGAATATAGCGGCGTACCAGCCAAAGAGACTCCGGCACGACGAGGTTCGGCTGCCCCGAAAGCCCTGCCGAAAAACATCGCCGCAGAGTTCGGAGAACTCTATGTGCTGTACCACGGAAGAATATGCCCTCTCCAGACTCTCGCCTCGGATTTCAGCGCCAAGCTCTACGGAACTTCCGGAATCAAGGGACTGACTGACGAGCAGGTGCTTACCGGCTGGATGTTCTACGGCACAAGCTGGAGGAATATCCCTATGCACAACCGGAAAAAGGCGGTTGACGCAATGGACAAGGAGGCGACCGTCAAGGCGCTGTATTCAGGAGACTTGCTGAAGATCTACCCTCTTCGGGACAGCACGGGGCGGCTTGGATGGTACTCCCAGAGCGACAGGCTGCCGGAAGGAGTCGCCGACGAAGAGTGGCTTTTCGTCCGCAAGTCTATGGACTACATCTTCGAGCTGGTGGTGAACCGTGAATATGACCGGTTGTGCGGGTCGCTGGAGAAGCTGCGCCGCTTTCAGGAAAGCAAGATGGGGGAGAGTCTGCCACCATTGTACCGCATCAAGGCAGAGCGGGCGTACAACGCTCTGCCACCGTTGTTTCCGATCGCCGGTACTTTCTTGATCATTGGTCTGGTGATGCTTGCGGTTGCGATGCGCCGGATGGTCGCAGGAGAACTGACAGACACCGTTTCGACGGCCGGTTCAGAGAACCTTTCACCCCTGACGACAGAACAGGGATGTTTTTCCGGATTATTCAAGGCCGCGGGAATCGCTGCCGCTTTCGTGTTTTTCCTCGTGCTGACAGTTGTCCTGGGACTTCTCTGGGTAGCGGGCGGGCATATTCCTTTCTCAAACGGTGCGGAGACGATGCTTTCGATTGCTTGGACTGCAATGCTTGCCGCCGTGTTGAGTTTCAGGAAGTTCCCGATTATGCTGCCATTTGGAATCATAGTAGCGTCGCTTGCCGCCCTCGTTTCCGCGATGGGTGACGCCAACCCCGCCGTCACCCAATTGATGCCGGTTCTGTCCTCCCCGCTGCTGAGCGTCCACGTCTCGCTGATGATGCTCTCCTACACCATTCTGGCCGTAATCATGATCAACGGCATTTGTGGTCTGATCGCCTCAGGTGCTTCCGCGAAGATGGCCCGGATGTCCGAAGCCCTGATGTATCCGGCTCTGTTCTTTCTTGGCTCCGGCATAATCGCCGGCTCCGTCTGGGCCAATGTCTCCTGGGGTTCCTACTGGAACTGGGATCCGAAGGAAACCTGGGCGCTGATCACTTTCCTCATCGCCTCTCTCGGCGTACACCGGACCCGTCTCCCGTTCCTGCACAGTCCACGTGCCTACCACATCTACACCCTTATCTTATCAGCCTCCGTCCTCTTCACCTACTTCGGTGTCAACTACCTCCTCGGCGGAATGCACAGCTACGCCTGAATGAGGTCAGGTGCGTATGGCGCTTGGCGGAAAACCGGAAGCTGGAGATTCCGGGAATAAGAAGTTGTTTTAAGAAGCTGTTTTGAAACGATTCCTCTCTTTTCTTACACGGCCTTTCCGGCCATTTTCATCTTTGTCATCGGTCACGTAGCTACGGCTACGCTCCCTTTTCCAAAGCCGAAAAATGTCTCGAATAATCCGCATAATAAAATTCGGGAACCATTTCAAAACAGCTTCTAAAAGGAGGATTATTTTTTTAACAGCTTCTAATTCCATATATTTGCGGTACTGCTTCTTGGCGGTTACCAAAAATGTTGATTGAAGATTACCTCTCTTATATAAAGGACATCCGGAGATATTCCGTCAGGACTCAGACGATATATTCGGATGTGCTGAAGGAGTTTGTCGGGTTCTGCGGAGCCGCTAGCGACGTGGATCTGTTGGGATCTATCAACCATCAGACCATCAGGAGTTATGAGGTTTTTCTGATGGAGTCGAAAGGCGACTCTCCTCGGACGGTCAAACTGCACCTGTCTGTGCTCTCGGGGTTCTGCCGCTACCTGATGAAGGAGAAAAGGCTGACGGCCAATCCGGTGCGGACTGTGGCGAAACCCAAGGTCGAGAAAAGGCTGCCTGTGTTCTACAGGGAAGAGTCGATGAACGAATATTTCGCCGGGACTGAATGTGACGCCTCCGAGGAGAACCTTGCCCTTGTCACGGGACAGGACAAGGCATCCGAGACGGCATATTCCAGAAGACTTGAGAGGCTCATAGTGTCGCTGCTTTATTGCACCGGGATGCGGCGGGCGGAATTGATCGGGCTTCGGATCGGGGATGTGGATTTTTCTCGACGGACGATGACAGTGAAGGGGAAAGGAGACAAAGTGAGAGAAATTCCGCTCGTTTCTTCGCTTTGTAAGGAAATTTCATTATATTTACAATCGGTTGAAACGATGGTTGGTCGCGAAAGATCGGCAAGCGAGCCTCTGGTTGTGACCGGCAAGGGACTGAAACTCTATCCGGTTTTCATTGACAGGGCGATAAAACGGGCGCTTGGGCGGATCGGAAGCATCACCGGGAGAAAGTCTCCACACGTGTTGAGGCATTCCTTGGCCACGGAATTGCTGGACGATGGCGCGGATCTCAATTCGATAAAGGAGCTTCTGGGACATTCCACGCTCGCGGCGACGCAGGTCTATACGCACAACACCGTCGAGAAACTGAAAAAAGTTTATGTTAACGCCCATCCAAGGGCAAAAAGCGGAGGTAAAAATGGAGATTAGAGTAAAATCCCTGAAGTTCGACGCGGATCAGAAACTGCTCGACTATGTAGAGAAGAAGGTCTCGAAACTTTCCAGATTCAGCGACCATCTTGACGGAATGGAGGTGACTTTATCTTTGCTCAAAGAGCCGGACAACAAGAATGTCAGGATTCAGACAAGGGCCTACGGTCAGGATCTTGTCATCGAGAGGAACTCGACTTCGTTCGAGGATGCCGTAAGCGCGGCGGTCGATCTTATGAAGGAGAAGATCATAAGGACGAAAGAAAAGAAATTCGAAGCATAGAATGAAAACGAAATTGATCCTGAGCTTGATGGCTGTGGCCGGCATCGCCGCCGCATGCGGTCAGCAGAGAGGTGTCGGAAGACAGGCCGCCGGGGACGGCGGACCTGTCTTTCTTGATGAAACAAGAAACATCGAGGAGAGGGTGGAGGATGCCCTGTCAAGGATGACGACCGAGGAGAAGGTGGCTGTGCTGCACGCCCAGTCAAAGTTCAGCTCCGCCGGCGTGCCGAGGCTTGGCATCCCTGAAATCTGGACTTCCGACGGCCCTCACGGAATCCGTCCGGAGGTGCTTTGGGACAAATGGAGCCAGGCCGGATGGACAAACGACTCCTGCACGGCTTTCCCGGCGTTGACCGCGCTTGCGGCCACCTGGAACACCGAGATGTCCGCCCTTTACGGCAAAAGCATCGGGGAGGAGGCGCGCTACCGCAAGAAGGACGTGCTTCTGGGGCCTGGAGTGAACATCTGCAGAACCCCGCTGAACGGGCGCAGTTTCGAGTATATGGGCGAAGACCCTTACCTTTCGGGGCGTATGGTGGTGCCGTACGTCAAAGGGGTGCAGAGCAACGGAGTGGCGGCCTGCGTGAAGCATTTCGCTCTCAACAGTCAGGAACTCAACCGCTTCACGACACACGTGACGGTGGATGACAGGACTCTCTACGAGATTTACCTTCCGGCTTTCAAGGCCGCTGTCACTGAAGGGAAGGTCTGGGCGGTGATGGGATCCTACAACCTTTACAGAAACCAGTGGTGCTGCCATAACCAGTACACCCTGAACGACATCCTCAAGGGAGAATGGGGATTCGACGGAGTCGTGGTCAGCGATTGGGGCGGAACACACGACACGCAGCAGGCTGTGAACAACGGTCTTGATATGGAGTTCGGAACCTTCACCAACGGACTGAACAGTTCCGTGTCGAACGCCTACGCCGACTACTACCTCTCCGGACCGTACCTCAAAGGAATCAAAGAAGGGAAATACAGCACGGAAGTGCTTGACGACAAGGTGCGTAGGGTGTTGAGGCTGATGTTCCGCACCGTTATGGACAGAAACCGTCCGTTCGGCTCGTTCGTCAGTCCGGAACACATCGCGGCGGCCAGAAAGATCGGTTCGGAGTCTATCGTGCTCCTCAAGAACGAGAACGGAATCCTTCCGATAAAGGGGGCGAAGAAGATTCTGGTTGTCGGTGAGAATGCCGTGAAGATGATGACGGTGGGCGGCGGAAGCTCCTCGCTGAAAGTCAAGAACGAGGTTTCTCCTCTGGATGGAATCAGGGAGCGGTTCGCAGATGCCGAGGTCATCTACGAGCGCGGATATGTCGGCGACCCCGGCGGACAGTTCGACGGTGTGACGACCGGACAGAATCTCGGCGAGACCCGTTCGGCGGAAAAGCTTATCGCTGACGCCGTGGCCGCCGCCAAGGATGCCGACTACGTGGTGTTCATCGGCGGTCTGAACAAGAGCGACCACCAGGACAGTGAGGGCAACGACAGGGAAAGCTACGACCTGCCATATTCACAGAACACTGTGATTGAGGCTCTTGCCGCCGTCAACCATAAGCTTGTGGTTGTGAACATCTCCGGAAACGCCGTGGCGATGCCTTGGGCGGACAGGATCCCGGGAATAGTTCAGGACTGGTACCTCGGAAGCGAGGCCGGCCACTCTCTTGCCGATGTGCTTTCGGGTGATGTGACACCTTCCGGAAAGCTGCCGTTCACGATTGGAGCCACGCTGGCGGACTATCCTGTCCAGTCAGAAATCCAGTACCCCGGCATCCCCCGCAAGGAGACGGTCAAGATGGGAGTTCAGGACAAGACAATCTTCGACGAGACCTACACTGAAGGAATCTTCGTGGGCTACCGCTGGTTCGAGCACAGCGCCATCAGGCCGACCTTCCCGTTCGGCCACGGCCTTAGCTACACCACATTTGAATATGGCGAGCCGAAGACCTCGGGTTCCATAGAAAAAGGCCTGACAGTCACCGTTCCGGTGAAGAACACCGGCTCCGTTGCGGGAGCGGAGGTCGTGCAGGTCTATGTCAGCGCGCCTGAAAGCTCGGTGGAGCGTCCGGTCAAGGAACTCAAGGGTTTCGGGAAGATATTCCTTGAACCCGGCAAGTCAAGCGAGGTGAAAGTCACTCTGGACAAGTCCTCCATCAGCTATTTCGATGCCGGGAAACACGACTGGGCAGCCGAGAAGGGGACTTACCGGATTCTTGTCGGCTCTTCTTCCGAGGATATTCGTAAAACATTGGATTTCAAGTATTGACAAGGATTTGAATGGCCAAGGGAACAGTTGATGCCGGCATCCGTAGCCGCGAAATAATCTCCGCTGTCAAGTCCGGACAGTTCGCTCCCGTCTATCTTCTGATGGGGGACGAGCCGTATTATACGGATCAGGTCTGCGACGCTGTCATCGAGAACGCCCTTGACGAGGCGTCGAGGGATTTCAACGAGACGGTCTGCTACGGAGCTGATGTGGATGCTGACACTGTCATAACCGCTGCGAGACGATTTCCGATGATGGCCGAGAGACAGCTTGTCGTCGTGAAGGACGCCCAGGCGATGCGGGATCTGGAGAAACTCTCGGTTTACTGTGAGAAACCTTTGGATTCCACTGTCCTTGTGCTTCTGATGCGCGGGGCTTCGGCCGACAAGCGGAAGGCGTTGTACAAACAGGCTTCCAAAAATGGCATAGTCTTGGAGTCCACCGCGTTGAGGGATTACGAGATGCCGTCGTGGATCGCCCAGTATTATTCCGGCAGGGGACTGTCAATCGATCCCGATGCAGCCGCTCTGTTGGCTGAATCCGCCGGCACGAATCTGAGCCGCATCGCCGTCGAGACCGACAAGATGCTGAAGAACCTTCCGGAGGGAACGAAGCGGATTTCTGTCTCGGACATAGAGCGGAATGTCGGCATCAGCCGTGAGTTCAGCGTATTTGAACTGACCAAGGAGCTTTCGGCGAAAAACGGGGCGAAGGCTTTGCGCATCGCAGCCCGGATCGGTGAGGCTGCGAAATTCGCCTTGCCGATGGCCGTCAGCGCCCTCTACACCCATTTCGCCAGAATCCTGAAGTACGCAGCGCTGAAGGAAAAGAACCGCTATCCGGACAGAACCGCCATCGCCGCGGCGCTTCAAGGCGTGAACCCTTATTTTTGGAAGGAATATGACATTGCGGTGTCCAACTATCCGGTCCGCAAGGCGATGGAAGTTATCTCCCTGCTTTGCGAATATGACTACAAGGGCAAAGGCGGAGAGGCCGGGGAAGCGACCCCGGGCGAACTGCTTGTCGAATTGACCAGTAAGATATTGAGTATATGAGCGAATTCATCATTGAATGCAGGAATGTCTGCAAGAATTTTGGGGAGAAGGTCGCGCTTGACAACGTCAGCGTGAGCGTCCCGAAAGGCGGAATATTCGGTATTCTGGGTCCGAACGGAGCCGGCAAGACCACCCTTATCCGCATCATCAACCGCATAACCATCCCGAATGGGGGGGAAGTTTTCTTCGACGGCCGTCCGATAACCCAGTCGGATGTCGAAAAGATAGGCTATCTTCCTGAGGAGCGCGGACTTTACCGCAAGATGGAGGTCGGAGACCAGGCTATGTATCTGGCTCAGTTGAAAGGTATGAACGCTGCCGAAGCCCGTAAAGCTTTGAAAGAGTGGTTCGTGCGTTTCGGAATTCAGGACTGGTGGAAGAAGAAGGTCGAGGAACTGTCCAAGGGTATGGCCCAGAAGGTTCAATTCATCACGACTGTGGTTCACAGACCTTCCCTGATGATACTTGACGAGCCGTTCTCGGGATTCGATCCGGTGAACGCCGAACTTATCCGCAAGGAAATCCTCAGACTTAAGGACGAGGGAGCCACAATAATCCTCTCGACCCACAATATGGAGTCCGTTGAGGAGCTTTGCGACGACATCGCCCTCATCAACAAATCCCACGTCGTGATCACCGGCGGGGTCAACGAGATCCGTCACAAGTACGGGAACAACAACATTGAGCTGGTTTACACCGGCGAGAACAAGCTGAGGGACGCCGACGGCATCTTCAAAGTCCTTTCCGACGAGGACAATGCCGGCCGCCACACCGCCGTGCTGGCATTAGGGGAGAACGCCTACTCCAATGACGCGCTTTCGGCCCTGTTGACGCAGGGCATCGTCGTCAATTCATTCAAGGAATTGATTCCGAGGATGAACGACATATTCATAAAACTTGTAACAGAGGAGGCATAGCTATGAATTTCAGAATAATAAAGACTGTCATAGCGAGGGAGTATCTTACCCGCGTCAAGAAAAAGTCATTCCTTGTGACTACGTTCCTCGTGCCGGTTATCTTCGCCGCGGCGATGGTGTCCATCGGTTTCATTATGGCAGGCACGAAGGAAAGGAGACAGAATGTCGCCGTGGTGGACCGCTCCGGCATCGTGATGAACCATCTTGAAGACACGGACAGGCTTACGTTCGCTGACTATTCTTCGGAGGATCCGGAGTCCGTGAAGGCGAGCCTGGGGGAGTACGGCAAGGATGTCCTTGTTGTGGTCTCTCCGCTGGACACGCTGAACAGGACGGTTTCCGTGCAGACATATTCAAAAGACCCTCTCGGGGTTGATTTCACCTCCGGACTTGCCGCCAAGGTCAATGACGCGGTGGAGGAGTACCGCGTGAGGCAGTACGGCATCGATAACCTCTCGCAGATTATGAAAGAGGTGAAGGCGGACGTCAAGGTCACCGAGTACACGATGGACGATAAAGGCAATGAGACCATTTCCGAGTCCGGGATATATATGGTCATCTCGATGCTCCTCGGAATCGTCATCTGGATGTTCATAATGATGTTCGGCGCGCAGGTGATGTCCAGCGTCATCGAGGAGAAGACCAGCAGGGTGGTCGAAGTCCTTATTTCGTCCGTGAAGGCCATCGACCTGATGTTCGGCAAGATTGTCGGCGTTGCCCTTGTGGCTCTTACGCAATTCTTCCTTTGGATCATCCTCACGGGCGTGCTTGTCTCCGTCGCCACGACCTTGGTCGGTAAAGATATGTTCGCCCAGATGTCCGGCAATCCGGAGATGATGGCCCAGACGATGGGTGTTCCGGCCGATCAGATGCAGACTCTCGGGAACGCCACGGCCGGTCTGACCGCTGCCGCGGATTCCTCCGAGGTTGTGGCCGGCGAGCCGGATGAGATGAGCGTGATCATCGGCACTCTCGTGAATATTCCTTGGGTGAAACTGATTGTGTCATTCCTTATCTACTTCATTCTGGGATATTTGCTCTACGCTTCGATGTTCGCGGCTGTGGGGTCCGCCGTCGAGAACGAAGGGGATTCGCAGCAGCTCCAGATGCCGCTGACGATTCCGTTGATGATCGCATATTGCATCATACTGATGGCGTTCCGGAATCCGGACAGCGGAGTTGTGGTCTGGGGGTCGATGATTCCGTTCACATCTCCGATTGTGATGCTGGCCAGAATCCCTTATGGTGTGCCTATGTGGCAGCTGGTTGTCTCGATCGCGCTGCTGCTTGTCACATTCCTTGGCTGCGCGTGGCTTTCGGCCAAGATCTACAAGGTCGGAATCCTGATGTTCGGAAAGAAATCCACCTTTAAGGATCTATGGAAATGGTTAAAAATCAAGTAATTCTTAATACAATTATGAAAAAAACATTTATGTTGCTGTTGTTTCTCGCTTGTGGGGTAAGCCTTTCGGCGCAGAAACAGATCGAGACTTGGACGACAGATCCGGTCGATGGACACCGTACGGGTGTAGTGGCCTCCAACGCTTCGAATGTAGCCGAGGCGATGGGAACGGTCAAAGGTTGTACCTACTATGCGCCGAACGGACGCAAGTTCCGCAGAGGGACTGTTAAGGAAGTGGCGAAGATAATGCTCGATGCCCAGCCGGCGATGGCGAAGGTGAAAACCGTGATCGGCTATTCGACCAGAGCGATGGTCAGGACTTATCCTGAATGCGAGATCCACGACTGGTACATTGACGAGCTGATGCGCGCCGTGGCCGACAGTCTTGACAGGAAGGTTGACATCGGTTTTGCCAACACAGGCGGAATCCGGATTGATATGCCTGCCGGGGAGGTTCTCTATGACGACATTATGTCGATGTTCCCTTTCCGCAACCACATCTGCTATGTGGCGCTGCGCGGGCGTGACGTTCGTGCGCTGCTTGACCAGATGGCCTCCAAGAAGTTCCAGATCATCGGCGGAGTGAAGGTTGTCGCCGCGGACGGCAAGATTGTCTCCGCCACCGTCGGCGGAGAGCCTATCGATGACGACAGAATCTATGGGATAGCCACTCTTGACTTTCTGCTTGACGGCGGTGACGGGTACAAGGTAGCGAACAATGCCGTCGAAGTCATAAAGTGCGACAGCTACCTCTATGACACTATGCTTGCCTATGTCCAGAGCCTTACCGCGGCCGGCAAGCCGATTGAATTCGAGAACCAGCAATGGATCACAATCTTAAAGGAGAACGAATAATGAGAAAGATAGTTTTAGGAATAATCCTGCTCGCGGCGTTGTCGAACATCGACGCCGCTGCCCAGAAGCGGCTCACGATACTTCACGTAAATGACACCCACAGCCATCTTGAGCCTGAACGTGCGGGGGAGTGGAAGGGACGCGGCGGAGTGATTGAGCGCGCCGCCTACAGGGACAGTGTCGTGAAGGCTGACGGAAAGAGGAACGTCCTCTTTCTCCACGCCGGAGACTTTGACCAGGGCACATCTTATTTCTCCGTCCTCGGAGGCGACATAGAGGTTGACCTCATAAACGCCTTGAAGTACGATTGCATAACCTTGGGCAACCACGAGTTTGACAACGGTGTGGATGAACTTGCCCGCCGTCTTGCGAGGGTCAAATGCCCTGTCGTCTGCGCCAACTACGATTTCTCGAATGTGGCCTTGGCAAAGTACGTCAAGCCGTACACGATACTGAAGAAGGCCGGAATGAAGATCGGCATCATCGGCCTTATGCCTGACATCACAATCCTTGTTCCCAAGGAGGTCTCCGACAGGATTCCCGGCTTCGTGAACGCGGAGGTGGTCAACAAATGGGCCGAGTACCTGAAGAACGAGAAGAAGTGCGACATTGTCATTGCCTTGACACACATAGGTTTCGAGGGCGAGCCTTACACGGATCCGACTCTGGTGAGCAGGACGCGCGGCGTTGACCTTGTGGTCGGCGGGCACTCGCACACCTACCTGAAGGCCGTCCACTATGAGAAGAACCTCGACGGAGTTCCCGTCCCGATCGTCCAAGACGGCGAATGGGGACTGTATGTCGGCAACCTCAAGATTTCCAGATAGGTTTCTTAACCACTTGGACTGCATTTGGGCATCAGCGTGAAAACGCTTCGGATGCGGCTTCCTCCTTGTCCTGTGGCCTATTCTCTGGCCACGGGCAGGAGGTTGACGGTCTGGTAGAAGGCCTGGGCTTCCCTCACCAGGGAGTCCGCCGGTGTCTCCTTCGGCGTCTCGGTGTGGCTCCACGGTCCGGCCTCCCTCACGTCGAACTGCCGGATGCGGCGAACCGGCGAAAGGACGGTCAGCACATCATCACTGTAGTAACCGAGATCCTGATAGGTGGCCATAAACGCCCTTTGAGCATATTCAGGAGCGAGAATGTCCTGACCGTAGAACTTCGAGTCGTAGGAGAAATGCAACAGCGAGAAGACTGTCGGCATCAGGTCAATCTGCGAGCAGAGTTTCTCCACCCTTTGAGGCTGGATGAAGCCAGGGGAATAGACGATCGCCGGGATGTGGTACTTGTCCACCGGGATGCTGGTCTTGCCGGCGCTTGAGGCGCAGTGGTCGGCCACGATGACAAAGACGGTGTTGCCGAACCACGGTTTGCCTGAAGCCTCGGCGAGAAACTGTCCGATGGCGTGGTCAGTGTACTTCACAGCGGCGGAGCGCGACTTCATCTCACCGTCGTAGGTGATCTTCCCTTCCGGGAAAGTGTACGGACGGTGATTGCTGATTGTGAATATGATGGCGTAGAACGGCGCTCCGCTCTCGGCCTTCTTGTCGAACTCTTTCAGCGCCACCCTGTACGAATCCTCGTCGCAGACGCCCCAGATGTTGGCGAAGGTGATGTCCTCCTTCGGATAGCGGGACTTGTCCATCACTTCGAATCCGTTGCCGGAGAAGTAGGTACGCATATTGTCGAAATAGCTGTCGCCTCCGTAAATGAAGGTTGAGGTGTAACCGTTGGCTCTTAACACTGTGCCGGTTGAGAACAGGGCTGCATTGTCCGGACGTTTGATGATGCTTTCCCCTGCGCTCGGAGGGAGGCATAGGGTCAGGGCTTCAAGGCCGCGGACGGAACGGTTGCCGGCGGCGTAGAGGTTGTCGAAGACGAGGCTCTTCCCGATCAGGGTGTCAAGATTCGGGGTCAGGCCGTCCTTGTTGCCGTAGGCCGTCAGGAAATCGGCGCTCAGGCTCTCCACAACGATTGTCACGATGTTTTTCCTGATGGCGGGGATGGTGTCTCTGATAATCTGTACTCCGTTATTGCTTGTTGTGGTCACTTCGACAGGTTCGGTGACCGAGTTGAATTGCTCAATGGCCGATTCTTTTTCGCTCCCGGAGTCTGCCGAGGCGATCTGATTGCAGAGCTCAAGCTTCAGAGCCGAAGCCTCATCGGAAGGAAGCATCCGGTAGAACCGGTCATATTCAAGAGTGCTGCTGCTGTACGCCTCAAGGAAATTCCAGCAGCCGTTGCACTGAAGCTCCGTGGCGTAGTTGTTGGTGCTCTGTAGGTTACGGTAGCTGAACCGCAGCCAGAAGAGACTTCCGGTGAACAGGATGGCATATATCGCGAACGTGGCCAGAAAAGGGACCGCCCCACCGTTGCCGGCCTCGCTGAAATCCTTCCCCCGGAACATCCGCCAGCAGACAAGCACCGTCACCAGCAGCACCCCGAGGAACATCGGAACGACAGGGTAGGACTCCAGAATGTTCCCGAACACCTCGTTGGTATATACAAGATAATCAACGGCTATGAAGTTGTACCGCACGCCGAACTCGTTCCAGAAGATGCACTCTGAAATGACATTGAGAATCATCAGGAACACGTACAGCCCCATCGTGAACAGCAGCCCGGTCTTGCACCAACCTTTCCGGATGCGCGGAAGGAACAGCCTGAGGCAGAAGCCGCCGAGCAGCAGGAGCGAGAGTCCCCTCGTCAGGCCGGGAACAACGGAACCATATTCAGTGAATATGTTGGACGGCAGGAATGAATATGCCGCGAAGCCAATCAGTGCGGCTCCTATGATGGCGCTGAGCGGCTTTTTGTATTTCGCGTCGTTCAGTGTGGCATTGACCAGCATCGCCGGGGCGAGCGCCAGCAGGGAGAAGGCAATGTCGTTGATGAAACCCAGCAGGAATATCTTGACCCACTCGACAGAGGTGAATCCGGTCACTGTCGGAGGTACGAAAAGCAGGATTATCCTTGTGATGAAGCCAAGCGCGGCGGAGAAAGTGATGAACACCGGTGCGAAGTATCTGAACCAGTCGCGGACCGTTCCTGTCTTGTCATAGTTTCTTAAGCCGTTTCTATCCATAGGACGAAATGATTGATGATTATCGGGTGCTAAGTTAAGAAATTCCGATGATTATTGCTAACTTTGTCTAATTATGCGTAAATCATTCATCTTGATGAAAAGACATTTTCTTTGCGCCGTGCTCGCGGCGGTTCTTTTTTCAGTCCTCCCGGTGGAGGCTCAAATCCGTGGTTTCCGTCAGGAACAGCTGAAGGAATGGGAGTTCAGCAAGGACGGCTCTTCTTGGCAGACCGTGAGCGTGCCGCATTCCTACAACGCCGAGGATGGCCATTCTCCTTATTACTACCGTGGCAAGGCTACATATCGTTGCGACTTGAGAATCAACGATGTGAAGAAGAACTACTATCTTCTTTTCGAGGGTGCCGCCCAAGCAGCGGTCGTGTCGGTCAACGGTGAACAGGTCGCAGCCCACAAGGGTGGCTACACTCCATTCACCGTGAACATATCCGAGGCGGTGAGGAAAGGTGTCAACAGGCTTGAGGTAGTCTGTGACAACACCGAGGATGTCGCTATGGCGCCTGTGACGTCAGATTTCAACAAGAATGGCGGTCTGCATAATCCTGTCTGGCTTCTGGTTATGGACGATGTCTATCTGTCTCCGGAGGATTACGGTATGTACAGGCTCCGCTGCGAGACCCCTGAGGTCTCCCGGAAGAAGGTGGTCACGAATGTCAGGGCGAAACTCGTCAACTCCGGCAACAAGGACGCAAGCATCCTGGTGCGTGTCCAGTTGCTTGAGGCGAACGGAGTTCTCGGCTATCAGGCTGACCGTGAGGTGCCTGTAAGGGCTTTCTCTGAATATGACTTCGACCACGAGTTCATTCTTTCCGGTCTTCACCTATGGGACGGAATGAAGGACCCTTACCTCTACACCCTGAGGGTTGAGCTTTTCAAGGGAAAGAGAATGATGGACATCGCGGAGACCAAGATAGGCTACCGTTCAATCGAGATGGATCCCGAACGCGGTTTCATTCTCAACGGCCGTCCTTATCCTCTGCGCGGTGTGGCGATGCATCAGGACACGGACGGCAAGGCTTCCGCGCTGGCACAGGCAGATTACCGCCGCGACTACCGCATCGTCAAGGAGTTGGGAGCCAATTTCCTGCGTCTTGCGCATTATCCGCACAACGACTTTGCGTTCCAGCTTTGTGATTCTCTGGGCATCATCGTGCAGACCGAAGTCCCTTGGGTCAACGTCTGCGGAACGGACGCCACCCAGAGCTATTTCAACAACATCCACCATCAGATGAAAGAGATGGTCAGCAACCTCTACAATCACCCGTCCATCGCATTCTGGGGGATGTGGAACGAACTTGACACCTGGGGCAACAACAACGATCTTCAAGGGCAGTTCGACGCGGAACGTGTGGCCAGGGAGACCGAAAGGCTTTACGACTTCACCAAGAAACTGGACCCGTACCGTTTCGTGGGTTTCACCGACTGCTCAAGACTTGCCCGGGATGGTTATCCTGCCCTTAAAGGCGACTTCTGCTCGCAGAACATCTATTACGGCTGGTATTGGACACCGAACGATTTCAGCGGTCTTTCCACATCTATGAAGAAACTTCACACAATGAAGCCCGACACTCCTTTCAATGTCTCTGAATATGGTGTCGGCGTCAACCCTTACTGTCACGTGTGGAATCCCGCCGAAGCGGTCCGCGACAAGGAGGACGACTCACGGCATCCCGAGGAATACGGCAACCTCTTCCACGAGTCCTACGCCAGGCAGATCAAAGCTATGCCGTGGCTGAACTTCACTTCGGTCTGGGTTCTCTTCGATTTTCCAGTGGCAAACCGTCAGGAAGGCTATATGGACTCGGAGGATGGTGTCAAATATGTCAGGAACAACGACCGTAAGTATATGAATGACAAGGGTCTTGTCACTCGTGACCGACAGACGAGAAAGGATGTGTTCTATCTTTACAAATCTCTCTGGAACAAGGACGAGACCACCGTTTACATCACTTCACGCCGGCTCCGGTATTTCCCTGCCGGGGAGGATCTGCGCATCAAGGTCTATAGCAACGCCAAGTACCTTACCCTCTACCAGAACGGCCGTCAGGTAGCCCGTCTGACATCGTCCGGAGAGTCCAGCGGTGTCGTCTGGACATTCCCTGCCGTCCGTCTGAAAACTGACGAGGACACGTTCAAGGTGGTCGCCAACAATGGCACGACCGATGAGATCGTCTTGAGGAAAGCGAAGTAAAGTTGACATTTGTTTTGTTTGTCTTTGCGGAAGTCGTTTTTTTTGTGTAAATTCGAACGTTTTAATTGCACTAAACGATGAAAATCCGCTGACACGATCCAAATACCTCTTATGGGGGAAGTCGGAATTATAATAACTTGCTGAAAGTCATCACATACGATAAGCCATGAAAAATATTCTGGGTATAATAATTTGGTGTAGTCTTTCTCTGTTTTGTGTTTCTTGCTTTGAAGAGAAGGACTTTGGTTTCCCAAAGGAAGTGACTTTCCCAAAGGAAGGTGGAGTGACATCCATTTCCGGTAATACGTCATTTACCCATGCTTCGATTCAAGACTATAAAGGTAATCACGGTTCAATAGGAGACGGTGAGGACGGTAAAGAATATGTTGAGTATGAGTGGCTGAAAGTAGAATATGATAATCCATTCAGTGATGTCCTTAAGATTTATGTGGAGCCTAATACTACAGGTAAATCGCGTAAACTATATATAGAACTCTATTCTGGACCGGAGTATCACGTCACCAAGGTAAAACAGCATTGACAGGACAATATGAGAGAACCAAAAATAATGTCAATGTCAGGATCGGTGGTCATGTCACCGCTCTGGGCTATTTTTGTTGTAAGTTGCGGTTCAACGGATAATTCGGATGATAAAGCCGACAAGCCGTTGAACATCGTTTACATAATGTGCGATGACCATTCATATCAGACGATCAGCACCTACGACCGGAGGTACATTGAGACCCCGAACATCGACCGGATCGCGGAGGAGGGAGCAAGGTTCACCAACAGCTTTGTGGCAAATTCCCTGAGCGGTCCGTCCCGCGCATGCCTTCTGACTGGCAAGCATAGCCATAAGAACGGCTTCACGAACAATGAGAATGGCATCTTCGATGGCAGTCAGCAGACGGTGCAGCAGCTTCTTCGAGATGCGGGGTACACTACGGCCATGGTAGGTAAGTGGCACCTGGTGAGCGAACCCACCGGTTTTGACTATTGGGACATTCTGACTGGTCAGGGAGACTATTACAATCCGGTGTTCATCAACAACGGTGAGCGTGAGTGTGTGCCTGGCTACAGTACCAACATCGTGACAGACAAGGCTCTTGAGTGGTTGGACAATGGCCGCGACAAGGACAAACCTTTCTGCCTTTTCCTGCACCACAAGGCTCCGCACCGCAGCTGGATGCCTGATTTACAGGATCTTGATCTCTACAATGACGTCACTTATCCTTTGCCGGAGACATTCTACGACAATTATGAGGGAAGGGTGGCCGCTGAGCTTCAGGAAATGAGCGTCATCAAGGACATCAACATTGTCTATGATTTGAAGATGGCGGATCCTGAGAATGAGATCCACACTCCTGAGAATCCTGCTCTCGAATCATACGGACGAGACCTTTACCTTCAGACCGGAAAATTCCGTCCTGGAAGGATGACACCTGAGCAGCAGGCGGTCTGGGACGCGCATTATAGACCGATTATAGAAAAATTCAAAAACGACAGTCTCAGTGGAAATGCTTTGTCCGAGTGGAAGTACCAACGCTACATTCGTGACTACTGCCGTGTGATTCACTCCGTTGACCGTAACGTGGGACGTGTCTATGATTACCTTAGGGAACACGGACTTCTGGAGAACACCATTGTCATCTACACCTCCGACCAGGGATTCTTCATGGGAGAGCACGGTTGGTTCGACAAGAGGTTCATGTACGAGGAGAGTTTCCGAACACCTCTTCTTGTACGTCTGCCTGATTGCGTGAAAGGTCCAAGGGGTTGCGACATAAACGGTTTCGTCCAGAACATCGACCATGCCGCCACCTTCCTTGACCTTGCCGGAGCTCCCGTTCCGGAGGACATTCAGGGCGAGAGCTACCTGCCGATGCTGAAAAGCGGCAAGACGGGCGGCAGAAAGTCTCTGTACTATCATTATTATGAATATCCCGCCGAGCATGCCGTCCGACGTCACTATGGTGTCCGCACGTCACGCTACAGCCTGATGCACTTCTACAACGACATAGATGAATGGGAACTCTATGACCTGAAGAAGGATCCGCGGCAGATGCATAACATCTACGGCCAGCCCGGCACGGAGAAACTCACCAACCGCCTTCTCAAGGAACTTCACCGCTTGCAGGACTACTATGATGATCCGATAGAGAGCACTCTTCGGTGATGCGGTCACTCGGTTGGATGTATTCAGCTTCTTGGGTGTTTATGTTCACCTAATGTTGCGCCGGACGGGGATGAGGGCGATGATGTAGCCTATGAGGGCGACACCGGCGATGGTGGCGAGGACATCCTGCCACTGTAGGATGACCGGGTAGGCGTTCACGAGGAAGCTGCCGGGCATCTTGATGAAGCCGAAATGCTGCTGGGCGAGGGAGAATCCGATGCCGATGACAAGGCCGGCGGCAAGCCCAAGAAGCGAGATAAGCCAGCCTTCCAGAGTGAAGGTGCGGCGGAGCATCTGATCGGTGGCTCCGAGGCTGCGGTAAGTCTCGATGTCTTCCTTCTTCTCGATGATGAGCATCGTGATGCTGCCGAAGATATTCAATGCGATGATGATGATGACGAATATGAGAATGAGGTAGATGGCTGCCTTCTCGTAACGCATCATCTTGTACAGGGACGGATTCTGGCGGAAGCGGTCCAAGACCTTGAATTCAGACCCCAACTCTTTCTGAATATGCTTGATCGCGGAACGGATGTCTTTTGCGGTGGAGCCTTCGGCCAGGCGGATCTCAACTCCTGAGACCTCTTCCTCATAGCCAAGCAGCTTTCTCATCTCCTCAATCGGCACGATCATAAGGTCGTTGTCAATCTGCTGGTTGACCGAGAATATTCCAGATGGGCGCATCCGCACCGACTCGATGGAGGCCGCAGGATTGGCAAGGGAGAAATTCCTGTCCCTTATCGGAAAATACAGTTCCGCCGAGGCAAGAAAGGCCGGGTTCATTCCCATCCTGTAGGCAAGTCCGGCCCCGACAACCATCTGTGGCAACTGTCCCTTGTGCAGTGAGAACTCCCCGTTTGTGATGTGTTCCGCAAGAGTGGAGTTGGCCTCGAATGTACTGTCCACCCCCTTGGCCTTGGCTATTCCCTGATGGCCGTCATAGTCCACGAAGACATTCTCCTGCAGGACGAGGTCATATTCTTCAATCATCGGATTCTCCCGTATCCGGTCGAACGCCTCGCCTTCAGGGATGAACACCTTGCCCTTGGCGGGGGTTATGAGAATGTCAGGCTCGACGTTGCCAAGGGTGGATTTCACCAGTTCGTCGAAGCCGTTGTAGATTGAAAGGATGATGACGAGGGCGGCTGTCCCTATAGCCATACCGACGGCACTGATCGCGGAGATGATGTTGATCACATTGTGTGACTTCTTCGCGAACAGGTATCGTCGGGCTATGAAAAGGGGCAGGTGCATAACCTCCTCCGTTATTCAGGCTTGTAGGAATCCTTCAAGGCTGTGGTCTTGTTGAATATCACCTTGTCGGCAGTGCTGTCGGAATCTTTGCAGTAGTACCCGGCGCGTTCGAACTGCACTGCGATTCCGGAGTTGTCCTCCGTAAGGGCCGGCTCGGCGTAGCCCTTTGCGGTTGTGAGGGACTCCGGGTTGAGGAAGTCCTTGTAGTCCTTGTCCTCAGGGATGGAGTTCATATCCTCCTTGACGAATAGACGGTCGTAGTTGCGGATCTCGATTTCTTTGGCATATTCAGTTGAAACCCAATGGATTGTGCCTTTGACAGATCTCCACTCGCCACCTCCCGGCTTCGTGCTCGGATCGTAGGTGCACTTGAGTTCGACCACATTGCCGTCAGCGTCCTTGACAACCTCCCCGCATCTGATGATGTAGGTGTATTTCAGACGGACCTCTCCGTCCGGTTTGAGACGGAAGAACTTCTTCGGAGCGTCCTCCATAAAGTCGTCACGCTCGATGTAGAACTCACCCGTGAACGGAACCTTGCGTGTGGCTCCCTCTGGCTCGGCAGGGTTGAGAGGGCAGTCGAACCATTCCACCTTGCCCGGCTCCCAGTTGGTGAGGGTGACTTTCAGAGGATTCTGTACGACCATATATCTGTTGGCCCTTGCGTTGAGGTCCTGGCGCACGCACCATTCCAGAAGCTGGATGTCCATCATCTGGTCGCGCTTCGAGACCCCGATCTTCTCGCAGAACATCTTCAGGGCCTCGGCCGTGTAGCCCCTGCGGCGCACTCCGCAAAGGGTCGGCATCCGCGGGTCGTCCCAGCCCGAGACGAGACCTTTCTGCACGAGCTCAAGAAGCTTGCGCTTGCTCATCAGAGTGTATGTGAGGTTCAGTCTGGCGAACTCGTACTGATGGCTCGGCCAGATCTCCAGGGTCTTGATGAACCAGTCGTACAGAGGCCTGTGGACATCGAACTCAAGGGTACAGATCGAGTGTGTGATGTGCTCTATGGAGTCGCACTGGCCGTGGGTGAAGTCGTACATCGGGTAGATGCACCACTTGTCGCCCGTGCGGTGGTGCGATGCGTGCTTGATTCTGTAAAGGATAGGGTCGCGGAACATCATATTCGGGGATGCCATATCGATCTTGGCGCGGAGAACCTTCTCCCCGTCGGCGTACTTGCCGGCCTTCATATCCCTGAACAGCTGAAGGTTCTCCTCAACAGTGCGGTTCCTGTATGGGCTCTCGGTCCCCGGCTTGTCCACCGTGCCGCGTCCCTTGCTGATCTCCTCCTGTGTCTGGTCATCCACGTACGCCTGACCGCGCTCGATCATCTGCTCGGCCCAGGCGTAAAGCTGGTCGAAATAGTCGGAAGCGTAAAGTTCCTTCTCCCACCGGAATCCGAGCCACTGGATGTCCTCCTTGATAGAATCGACATATTCAGTGTCCTCCTTGGTGGGGTTGGTGTCATCGAAACGCAGGTTGGTCTTGCCGCCGTATTTCTGAGCGAGGCCGAAATTGATGCAGATGCTCTTCGCGTGTCCGAGATGGAGATACCCGTTAGGCTCCGGAGGGAAACGTGTCATCACACTCTTCACTCTGCCGGACTTCAGGTCGTCCTCGATTATCTCCTCAAGGAAATTGAGTCTTTTCGGCTCCTCGGCCGTCGGTTTTTTCGCTTCTTCCATTGTTCTGTCAGTATTAAGAAACTGTTTAAAAATAAGTTCTCTTTTTTCTTATGCGGCCTTTCCGGCCATTTTCATCTTTCTCATCGGTCA
>CAVCPY010000089.1:0-4929 GCA_963604245.1 Eggerthellaceae bacterium
CCCTCAGGGCCTTTCACGTTACCCCCTCCCTAAATCCCTCCCCTCGGGGGAGGGACTTGCTCCGTCACTCTCCGTCACTGCCGTGACGGGAAATGAGGTGTTTCGCATATGCGAAACTTAAATTAAAAAATACGCCTTGCCATTGAGATTTATGACACTGTGCTGATGGCCCTGGGAAGAGACGCGAAACGCTCTGCGCTCATATTCAGTAAATTACAAAATCGTACAAGAACAAACGAAAGGGCAGCGTTTCAGAACACCCTTATTCTCAGAGCGTTGCCAATCACGGGCTATTCACCATCAGACATCAGGATGATGCATTACGCTCTACAGCACGAAGAAGCACAGGGAAGGTCAATGTCGTATAAGTTTGGCGCAACTTTGCGCCATTGTTTTGCCAAACTTTGTCAAAAATTGGCATTTTGGCAAAACAGTTAGCGAATGTTACGCCAAAGTTCAAAAATTTCCTTAACTTTGGCGAAACAATCTATAGAACTATGACACTGATAGGAAGACAGAATGAAATGGCGGAACTTGAACGCTACTACAATCAGGACAATGCGGTTTTTGTCGCAGTGTACGGTCGCCGCCGTGTCGGCAAGACATTCCTTGTAAATGAATTCTTCAAAAATAACTTTGCCTATAAGGTTACGGGAATCTCGCCGGCCGAATACGAACGGAAGCAATTGACAGATATGCAGCTGGCAAACTTCAATCTGGCATTGAATCATTATTCCGGCAAGATCTTTCCCGCTCCAAAAGATTGGATGCAGGCTTTCAGGCAACTGATCGAATATCTTGAGACAGGGACCAAGAAGAAACGTCAGGTGGTGTTCATTGACGAACTTCCGTGGATGGACACCCCATATTCCGGATTCCTTACGGCATTCGAGTGGTTCTGGAACAGTTGGGGATCGACTTGCAAGAATCTTATGCTGATAGTCTGTGGTTCCGCAACCTCGTGGATAGTCAACAATGTGATAAACAGCAAGGGTGGGTTGCATAACAGGCTTTCTGGAAAGATATTCCTTTCTCCGTTCAACCTGAAAGAGGCGGAACAATTCTATGAGAGCCGGGGAATAGTTTGGGACAGATACGACCAGATACAGTCCTATATGATTTTCGGTGGCGTGCCATACTATCTGTCGCTGCTCCATAAGGAAGAAAGCCTATCGCAGAATGTTGACAGGTTGTTTTTCTCTAAGAACGGCGGTCTGGCCAATGAGTTCAACAATCTTTTCAACGCATTGTTCGACAATGCGAAAGAATATATCCGTACAATCGAGCTCCTTGACAGGCACAAGTCCGGACTCACAAGAAACGAAATCGCGGCAAAGTTGAATTCCGCTTCCGGTGGAGGACTCACAAAAATGATCGACAATCTTGAGCAATGTGGTTTCATCGCCGGAATCTCAAACGGCGGTCGGGTGAATGACAAAATCTACAAGATTGTTGACTACTACTGTCTGTTCTATCTTAAATTCGTGAAGAACAATGACTTCTCGGAAGACGAATACTGGTCGAAAATATCAAACACACCACTGCATAACTCCTGGTGCGGATTCTCATTCGAGAGGGTCTGTTTCTCGCACCTTAAGCAGATAAAGAGGGCCCTGGGAATTTCCGGGATATTGACCAAGACATACGCTTGGAGGAGTCGTGTCTCCAGCCCAGTGGCACAGATTGATATGCTGATAGACAGGGAGGACAGGGTCGTGGATGTTTGTGAGATGAAATATTCCTCAGCGGAATATGCGATAACGAAGAGTGAAGATCTGAAGCTGCGCAACCGCATTGAGGCCTTCCGCCGCGAATCAAGGACGAGAAAGGCGATCCATCTTGTGATGATTTCTCCGTATGGCATTCTCAGGAATATGTATTCCGGAGCGGTCACGAATCAAGTGACGATAGACGCTCTGTTTGAGTAGGCCGGGGGGGGCTGTTCGTGGATTTGTTCCGATTTGATTTTGCCGGAAGAAGTTTTAATGCTAACTTTAGCGGAACGAAAACAGAAAGACTAAGGGGCTATGATCGAAAAGGACGAGAGATTCACTTTGGCGGAGAGATATGTGGAAGAGACGGGGGTTTCCGTGTTCCTGACCGGCAAGGCCGGAACGGGAAAGACCACTTTCCTGAAAGAGATTGTGAGAAAAACCTCCAAGCGGTTCGCCGTCGTGGCTCCGACAGGAGTGGCGGCCATCAATGCCGGCGGAGTGACCATACATTCGTTCTTCCAACTGCCGCTCTGCCCGTATCTACCTGATGTCAAAGAGCTTGTCACAGAATATCAGATGCCGGAGCGGATGCGACCCCTGCGAAAGGAGAGGGTGAAGATTCTGCGGACCCTTGACCTGCTGATCATCGATGAGATCTCGATGGTCAGGGCGGACATTCTGGATGCGGTTGATGACATCCTCAAGCGCTACCGCCGCAACGACCGGCCGTTCGGAGGAGTGCAGCTTCTGATGATCGGTGACATCCAGCAGCTCCCGCCGATCGTCAAGGAGACGGAAAGGCAGTTAATGGAGCGAGTATATTCATCACCCTTCTTCTTCAATTCCAAGGTTTTGCAACGGATGCCTTTCGTGACGGTCGAGCTGGAGAAAGTCCACCGCCAGAGCGACATTCTGTTCCTTGACATTCTGAACAAGGTGCGCTCCGGAACGCCGGACGAGGGAACCCTCAACGAGCTGAACAAGCGGTTGGATCCAGATTTCATTCCTCCCGAGGACGAGCGCTGGATCCGCCTGACGACCCACAACGCGCAGGCCGACACCGTCAACGAGGCGAAGATGAACGCACTTGACGGCGAGGAAGCCACCTTCGAGGCTGCAATCGAAGGAATATTCCCGGAAAACGCCTATCCCGCCGAGACCCGTCTGCGGCTGAAAGAGGGGGCGCAGGTGATGTTCATCCGCAACGACTCTTCCGGCGAGGCCCGCTACTACAATGGGAAGATCGCGACAGTGGAGAAGGTCAAGCCGCAGCTCATCGTACAGGACGAGAGCGGTGACAGCATAGAGGTCACAACCGAGAAATGGGAGAACATCCGCTACGGCCTGAATGAGGAAACAGGTGAGATAGAGGGGATTGTGGACGGAACGTTCGAGCAGGTCCCTCTGCGTCCGGCGTGGGCGGTGACAATCCACAAGAGCCAGGGGCTGACCTTCGACCACGTGATCATCGACGCCGGAGCGGCATTCTCGTTCGGGCAGGTCTATGTCGCCCTTTCCCGCTGCCGCACCCTCGAGGGCATCGTCCTGACCACCCCGATCACCCGGAGATGCACATTCACCAGCGAGGAGGTCTCTGCGTTCGAGGGCAGCCGCGAGACGGCGGACGAGGTGCGGCTCAAACTCCCTGCGATGGCCAATGAATATTTCACCTCGACCCTATGCGATGCCTTTGACCTTCAGCGGCTTCGCTACCTCTACAACAGGGTCAACCGAATATATCAGGTCAACCTGTCGAACCTCTATCCTGACCAGGCCGGCCGGTTCAACACCGTCGGTGCGGGAATATCAGAACCGGCTGACGAGGCCGCATCTCCACAAGCCGCCGGGAAGGACAGCCAAAAGACTTTCGCCGGAATCCGTTCGCTAAGCGACACGGCCCAGAAGTTCCAAAAGCAGATCCGCAACATCGCCGCATCCATCCACAGCGGTGCGCCGGACGATTTCCCTCTCCTGCGGGAGCGCATCAGCAAGGCTTGTGAATATTTCCGGAAAGAGTTGCGGCCTTTGGCTTCGTTCGCCGCTCCGCTGACGCTCATAGAAATAGATGACAGAGAGGTCAGGAAGGCGTTCAAGGCGGCTGCCGAGGAGTTTCTCGGCGAGCTGAAATTCCGCCTGACGCTTTACGAGACGGTTCTGGCCAACGGGTTCAGCACGAAAGCATACCATAAACTGAAGACGGACAACGAGCTGTCAAGTTCAAGGCCGCTCAAGGCGCTGGCCGGATCGCTGACATTTAATTCGGAGAAGACTTCGGCTTCCGGAAAGTCGTCACGACAACCGGTCGGTGAACACACAGAACCGCTGCGGCCAAATGAGCGACCCGGCCATCAACCGGTCGGAGAGCCTTCCGAACCGCCGAGGCCGGACGACACCGACAGCGGATCCACCTACACCGGCAGCCTCCACCCGGAATTGGTTCAGGCACTCGTGGACTGGCGAAGAGAAAAATGCCGTCAGGACAACGTCCCCGCCTTTATGGTCCTCCACCAGAAAACCCTTCTGGCCATAGCCGACCTCGCCCCCGCGACCACAGAGGAGCTCCTCACCGTCAAAGGCTTCGGCAAGGCCAAGTGCGACAAGTACGGCGACGAAATCCTGAAAGTTGTCCGCGAAGGCTTGCCGAAAGACTACCTTTCCAAAACGTTGGTTCTGATCCAGATCTGATTATCGTCGAATGTGACCCAACGCGTCAACTGCAGATACCAGGTGTAAATAGTTCCCTTGACCTCAAAAAATCCTTTACCTACGTACTTAGGGCCAACCTCACTTGATGATTTCGCAGTGTAATTGACTGAACTGTCAAGTCCCACGATTTCCTTGTCAGCCGAATAGCCTTTGCTCTGAAGAGTAAGAATGACCGTCTGATCAGGCCGTGTAGCTACGGAATATTTAAAACCTGCGTTCCGGAAGATCTGCAACAAATTCAAATCCGAGCCGTTATAGTAATCGAGAATCTTCTTCACCTCGTCAGTAGTGAGCGACCTGTTGTAATGCTCTATCTTGTTAGGACCATAGATGAACTCCAGATCACTCTCATACTCTATCCAAGTGTGAGGGATACTGCACCAGGACGGATTTCTGTATTGTCCTGATAGAACAATCTCATAATTGACTGCATCCATAACGAAGTGGCAGCCTGCGATCTGGCATATCAGCCTGTCATCGTGGTGCTCTACAGGACGATTCTTGATGT
>CAVCPY010000090.1:0-3036 GCA_963604245.1 Eggerthellaceae bacterium
AGCAGTAGCTACGTGACCGATGACAAAGATGAAAATGGCCGGAAAGGCCGCGTAATAAAAAAGAGGAATTATTTTTAAACAGCTTCTAAATTTTGGATTCGGAGCGAAGCGACCGAAGGGGTTCCGGGGAAACCATTCCCCGTGCCCCCGTGGGGCAGTCGCGAAGCGACTGGGGGTTGTTTTTTCGCGGGGAATATTTTGTGGACTAAATTTTTTTAGTCCACAAAATATTCCTACTTTTGCAGACTGACTTCTCCGTAATGTCAGTGAATTGAAGTGGAACCTTTCCCACGCTCCGGCCGGGAAAAAACAGGAAGAAGATTATGATTGCGATTTTCTACAGACAAAACGGCAAACTGTTGGTTTCCCAGTCTGAAACGGAGCTTTCGAAGATGAAACGGGACGATGTCCTTTGGATTGACATCCTTTCTCCGTCGGGGGATGAGAAACACACTGTGGATGATTTCCTCGGGGAGGAGATTCAGAGCCGCGCCCAGGCTGAAGAGATCGAGAGTTCATCCCGTTTCTCCGAGACGGAGAATGCGATTTTCGCCAACACGAACTTCCTGATGCCGGGGCCGGAGGACTACTCGATGGAGGCCGTCTCCTTCACTTTCGTAGGGAACTGCCTGACGACGCTGAGGGATGTCCCGCTACGAAGTTTCACCGAGCTCCAGCGCAAGATCGTCGCGATGCCCCAGCTATACCCCAACGGCTACACTGTCTTCGCCAGCATAATGGACCAGCGTGTCGACCTGGATGCAGACATGATTGAGCTTATGAGCAAGGAGGTCTCCCAGTACAGCAAGCGAATCAACCAGCAGGAGGACATAGACGAGGACTTCCTCCTGGACATCAACCAGTTGCAGGAGAACACGATGCTTGTGCGCGAGAACATCGTCGACAAGCAGCGTCTGATTTCCAATATGCTCCGCAGCGACAAGTATCCGAAGGATCTGCACCGCCGGTTTACCGTCTTGCTTCAGGACATCAATTCGCTGATCAACCACACGAACTTCGGTTTCGAGAGGCTTGAATATCTTCAGGACACGGTCGTCGGTCTCATCAATCTTGACCAGAACAAGATTATGAAGATATTCACGCTTGTCTCCGTGCTGCTTATGCCTCCGACCCTTGTCGCGAGTTTCTACGGTATGAATGTGTCCTTGCCTATGATGGACAAAGGGTGGGCGTGGGTGTCGCTGCTATGTGTGATGCTGCTTACAGTGGCTCTGGTGCTTTTCCTGTTCAGAAAGAACAAACTTCTGTAAAATTTCAGGGTTTTCTTAGAAACTGTTTAAAAATGGTTTCCGCATTTAGAATCTGTTTAAATTTTATCAGCTTCAATCTATATGGTCTATTTTGGCTCTTTTTCCGCCCTTTCGCAGTCACATAGCCACCGCTATGCTCCTTTGTCAGGACGCAAAAATAGCTCAAACTATCCTCATAAATCTTTTCGCTAACAAAATTTAAACAGCTTCTTAATTGTTAAAATGTGGTTACAGTCTTTGTTCTTTCGGGTGAAATAGGTAAATTTGCGTAACCAGTAAAATGTTACAATAACAGTTTTTGATATTTATGTCACGTTTTCTTGATCCGCCGAAGGCGGGCGAACCATTGGCAGAGGACAAGGTGGACAAAACCTACAAGGCTATGCGCACTAAAGTCTTTCTGGGTGCGTTTTTCGGATATGCCGCATACTATCTTGTACGTAAAAACCTGTCTCTGGCCGCTCCGGACATGATCCACGACGGGATCATCGACGCCGGCAAGGCGGGGCTTGCGATGTCCGCTGTCTCCATCGCCTATGCCTTCTCGAAATTCATTATGGGCAGCGTTTCCGACAGGTCGGACGCAAGGAAGTTCCTCTGTGTGGGTCTGGTGCTGTCCGCTCTCACGATGATCCTTACCGGAGTGATTCCTTTCGGAGCGAACACTGCCGTGAACACCGCCATAATATTCACGCTTATGCTGATCGTAGGTTGGCTGAGCGGTTTCGGATGGCCGCCTTGCGGCAGGATTATGGCGCATTGGTTCAGCCAGAACGAGCGGAGTTTCAAGATGAGCGTGTGGAACGTTTCCCACACCATCGGCAGCTTCTCCCTCGGCTTCCTCGCCATCGCCGGCGTGATGCTTTTCGACGCTTTCGGCGTGGCACAGACCTGGAGGGGAGACTTCATATTCCCGGCTGTAGTGGCTCTTCTTATCGCTGTGTTCTGCTGGTGGGCAATCCGTGACACGCCGGAGTCCTGCGGTCTTCCGTCCGTCCAGGACTGGAGGCGGGATTGGTCGGGAGTCAAGTCAAAAGGCTCGGCTGACGAGAAGCTTCCGTTCAAGACCCTGTTCGTGGACTATGTGTTCAAGAACAAACTTCTGTGGATCGTCGCCATTTCCAACGTGGCCGTCTATATGGTCCGCTACGGAATCGGCGACTGGGCTCCGACCTATCTTCAGGAAAAGTCCATTATGACCGCCGCCGAGAGCAAGGTCGCTTTCTCCGTTCACAACATCGTCGGAGCTGTCGGCACTCTCGCCTGCGGCTGGGCCACGTCCAAGGTATTCAAAGGCCGCTGCGCCCCGATGAACGTGATCTGTATGTTCTTCTGTCTGCTCGGCGTCCTGCTCTACTGGATGGTCGGCTCCGGCGTGGTCTCCGCCTCTCCGGCCTTACAGAAAACGTTGATTTACATTGCATTGTGCCTTATCGGCTTCTTTATCTACGGCCCTGTTGCCCTTACGGGTGTCCAGGCCTTGAATCTTGTGCCCAAGAACGCAGCCGGGACAGCCGCCGGATTCGTCGGACTGTTCGGCTACCTTCTTGGCGACGCCGTGTGCTCAAAGATTCTTGTGGGCGGAATCGCTGTCGGAAGTTCCTGGGACACGGCGATGCTTTCAGTCGCCGTCGGCGCACTCATCGGAGTGTTCCTCTGCGCCCTTCTGATAGGAAGCGAGATGAAGATGGCGAAGTCCAATGCATAATAAGAAACTGTTTAAAAATGGTTTCCGCATTTTATTATGTGGGATTTTCGAGACAGT
>CAVCPY010000091.1:0-7604 GCA_963604245.1 Eggerthellaceae bacterium
ATGGCCGGAAAGGCCGCGTAAGAAAAAAGAGGAATTATTTTTAAACAGCTTCTTAATATTCAAGAATTATGGAAAAGATAGCAACCAACGAAAATTTCGCGGAGATTATTTCCGACAGCAAACCTGTTCTGGTGGACTTCTGGGCGACCTGGTGCGGCCCTTGCCGAATGCTGACTCCCACTGTCGAGACGGTAGCTTCCGAATATGACGGCAAAGCCACCGTCGTGAAGTGCAACGTTGACGACTGCGAGGACATCGCGGTGAAGTACGGAATCAGGAACATTCCGACGCTTCTGTTCTTCAAGGGCGGGGAGGTCGTTGACAAACTTGTGGGCAATGTGCCCAAGGCCGACATCACGGCCAAACTGGACGCGCTGATAATAGGAATCGCTTAAACCTTTGTAAGATGAAAAAGACTTTTATTGTGGCCGCTTTGACGGCGGCGTTGGCATTCTGCGCTGATGCGTCCGCACAGTCATACCTCTCTCCGAGGGTCGGAATCATCGGAGGATTCACCTCTTCATCTACTTCTATCAAGGAGGTGGACAACAAGTCAGTTTCTCTTTACCATATTGGTCTCACGGCCGAGATTCCTCTTTTCGGCGGGTTGGCCATCCAGCCGTCAGTCCTTTATCAGGTGAAGGGTCTTTCCGCTGACAAGTGGGGCAGTTCTTCGATTTCCGAGACGGTCGGCTCTTTTGAGACGAAGGTCGGTTATCTTGAGGTCCCTGTGCAGATTCAGTGGGGGCCGGATCTTCTGGCTTTCCGTCCCTATGTGTTCGCCGAGCCTTTCATCGGCTACCGTCTGGGGCAGAACACGGAAGGCGTCTTCGCCGACGGTCTTAAGGACAGCCTGAAGAAATTCGAGTATGGCCTTGGCGTGGGAGGCGGTGTTGAGGTCTGGAAACTCCAGCTTTCAATTAAGTATTTCTGGAATTTCGGCGACATCTACGACAAAGGAGGCAATCTGGTTGACTCCTCCAAGGATGCTGTGAGGGATGCCGTCAACAACGGCAACAACTTCAACGGAATAATGGCGTCCGTCGCCTTCTTCTTTTAACGTGATTTGACGGATGGGTGTAGAACGAAGGATAGTCATTTACTGTTCCGCCAGTTACGACATCGACCGGAAATTCAACCAAGCTGCACGGGAAGTGACCCGTGCGGCTTGTTCGCTTGGCTACACGATTGTCTCCGGAGGCGCCATCAAGGGTACGATGGGGGCGATAGGCGACGAGGTCGCCCGTTGCGGAGGCCGTCACATCGGCGTGCTCCCGCACTTTATGGAACAGTACAAGTTCCCGGGGCTTGATCAGGTGATCTGGACTGACACGATGGCCGAGCGCAAGGAGAGGATGCGCGAGGGCACCTGCGCTGCGATAGCCCTTCCTGGTGGCATAGGCACTCTCGACGAGGTGATAGGAACGTTGACCCTTGCGAAACTGGACAAATACGACGGAAAGATTTATGCCTTGAATCTTGACGGGTTCTACAATCCGTTGAAGAATCTGCTGGATCATTATGTGAAGACGGGGATGCTTGACGCTCGCTCAAGGGAGCTGATTGAATTCCCGGACACGGTGGCCGAGCTGGTCGGGCATCTTGACTGAAAAGCAGGAATATAAATGACTCTTGACGAGATAAAAGAGTTCCTTGGAAAGGACTGGAAAGAGACTGACGGACTGATTCACTCGTCTCTGAGGAGTGACATCGCCCTGCTGAATGCCACGAATGAGGCCATTCTTGGACATTCAGGAAAGCAATTGAGGCCGATTGTGTCGCTGTTGACGGCACGCGCATGCGGTGGAGGTAAGGCGGAGGAGGACAGCATCCGTTACGCCGCCGCTTCCGAACTTCTGCACAACGCCACGCTTCTTCATGACGATGTCGCGGACAACAGTTCACAAAGGCGGGGGGTTCCGACGGTGATGGCCGTCCTAGGCGGCCCGGCGTCAGTTCTTCTCGGAGACTACTGGCTTGTCAAGGCTATGGACAACATCCTGGCATCTTCCGCCCATGGCAACGAAGTCATAAAGATATTCTCGAAAACCCTCAGCTGCCTTGCCGAAGGAGAGATGCTCCAGCTTCAGAAAGCCTCGTCCGGTGACACTGTCGAGGAGGATTACCTCCGCATAATCTACAGTAAGACAGCATCGTTGTTTGAATCGGCGTGCGTCTCGGCCGCGATTTCGGTGAATGCCCAGAAGGAATGGATCGAAGCGGTGCGTTCCTATGCTGTCTCTTTGGGTATGGCATTCCAGATAAAGGATGACATATTGGACTACACCGGGGGGAAGAGAATCGGCAAGCCGGTGGGCATCGACCTTGACGAACAGAAGATCACCCTGCCGCTTCTTGGGGCGTTGGAGGCTGCGCCTGACTCTCGGGCCTCCGAAATCAGGAAGATGATTCTGAATATTCAGGAGCATCCAGAGCGTAAAGAGGAAATAGTCGCTTTCGTCCGGGAGGGGAAGGGTATTGAATATGCAGTCTCAAGACTTGAGGAATATGTCTTAAAGGCGGTCGGAGCGCTTGCGTCCCTTCCTGATTCGAGGGAAAAGGATTATCTTGTGAAGATCGCAGGGTTCACGGCTTACAGGGACAAATGAATCTGGATGGAATCATAGGGAACCACGATGCCGTCAGGGCGTTGAAAGGGATGGCCGAAAGCGGTCGCATTCCCCACGCGCTGATGCTCTACGAGAACGACGGCTGCGGTGCGATGGCTCTGACTCTGGCGTTTTTAAGCCAGGTTTTGGGCGATGTACACAAGGTCGGCGGGCTGATTCACCCGGACGTGCACTATGTCTATCCGGTCGCCAACGGCTCCAAGGTCACGGAGAAGGTCGAGAACTTAAGGGCCGGACTGTTTCTTGAATATTGGCGTTCCTTGATGACGGCCAATCCTTACGCCCTTGAGAGCGAGGTCAGCGCGGCTTTCGGAATAGAGGGCAAACAGTCCGGAATCAATAACGCCGAGGCCAAGGAAATTCTTGAGACAGTGTGGCTCAGCTCCGTTGAGGGCGGCTGGAAGGCTGTCGTGGTCTATCTCCCGGAGAAGATGAACGCCGCTTCCGCCAACAGGCTTCTCAAGGCCGTGGAGGAGCCGCCGGAGAAGACCCTCTTTGTAATGATAACCCACGCTCCGGAGAAAGTAATGCAGACAATCTCGTCAAGATGTCAGGCGATAAGGGTGCTGCCATATTCAAAGAATGAGATTGTGGAGGTTCTGACTTCCCGCTTCGGGAAGACCGCCGACGAGGCTTCGCAGGCTGCTTTGGTCGCGGGTGGCAGCGTGGGAGCGGCGCTGCGCTACCTCTCCGGGAAGGAGGATTATCTGCGCCAGATGGAGATATTCAAAGGCCTGACCGACGCACTTGCGGCAAAGGATCTTTACGCTGCTTTGGGGTGGGGGGATGCGATGGCTGCGCTGCCGTCGCGTGAAAACCAGAAAGCTTTTTGTAAATTTGCGGGTGAAAGCCTTCGCAAAGTCTTTCTGATTCAGCAGAATCTGCCGCAGATCGCCGGGGTTTCGCAGGAGGAGAAGGAGTTTTTCGTCTCTCTGGCCTCCCTTTGCAGGAAGAGTTTCCCGAGAATGGCTGTTTCCTGTCTTGACAGGGCGCAGATGCTGATAGACAGGAATGTGAACCAGAAAATTCTTTTCACCGACCTTGTGGGGAGGTTGTATTTGAGTTTCTGACAATTATGGATTATGCTTATGGAGAATATAGATAACGAGGCAATAAAGTTTGACTGCAACCGTGGATGCACGGTCTCCCAAAACAAAGAGACCGGTGAATATGACTGCAATTATCGTCAGGGGTGTTGTAAATTAAAGGATTACGACTGGCTTCACGGCATACGTCAGGAACAGTTCAAAGACCTCTTTGAAGTGCGTTTCAAGAACACCAGAAAGGGGATTTATGCCAACGCTTCCGGACAGGGAATCAAGACCGGGGATCTGGTGATCGTCGAGGCCACGAACGGCCACGACCTTGGGATTGTCACTTTGGAGGGTCCTATTGTCGGGCGTCAGATGAAGTGCAAGGGCATTGATTCCGAGGCTAGCCCTTTGAAGAAGATCTACCGCAAGGCGAAGCCTTTCGACATCGCGAAATGGCAGGAGGCCATAGCCCGCGAGCAGGACACAATGATTCAGGCCCGTCGGTTCGCCGCCGAGCTGGGACTTGATATGAAGATCGGCGACGTGGAATTTCAGGGAGACGGCACCAAGGCCATTTTCTACTATATCGCCGACGGCCGCGTGGATTTCCGTCAGCTGATCAAGGTCTATGCCGAGGAGTTCCGTATCAGGGTAGAGATGAAGCAGATCGGGGCCCGTCAGGAGGCCGGTCTGATCGGAGGCCTCGGTGTCTGCGGACGCGAGCTGTGCTGTGCCAATTTCATCACGAATTTCCAGTCAATCTCGACTTCCGCCGCGCGTACCCAGGATCTCTCCCTGAATCCGCAGAAGCTGGCCGGCCAGTGCGGAAAGCTGAAATGCTGCCTGAACTATGAGGTGGCGAACTATCTGGACGCCCAGTCGCGTATTCCTAAGGTGACCGAACCCCTTGAATTTCAGGATGGGCCGGCTTATCTGATCAAGACAGACATCCTTCAGGAGGTTATGTATTTCTCCTATGAGAAGGGATCTCTTGCGAACCTGTACCCGGTGGCCGCTTCGGAGGTGGCTCAGATCATTATGATGAACCGGAACGGTCAGAAGCCGGAGTCATTGAAGAGCGAGCCGGAGCCGACGGGACCTCAGTTCGTCTCGGCGGTCGGCGACGACAGCATCTCAAGGTTTGACAGGCCGAAGAAGAACAAAAACAGGAACCGCGGCAAGAACAAGGCAAGACCTGCTTCGGAGCAGTCCGCCGCATCCGCCGGCAATCCGGATGCGTCCTCCGGTCAGGGACAGAATGGTTCCAATGCCAGATACCGGAACAACGGTCAGCGCCGGAACGGCAACGGGCATCCTCAGCGGCAGCGCGGAGACAGACCCCGCGGTGACAGAAAACCCGATCAGAATCCTAAATCAGATGCGTGATTGTCTCCTGACACTGGCTTTATTGCTGGCCGTGGCCTCCTGCTCTCGGCCTACGTCTTATGAGCCTTTCGTGGTCAGGGAAAATGCTGAATATGGCGACACCTACATATTCAGTCTGGATCTTTCGGATTCTACAGCCTTGTACGGATTGGAGTTCTGCACAAGGCTGGACCGTCCGGCGTTCGGGAAGTTCCCGTCTGACAGCATCTCTCTGGATTTGAGATGGATATCCCCGTCGGACTCGGTCATAATCTCGGACACTACATTCATACGTGTGTCTCATCCGGTGGATTCCTCATATTATTCAAGGGATTTCGTGGCGGGGTACAAGGATGTCTTGAATCTTCCGGTACACGGGATATGGCGTCTCAAGGCCAGAATTCTGAATGATTCCGAGGCGATAAGAGGTTTGGGCGTCATCTTCACAAGAAAAGAAAATGGGACACGATAAACTCAGGAAATTCGCGGAGAACGAGACTTTCTCCTGCCTTCTCCAGCCCGAGGCTTCCTCGGTGTTGGACAAAATAGAAGGCAGCAACAGTTTGATTCTCAAGGAACATCCGATTAAAGGCCATTGGAACGAGAAAATGTTCAAGGCTAATCAGCCGATCGTGCTGGAACTAGGCTGCGGGAAAGGGGAGTACACGATCGACCTTTCCCGCAGGGAGCCGTCTCTGAACTACATCGGAGTTGACATCAAAGGGGCCCGCCTCTGGAAAGGGGCGAAGTTCGCCACGGAGAACCATCTTCCGAATGTCGCTTTCCTGCGCACCAGAATCGAGTTCATCGAGGCCTTCTTCGCTCCCGGGGAGGTTTCGGAAATATGGCTGACTTTCTCTGACCCGCAGATGAAGAGCGAGAACTGCCGTCTGACCAGCCCGCCGTTTCTGGAGCGCTACCGTAAGTTCTTGAAAAAGGGAGGAATAGTCCACCTCAAAACGGACAGCCGCTTTCTTTATGAATATTCCCGGGCGGTGGCGGAGCAGAATAATCTGAAGATTCTGGCCCGCACCGACGACCTTTACGGGACAGGTCGTGCCGACCTCTCTGATTGCGCGTTGCGGTCTGTCGCAGGAGAGTCCGCCATAGACGCTCTGTTCGAAGTCCAGACTTTCTACGAGAGGATGTTCACGGCTCAGGGCTACAGGATCACCTACCTGAGTTTTGTGATTGACCACGAAGGCTCGTACCTCCACCCAGAGTTCGATTCCGACTACTGGCGCTCCGTCGAAGGTCCGCGCCACTTCTCCCACCAGCCGCAGAAGAAGCGATAGGTCTCGGATATATTTGAGATTCCATTTTTTTTATCGAATAATCATTCATTATGCGAAGACTATTGTATCTGTTGGCCTTTTGCGTATCGCTGGGCGTTCTGTTCTCTTGTGGGGACACTCTTGTGAAGAGGTGATAAACTACTTCTATGACACAGTGGATGGATTTGAAATAGATTATTAATTATTGTCAAACAATGAATAATGGGAGAAATCTCGTGTTGGTTTTTCTTGTGTTGGCGTGTTCCTCCTGCTACATCAGGATTGGAGGGAGGAAAGCGCCGACGCAAGAATATGTGATTTTGGACGCATATTCGGTAGAAAAGGGAATCGGAGAGAGGTATAGCCCTTGTGAATTGGTTATCTGTTCTGAAGATATGTGGGTGTTGTCAGTTTGGGATATGAACGAATCTTGTAATGCGTTCTTTTTGACAGCGGACAAGGGTATCAATTGGGTGATGCTTTCAAGCCTTGATAAGGAGTGGACTTGTGAAAATATGTTGATGGACAATGATATTATCTATTGCTCGGCTCGTAATCAAGGTAGAATTGGCAAGACCACAGTCAAGGCCGGTAAGATATTTCGATCCCAAGACTATGGAAAAAGTTGGGAAGAAATGTTTGTTTTCGATGCCTATGTTGAACATCTGATGGTTGTTGACAGTACTCTGGCGGTTCAGCTGTGTGCTGTCACAGAGGTGGATGAAGAGGATATATACGATGTTGAGCATACAATTCATATCTCGAATGATATGGGTAAAACGTGGAATTGTTATGGGTTCGGTAATTTTTATGTGTCATATTTCTCATCTGATAGGATTACTGTTGCTGTGGGTGGAAAGTATGAATCTATGTTGGAAATTATCCCTGAGAGGCAGACTGTTGATACAATCAGAAATGATTCACAGATGGTAACTAATGTGGTTAGAGGAGTTGATATTGTTGGACTGGCTAATGGCGGTAGCGCTGACTATTTTAGGATTATTGACGGTGTCGCGAATCTTTATTCAAGAATACAATATGAGGGGCCTTTTGTCAATCATACCCCTGTTCAGATTTATCAATATGATAGCGTTGTTCTAACAAAGGTGTTGGTTCCCGGTTTGAACTCGACTTCAAAGATGTTCGCTTCGACCGATCGTGCCAGGTCTTGGACACCTGTATCCACAAGAACGGAGATAGATCATCAGCTAGACAGCGTCTGGACTCCTGAAGGCGACGCGTGGTTTATGGCCGGGTACAAAGACAGGATGGTGTCGTACTGTGTCGGATACAAGGACGGG
>CAVCPY010000092.1:0-3368 GCA_963604245.1 Eggerthellaceae bacterium
CATCTTCGTCATCAGTCACGTAGCTACTGCTACGCTCCCTCTTCCGAAGCCGAAAAATGTCTCGAATAATCCGCAAAATAAAATTCGGAAACCATTTCAAAACAGCTTCTCAAGATAGAAGTGCAACGCCGGCTGGTAAATTCTCATAAAAGAATTTTTTATGAGAATAAACAAATTTTATATCGATGATAAGAATATCGCTGTTCCGATAAAAAACAGAAAAACTTCTGCTTTGTTTTTTATGATTCATTGAGAACCTGTGATTTTTGTCCTATGTTTGCCCTATGACCAACATTTGAGCCATTAATCATATTATAGAGATATGGATAACAATAGTAATCAATATGGTAGATCAGGAACCGAGGCTAACACCCCGATACAGTCTGGTTGGATTGACAAACCTGTTGAGGGCTATGCACACATCTATTCCGATGGGACGAATGTCAGCATACTCTTTGAATCACGTGAGGACTATATTTGGGGAATGAATGTTATAGCTGTGACAGCATATCAATGCGGCATAGCGATTCTGACCTTGCAAGTGATGGGCACTCATTTCCATCTTATCGCTAGGGGAAGGCTTCAAGACTGTGATAGGTTCGCGCGTTCAATCGCAATGAAACTAGAGTCGTTCCTTTCACGCACCAAAAGATGTCACGCGGTAACGGGAAGGATACGAGTGAGTAACGATCCAATATTCACGGAGAATGAATTGAAGACAAAGTTTATGTATGTCTATAGGAACGCGATCGCGGCTGGCTTCCCGTTGGTTCCTTGGGCATATGAATGGGGACCCGGAGATATCTATTTCGTGGATCATAGCCGTTTCGCGAAGCGAGGAAAAAGAATAAGTGAATATCCTGTCTTGACCCGTCGATCGATGTTCCACACATTGACGGCTCTGCCGGAGGACTGGTTCTGTGATGCCGAAGGAATGCTCCAGCCTCATTCTTATGTCGATTGGAAATCTGTCGAGGCCTTGTTCAGAACCCCACGGGCCTTCATAGCCTTTTTGAGTCAGAAGAAGGACATCGAATCAGCCATTGACCGAGAATGCACCTCGTCGAGTGCATTGCAGAAGGCTTCCGAGACCGAACTCCGAAGGGAAGCGAAGACAATCTGCAATGCCCTATGGAATGTACCGGTCGTTTCAAAAGCCAGTGTGGAACAAAGAGTCACTGTCGCCCGGAAACTATGGGCGGACAGGCGAACATATTCATTGTCAGTCCTGAGCCGTGTCACAATGCTTGATAAGAATATCCTTGAGTCCATCTTTGGCAAGGCCCGCTGATGATTATAAAACATCTTAGTTTTGTCTTTACGGCAGAGCCCTATCCACGCTTTTTACGAATAGCTTTCAGCCCAACCTTGAACAGAACACTGCGGAATAAGGAATATGCTGAAAAACCTGTGGCTTATCCCAAGAGTTTTTCAGCATATTCATTGATTGGCGACCCTCAGTGGCCATTTGCCGTGAAGGCGTTTCGTAAGTTGAGGTTGCGGCCGAGCTGTGAAGGCTATTTATCGCATAGGTCACTTCGGCAGCTTCAGTGACCGGATGTTAGAACCCGGATCTTTTATGTTGGGCCTTGCGTTGGGGGTCGCTGAGCTTGCCGAAGCGACTAAACAGAACGGCCATCGGGCTTGTTGACGTGACTGGACAAGCTCAGTGACTGTGTGAAGAAGGGATTGGTCAATTGGTTAGCGGCGGGGCTAATACCGGATGGAGCCGATGCCGGCGCGGTCGGAACGGACGTTGTCGGCTTTCAGGGACTCGGCGTCTATGACACCTACTCCGTTCAGCTTGTAGGTGGCGTTGCCGGTCTTGCCGGCGAGGGTGATCTTGCCGGCTCCACGGATGATGGCGGTGGCGGTCTTGGACTCAATGCCTTGCAGATCCACGCTTCCGGCTCCGTTGAGCTCTGCGCTCAAATCCTTGGCCTTGACATTCTTGATGTCGATCCTGCCTGCGCCGGCCGTTGAGATCTCAACGGAACCTTTGGCGGACAAATCGTTCACGGTTACGGTTGCGGCACCGGCGGTCTTGAACCTTACGGACTCGGTCTTGATGCCGCTCTCGCAGGTGAAGCTGCCGGATCCCGACAACTCCACATAGGCCAGATGCTTAGTGCGGACCTTCACCTCAATCGGAGAGAGCGAATAGCTTTTGCCCTCCTTCAGATTCAGTTTCAGAACCAACATCCCGTCATCGTTCTTCACCTCCAGGTACTCGAACACTTTGTCCTTGGTTTTGACCGAGACTTCGGTGTCGCCCGATGTCTGCTCGTAAGTGACGCTGAAGAGGCCGTTGGCATCGATGGACGAAATTGTGCCGACATCATAAGTCTTGGTCTTGTACTCGTCGTCATCACTGCTGGTCTTTGCGTCCAGAATACCTGCCGATGTCAGACCGAGCAATGCCACGGTCGCGATGTGAAATAATGTCTTTCGCATACTCATTGGATGATTAATTATTCCTTTACTGATTCCCAGTTGATTATAAGGTCTCCGCTTCCGCTTTCGCGGGTCTTTACGCTTTGGGCTTTCAACCCGCTGGCGTCGATGTCACCGGAGCCGGTCTTGTGGAATGTGACAGAATCCGCCTTTCCGGAAAGTGTCGTGTCCCCTGAACCGGTTGATGTAACAGATAGCGTACCGACATTCAGGCCGCAGTACTCTCCGTCCCCAGAGCCTTTCTTGTCGATGACCATTTCACCGGCGGAGATGTGATTGAAATCGTGGTCGCCGCTTCCGGTTCCACGGACTGTCAGCTTCCCTGCAATCTTAAGATTGTACGCCTTGATGTTTCCTGATCCGGCAGTTTCTATGTACAGGGAGTCAGCCTTGAATCCGGAGAGTCGCAGGTTGCCGAAATTTGTTGAGGTGATACTGGTCAAAGACGGGGCATAGACCCGAATTTGGATAGGTCCGAAGATTCTTGCGGTTTTGTCGGTGAGTCCAACCGTCAGGACACCATTTTCATTTATCACACGGATTGAGTCGGTCATCATCCCGTAAGAGATCACTTCGACCTTGAACTCATTCTCGGTCTGAATGACCATCACATCATCAATACCACCTTTGCTGCGTAACGAATGGAACTCACCGGGATTGTAGGTCACCGTGTCAACATCTCCTTCTGCAGTGTGCATACGGTATCGCATATCATATTTGAACTGCTTTTTCGCATCATCACTGATCCTGAAATAGCAGGATGACAGTCCAGCCGCCATAAAGACCAGCACCGCGGCGGTCAGGATATTCTTTAATAACTTCATAATATTCATAAATTTATTCAACTTTCGCAAATTTATTCAACTTTCGCAAGTAACAAAGTACCTGTGACAAAGTGCCTTATCTCACGTTCG
>CAVCPY010000093.1:0-3312 GCA_963604245.1 Eggerthellaceae bacterium
GTGTACTGGACGTACACGACCGATGAGAAAAGGAATATAGTCAAAAAAGACACATAAAGATTACCAAGTTATTTTTTAACGCTTACATAGTGAACCGATCAGTTCAGAGCGGCGGGCAATAGCCGCTTGATAATTGAATGAATATATTCACGGAAGGTGATTGCCCGCCTGACGTAAAAAGTGAGAGAAATGAACAAGGCAGCAAGAATGGTTGCGCTTTCGGGGATGGCCGCGGCCATACTGGTGTCCTGCGGGACAGCCGGAAAGAGCGGGAAGAACGGGGACCGGGCAGTCAGCGGAAAAGAGGAAACGGAGAACACCGAGGATGACTTCCTGACCCTGACGGACAGTCAGAGGGAACTTTTGGCGAAGAACAACACCTTCGCCCTGAATCTGTTCAACAAGGTGTCCGGAATGGACTCCAAGGTAATCAGTCCGCTCTGCGTCAGCGGACTGATGTCGATGCTGGCCAACGGTGCGGACGGGACGACAAGGCAGGAGATTCTTAACACTCTCGGATGGAGCGGAGCGTCGATAGACGACATCAATGCGCTTTACGGTCAGATCATCAGCAAGGCCGGAACGTTGGATCCTTCCACGACCGTCAGCATCGCCGACTACATAGCGGTCAACAAGAACAACAGGCTCAAGGATGAGTATGCCCGCGCCGTGAGCGACTGGTACAAGGCCGAGATCGAGAATCTGGACTTCACCTCGCAGAGGAGCGTCGGCGTCATCAACGGATGGTGCTCCAAGCACACGGACGGGATGATTCCCCAGATGATTGACAGGGTTGAACCGAGCGCAGTGGCCTATCTTATGAACGCAATCTACTTCAACGGCTCGTGGACGGACAAGTTCGATGCGAAAAACACCAAAACGGAGCGTTTCCAGGGCTATACCCGAGACATCAAGAAGGTCAGGATGATGCACAGGACAGATGAATATCTCTACACATCCAACAAGACATATTCCGCCGTCAGACTTCCTTACGGCAACGGCACATTCGCTATGACAGTGCTTCTGCCGAACGGAGACAAGTCGATTTCCGAGATGATGAAAGTGGTGAACGCCAAGGAAATAGCCTCGTTGGGACGCACGATGGAAAGCTGCGAAGTGGATCTCAAGCTGCCCAAGTTCACGACAGAGGTGGAGCTGCCTTTGAACGATGCCGTCTCCAGCCTTGGCGCGCCGTCGATGTTCGGTTCTTCGGCGGACTTCAGCAAGCTTGCGGACGGGGATGTCTTCGTCTCCAAGATGTTCCAGAAGGCGAAAATCGAAGTAAGCGAAGAGGGGACAAAAGCCGCCGCCGTCACAGCGGCGATTATGACAATGGCCGCCCTCGCCCCGGAACCTCGCCAGGTAGAGTTCCACGCCGACAGGCCGTTCGTGTACATCATCAGCGAAGGCAGCACCGGCGCAATCTACTTCATCGGCCAGTTCACCGGAAGCGAAATCTAAGAAGTTGTTTGAGAAGCTGTTTTGAAACGATTCCTCTCTTTTCTTACACGGCCTTTCCGGACATTTTCATCTTCGTCATCAGTCACGTAGCTACTGCTACGCTCCCTCTTCCGAAGCCGAAACTGTCTCGAAAATTCCGCATAATAAAATGCGGGAACCATTCTTAAACAGCTTCTAAACTCATTCTTGCTGGCACCGGCGAATCACGCTTTCCGGAAAGTCTTGCCGAACGGGATTGCGGAAAGCAGCGCCATCTTGAAATGCTGAAGCCCGAAGGGGATTCCGACAATCGTGATGCAGCAGATGAGCCCGAAGACAAGGTGCGTCGCCGCGATCTCCCACCATCCCAGCAGAATCCAAATAACATTCATTAATATGCTGAGGCAGCCTCCGGCGTTGTTCCCGTCCACTACGTCCGTCCCGAACGGCCATAGGGAAAACACCCCGAACTTCCACAACTGGTACCCGAATGGAATGCCTATGATGGTCACGCAATAAAGCAGTCCTGCGATGAAGTAGCCGAGGGAGACCAGCAGGCCTCCCAGAATCAGCCAAAGAATATTCCCGATGAATTTCATAAAACTGTTGTTGGTTTACATATTGCCTTCACCTATGGAATGCTTATAGTCAAGAACATAAGTGACAGCGGTTTATGGATGACGACATACGGTAAAAGATAATCGTCTTTCGATGGCGGAAAATCATCCTCTGAATATGACTTCCAATCCATCGTAAGCGGCGCGGAGAGGCTGAGGCAGGTTGGCGTCGAGCTGTGCCTGGGTGCCGTGGAGTGTCCTTGACATATGGGTGAGGTACACAGGCTGGCCCTGCGGGGCCTTGAGTCTTCCGGTGTCCTGAAGGACGTGAGCAGTCCTGAGGACAGTTCCCACGCTCGAATGGGTGAATATCCTGAAATCCTCATCGTGGTCGATTCCCATTGTGGCTTCCATAATAAGCCCGGTTATCGGCTTCCCGTCCGCGATGTGGGCGTCAATCCCTACGATTCTGGCGGCTCTGACCGGAATTCCGCCGGTGTCGGTGGCATACAGGACACGCACGGGACCTTTTTCGATCAGATAAATGAGAGTCTGCTCGTTGTCGTCCTTTGTCGAATGGTTGCCGGGCAGAGCCGTGATCGTCAGGTCTCCGCATTGTGTCCTCCGGCCGATTGAAAGGCCGATGACTTCTGGCGCGGACTTGCCCGGTCCTGAGGCGGCCGCTGTGAGATCCGTCTTTGCCCTTTCAACCCAAGTGTCACCTACATATACCACATTTGCGTGGAGCGTTTCTATGGCGGCCTTGGCGTTGTAATGGTCGGAATGCGAATGAGTATAAAACACTGCGTCAGGTTTCTTGAAGCCCGGAGGCAGCATATCCGCATCAGACGGGGTGAAGTCAATAAGAATGCGGTTGTCAAGTAACACGCTTGAAAGCCGCCTCAACTCGCCTCTCTCGTCTATGCCGTTCCAATCCGCAGCACCCGTTCCCAGAAATCTCACGAGAAGATCCTTCTCGCCGGCTTTCCCGACTTCGGATGAATATCCAGCCGTTGAGGGTTCCGATGCCGGATTACTCGCCCCTGAATGTCCTGCCGCGAGGTTGTCCGAAGCCTTGTTCCCGGCGGAGATTTCAGCCGCCTTCAAAACTACGGATCTAGACATCGCCCCGGCAGCAACCGCGCCGGCCCCTATCCTTATGAATTTCCTCCTGTCCATATCTCGTTTTGTTTTTTTTGACTGTAATATACGACAAATTATGGATAATATGCAATGAACCTCCTAAAGAATAAGAAGCTGTTTAAAAATAATTCCTCTTTTTTCTTATGCGGCCTTTCCGGCCATTTTCATCTTT
>CAVCPY010000094.1:0-24263 GCA_963604245.1 Eggerthellaceae bacterium
GTCTCGAAAATTCCGCATAATAAAATGCGGGAACCATTTTTAAACAGCTTCTAAATCAACCCGGCCTTTTCCCCGAATTCTATTATGAATTCGGCGGTTCCGTCTATTCCCAGCAGAGACGAATCGATGCACAGGTCATAGTCGGAGGAAGCCCCCCAATTCCCGAAAGAGAAGAAGTTGTAGTAAGTCTCCCTTGTTCTGTCCTGCCTTCCGATTCTGTCGCGCGCCTCATCCTCGCCTATCCCCATTCTCTCCGCAACCCTTCGCACACGGTCTTCCATAGGGGCCGTTATGAACACGTCAAGGCATTTCAGGTCGCGAAGAATATAGTTTGAACACCTTCCGACGAAGATTGCCGGACCTTTCGCGGCGATATTCCTGATGACTTCGCTCTGGATTTTGAAGAGTTCGTTGTCGCCGACGTAGTTCTGTGTGCTGCTGAACCTTCCGACCCCGAAAAAGGACGAAATGTTGAAGATGCTCCTCCTTTCATCACTGCGCTCGAACAGTTTCCTGCTGAATCCGCTCTCGTCCGCAGCCTTGGAGATCAGTTCGTTGTCATAGACAGGGATGCCGAGGCTTCCGCTTATCTTCTGGGCGACAAGCTTTCCGCCACTTCCGAACTGGCGTCCGATGTTGATTATTGTGTTTTGTCCGTCCATATTGTCAAGGGCTTTAAGAGGTTGTCAGGAAATGGCGCTGCCAAGGATTGTCGGTTCGTCTCCGTCTTTGAGTCTGCCGAACTTGCGCATAAGGCTGTGGATCATGATAAGTGTCGTGACCGCCGCAAGAGTGTCAGAGACAGGGAAGGCCGCAAAGACACCGTGGATGTCAAAGAACAGCGGCATAAGGTACAGCAGCGGCACAAGGAAGAGAAGCTGTCGGCTGAGAGACAGGAAGATGGACTTTTTGACCATCCCGAGGCTCTGGAACAGGTTGGTCGAGACCATTTGCCACCCCACAATCAGCACTACCGGGTTCATCACCCTCAACCCCTTGTCCGCCACCTCTTTAAGGCTTGGGTCATTAGTGAATATGCTGACCATCACTTCCGGGAAGAACTCCGAGGCCACAAACCAGAGACCCGTGATTATGGTTGCCCATATTGCGGTGTGCAGGAACACTTCCCGGACTCTGGAATACTTCCTCGCCCCGAAATTGTAGCCGGCGATAGGCTGCATTCCCTGGTTGAATCCCATAACAATCATTATGAACAGGAAGTTGATTCTGTTGATGATTCCGTACGCTCCGATGGCCAGGTCGCCGCCGTACTTGAGAAGCTGCTGGTTTATGAACATCGTCACTATGCACGAGGCGGAGTTCATAAGGAACGGCCCCATACCGATTGACAGAGAATCCTTCGCGATTCTCCACTCAAGGCTGAAGAACCCTTTCGGCAGTCGGAGGACATTGTCCTTTCTAGTGAAGTAGTATATTGAATATGCCAGAGAGACCGCCTGACAGATGACTGTCGCGATCGCCGCTCCGCGAACACCCATCCCGAGCGTGAATATGAATATCGGATCCAGAATGGCGTTGAGGATCACCGTGAACAAGGTCAGCCCCATCGCCATCTTCGGGTTGCCCGAAGACCGGATGATGCTGTTCAGCCCGAAGTAAAGGTGGGTGATGACATTCCCGTAGAGGATGATCTCCATATAGTCTCTGGCGTACTTCAGGGTGTTGTCGCTGGCTCCGAAGAAATAAAGGATCGGAGTCAGGAACATCAGACAGAACGCCGTGAAGAGCAGACCGACAATGCAGTTGAGAGTCACCTCGTTGGCCAGGACCTTGTTGGCTATTCTGTAATTCCTTTGTCCCAGCAGAACGGAGGTCATTGTCGCAGCACCCACTCCCACGAGGGTGCCCAGCGCGGTGCTGAGGTTCATCAGCGGGAAGGTGACCGCAAGTCCGGAGATGGCCAGCGATCCGGTTTCGGGAATATGCCCGATGTAGATGCTGTCCACCATATTATAGAGAGAAGACGCAGTCATGGCGATGATTCCAGGGACTGCGTACTTCTTGAGTAATTTTCCTATGCTCTCACTTCCAAGCTCAGTAGGAGCTGTTTGAGTCTGTGACATTATCCTTCCCCTTAATCTTCTTTGTCAACAATCTCGATTTCGAAAGACAGCGGAGCGAATTTCGGGATCGCGTTTCCGCTGCCGCTGTAGCCATAACCCAGAGCCGAGTAGAACGCGCATACGCCTTTCTCATAGGATTTCAGTTTGGAGAGGCAGTAGGCGAACCCGTTGATCGTCGTGCTCCCGTCCGAACTGCTTGACCCTCCGAGGGTGATGTCTGTGTAGGTCTCGCTCAATGTAACCAGCTGTGGCTCGTAAGTCTTTGATGACGAGTAGATTCCGTAGAATTTAGCCGTATCCTCGACCGTTGTGTCGAACACCTGTCCGTTCAGAAGCCTTCCCGTGTAGTTGATGTAGAAAGTCGTGTCGCGCGGCAAGGTCGTCGTGTCCGTTGGCGCCTTCAGCTGAAGGTAGTAGTACCCGTAGAATGTGGAATCGACATCGTTCATCTTGCGGGCGGTGTACCTTTCCAACGAATCGACCTCCCATTTGTAGATGTCGCCAGTCTTGTCGGTCAAGGCCAGAGTGTAGATGGCGTTGCTTCCGCTCTTGTTCTTGTAGAATTCCTCGGCGGTGCTGTAGCTCTCCCTCTCGCCAAGGGTGGAGTTCAGCCATCCCGGCACGACCACCTTTCTTGTGCCTCCCACCTTCATTCCTTTGATTGCATCCAGAACCCCGGGCTGGGTGGCGTAGTAGGAATCCATCACCACTGTCGGGCCGTAGTAGTTGCCTTTCGTGTAGCTGCCTGTCTGCTGCGCCACTTTCTCTTCGGATGTGCTGCTGATGTTTCCGTCCAGATCCGTGGAGGTATAGCGGATGAAATAATAATAGTCGTCGTCCGTGACTGCCTCTCCCGTGCCTGGCTGGTCATCAATAATGTAAATCCCGAGGCCGGTAGGCTGGACGCCAGGATGGTGTACGCTCATCCAGGCCTCAAGATAGAGTTTCACGTCGTCGTTCTCGTTGGTAGTGGTCTCCTTCGCACAGGATGACGCCAGGAAAAGAGCGGCGACCGCGGCCGCACCGCACAAAGATGAGGTTCCTTTCTTCAATATATTCATAATAACTCTCTTTTTTCTCATTGATTAATTCGCGACGCTGCTTATCCACAAATGGTAGGCCAAAGCAGACTTCCCCGGCACGACTCCTGTCGTGTGTTTCCCGAATCCGTGTTTCCCGCTGAACAGGATGACGCATTCGTCCCCCGCCTTCACTCCGACCATTCCGGTTTTCAGACCTTTGACGAAGGTCTCGTCGTTGAGTTTGAATGAGTCTGTCTTGAAAACGGTGCTGTCAGTCACAGTCCAGTTGGAGGATTCGGCGAAATCCTTGTCATTGGTGACGAAAAGGTTGTCGGCGTCCAGACTGGATCCGCTCACACGGTATCCCGCATATTTCATCGTGACTGTGCCGCCTTCCTTGAGTGCCTCGCCTTCCCCTTGGACGACCGTCACCCTTACGGAGCCGTCCAGATAGTCAACGGTGGCGTCCTCGTTGTTTCCGGTCAGGGACTGTACTATCGACTCTATGTTACTTTCCTGCTGGCTGTAGACACTCGCAGCCTCGTCCTTGCCGCAGGAAACGGTGAGGACGGCAAACGCCAGAACAGGAATCAAGAAGTGTCTCATTGTCATTTTCCGAAAAACTCACCGATTGCTTTCAATATGTATGCCTCGGCTTCCTTCGCCGAGCCAAGATCCTTCCCGATGACGAGTTTTCCCCCGGCGGCCAGCTCATGCCCTCCGCCGTTGAAATAGGTGGCAGCGCAGACGTTCGCCGAAGTGCCTTCCTTCGACCTTACCGAGACCCTGAACATATCGTCCTCTTGAGTGAGGAATATGCTCATCCGGACGGATGCGACGGACAACGGCATATTCACGAAGCCTTCGCTCTCGCCCTGTCTGAAGTCGAATCTTTTCTGAACATCCTCGTCCAAGATGATGTATGCGGCTCCTTCGGGGGTGATCCTGAGGCGCTCGCTCATCAGGAACCCCATCAGCCTCAACCTGTTCTCGCGGAAATTGTTGTACAGTCTGGAGAGTATGGCGTTTCTGTCCACACCCGCTCCGATCAGAGCCGCGGCCATCTCAAGAGTTCCCGGAAACACAGAGTTCGCGAAATTGTTCGTGTCCGTCGTCATTCCGGTGAGAAGGGCTGCGGCGCACCCGCGGGGCAGGGCGGCGGCGTTGCCGTTCACGTCCGGCATTTCGTTGAGGATGTAGTACAGAAGCTCGCTGGCTGACGATGTATCCGTCCGGGAGTAAACCAGGTCAAAAACTTCTCTTTCGGGGTTCAAATGGTGGTCTATCAGTACTTTGCGAGCTTTGGATTCCTTGAGTGGAGTCTCCATCCCGGCGGTTCTGGAGAACGATCCACAGTCCAGGCAGAAGATCAGGTCGCTGGACGCTATCCTGTCCTTGGCCTTGTCCGGTTCCTGGTCGAACACCAGCAGACATTCCGGTTTGACTTCCTCCGTGATGAAGGAGATTGTGTCCGGGATGCTGTCCGGCGTCATCAAGACCGCATCCTTGCCTCTGAGTTTGGTCAGATAGCTCAACAAGGCGGTACCGCTGCCTACGGCGTCGCCGTCCGGATGCGTGTGCACGGCTATCGTGATGCGGGAAGCGCTTCCCGTCATTGTGTCTAAAACGGCTATGTCTTTCATTGCTGTCTGCAAAATTACAAATATTATAGAAACAAGAAAAAATAAACTGATTCAGATTTGTCTATATTACCGAGTATGGCTTTCTTTTGGAAGAAGGACGTGTACTGGATGTACACGACTGATGAGAAAAGAAATCCGGGCCGAAAAGAAAGAAAAAGATGATGCCGGTTATTTTTTGAAGGTTCCATATTGCATTTCATAAATCAATTTTCTAACTTTGTCAAGAATTGACGTATTATAAGTATATAGTCTTTTCATCAGTAGAAAAACATAAAAAAACAAGAATAATGAACAAGACACTGAAAACGATCATCTGCATCGTACTCGCGCTTTGCGCAATCTTTTTAGTCTACAAGATCTATGACGGCATCATGGAACCTGTGAGATTCAACAAGGAAGTTGAGGCAAGACAGAAGGTTGCTGTCCAGAGGTTGAAGGACATCCGTGATCTTCAGGTTGCATTCAAGGGCGTGAACGAAAGGTTCACCGCTTCTTTCGACACCCTGAAGCAGTTCTACAACAACGGCCAGATGGTTGTTCTAATGCAGGTGGGTTCAAAGGACGACTCTATTGCCGTGGCCCACACAAACAACATCAAGAAGGCTCACAAGGGAATTACAGACGAGGGTCTTTACAAACTCTACAAGGAGGGGGACAAGAATCTAGTGTTCTCCATCCAGAACAAGATTGCCGTCAAGGACACGCTGTTCCGCGGAAGGCCAGACTTCAACATCAACACCATCGATGTTATTCCTTTCTCCACTGAAGGCGAGACGGTGGCTGCGGTCACGAAGATAGAGATGGATGCCATCGTGAAGAAGGTCTCGGGAGTGAACGTGCCTCTGTTTGAAGCCAAGATGCCTTGGAAGTCCATCCTCAACGGAATGAATCATCAGCTTGTTGTGAACAAGGTGGCCGAGTGTGAGGACCAGGGACGTTATGAAGGTCTTATGGTCGGCAGCGTCACCGCTCCGAACAACAACGTGGGTAACTGGGAGTAATCCTCTGTCATCGCCTGACAATAGATGGATTGGAATCCAAAAGAGAAGATAAACGGAATATCCATTCAAGTCTGCTTGAATGGATATTCTTTTAAGGTGGTGGATGGTGGTTCGTCGATGGAGTCCGGCTGGTGCGCAGCTGACACGGTTTTCACTGCCTCGGAGCTTCAGAGGAGCTACCCGAAGGTGGAATTGTCTCTTTTGACCCCAAAGGTGGCGTTGGTGCCGACGGCCTTTTTCGAGGAGGACAAGGCCCGCGAGGCTTTGGCCGGGACGGTTATCCTGAACAAGGATGACGAGGTCGGGCACATCAGTCTTCCGGAGTATGCCGCCGAACTTGTGTATTCTCTTACAATAGGTGAAATGCTGTCCCGCACCATCTCACAGACTGTGCTGGAGGAGGGTGGAAAGCCCGTGCGTGTCCTTCCCGAGATGTACTTCATCCTCAAAGACTTGCAGACGGTCGATGAATATAACCGGATTGTAGCTTCGTATGCCGCCGGCTACCTGCATCTTGGAATATCACAGGGCAGGAACCTGCTTCTGGCCAACGTGTTCCGGGCTGTTGACTTCACCACGGCGGAATATTTCCTGTTTATGGCCGTAAGGAAGCTCCAGCTCAATCCGGAGGTTTCGTCCGTGTGTTTCCGTACGCCTCTCAAGGAGGAGGAGACGATGTCTCTTTACCGCTATTTCAAATCAGTGGAAAGGCTATGAGGATCATAGGAGGACGACTTCGCGGCAAGACTGTCAATCCGCCCGCGGGCTACAAGGCCAGACCTACAACTGACTTTGCCCGCGAAGGTCTCTTCAACGTGCTTGACAACGAGTATGAACTCGATGGCTTGAAGGTTCTGGACCTCTTCGGCGGCACCGGCGCCGTCGCCTTTGAGTTCGCCTCCAGAGGAGCGGCGAGAGTCTGGTCAGTGGAGATGGCACGGGAGAACGCGTCTTTCATCAAGACCGAGGCGAAGCGTCTGGGACTGGACAATGTCACTATGGTCAGGGACAACGTGTTTGATTTCCTCACCGTATGCCGCGAGAAGTTTGACATCGTGTTCGCCGATCCTCCTTACGCCATTGAGGGTCTGGAGACATTGCCTGACAGGGTCTATGCGGCCGAGATACTTTATCCCGGATGTTATTTTATCCTGGAGCACGGTGAGGATCACTCATTCACAGGGCACCCGTATTTCCTTAAGGAGAAGAAATATGGCCGTGTCCATTTCTCATTTTTCAGAAAAGAAGTGGAACAACAATAAAACTGATAACGATGTACGATGCGAAAAACGGGCTTTGGATAGCCCACAGCGCTGATGGCCCTCTTTCCATCATCGGGAAGATGGCGAATCGGCACGGACTTGTCGCCGGAGCCACCGGCACCGGAAAGACAGTCACGCTTCAGGTAATGGCCGAGACATTCTGCCAGGCCGGAGTGCCTTGCTTTATGGCGGATATGAAAGGCGACCTTTCGGGAATATCCCAATCTGGAAAGCTCAGCGGTTTCATAGAAAAGAGGTTGGGAGAGTTCGGAATAGAGAATCCGCAGTTCCAGAGCTGTCCGGTGCGCTTCTATGATGTGTTCGGCCAGCAGGGGCATCCGCTGCGATGCACGGTCTCCCAGATGGGACCGCAGCTGTTGGGTCGCATCCTCGGACTTAACGACACACAGGAGGGCGTGCTGAACATCGTGTTCAGGATTGCCGATGAGCGGGGGCTTCTCATCCTTGACATCAAAGACTTGCGCTCTATGCTGAACTATGCCCTTGAACACGCGCAGGAATATTCCTCGACCTACGGCAACATTGCGTCGGCTTCTGTCGGGGCGATCCAGAGGTCGATTCTTACTCTGGAGAATGAAGGCGCCGACCTCTTTTTCGGAGAGCCGTCCTTTGACATTCAGGATCTTCTGGCCTGCGAGGGCGGAAAGGGAGTGATGAGCGTACTGGCCGCCGACAAGCTTATGATGAAGCCGAAGCTTTACTCAACCTTCCTGCTCTGGCTGCTTTCCGAGCTTTACGTCACCCTCCCTGAGGTCGGCGATATGGATCTTCCTAAGCTTGTGTTCTTCTTCGACGAGGCGCATATGCTCTTTGATGACACGCCGAAGGCTTTGGCTGACAAGATTGAGCAGGTTGTCCGTCTCATCCGGAGCAAGGGAGTCGGAGTCTATTTCGTGACCCAGAGTCCGACTGACATTCCTGACAGCATTCTCGGGCAGCTCGGAAACCGTGTCCAGCATGCCCTCAGGGCGTTCACGCCAAAGGATCAGAAGGCGGTGAAGGTGGCTGCTGAAACTTTCAGGGCGAACCCGGCGTTTGACACCACGGAGGCCATCACGAATCTTGGCACAGGCGAGGCTCTGGTCTCATTCCTTGAGGCTAACGGCGCTCCGGGTATGGTACAGAAAGCGAAAATTCTCTTTCCTCTCAGTCAGATCGGGGCGATTGACGTGTCTGAAAGAGACCGTCTCATAAAGTCTTCACGGATATTCGGAAAGTATGACACTCCTGTTGACCGTGAAAGCGCCTTCGAAGTTCTTCTCGTTCAGAAGCAACAACAAGAGCAGGATGCGGCGGCCGCAGCCGAGGCTAAAGAGGCCGAATCCAAGGCAGGGAAGCAGGGCGGCGGCCTGTTCGGAAAGATCACGAAATCCCTCGTTACGGTTGTGACAGGCACCTTGGCGTCTGCCGTCGGGACGGCGGTCTCCAACAAGGTGACGGGCAAGAAGACCAAAAAAGGGAGCGGCACGACCAGGCTTGTAAAGAACACTACCTCGGCCGTCACCCGCACTGTGACGCGGGAACTTTCACGTTCCATACTTGGGAACCTGGTCAAATGACACAACAAATAATGACAATGAAAACACGACTTTTTTCTATCCTTGCTCCGGCTCTGGCGTTCGCTGTGACGGCCTCGGCGCAGTCTTGGGAACCGGCCGGAAACCACATCCGCACATCGTGGGCGGAGGAGGTTTCCCCTACCAATGCGCACAAGGAATATCCCCGTCCTCAGATGGTCCGTCCTGAATGGAAATCCCTGAACGGGCTTTGGGAATATTCAATAACCTCAAAGGACAGTGCGTGTCCTGAAGAGTTTGAAGGGAATATCCTTGTGCCTTTTGCGGTTGAGTCATCCCTTTCGGGAGTTGGTCGCACGCTGGCTCCGGAGGATGCGCTCTGGTACAGGACGACATTCAAGGTGCCTTCAGCTTGGAAAGGCAGGAGAATGATGCTTAACTTCGAGGCGGTTGACTGGCAGGCGGATGTGCTTGTCAATGACGTTCAGGTCGGAAGGCACACGGGCGGCTACACCCATTTTTCTTTCGATGTCACCCCTTACCTCAAGAGTGGAGAGAACAAACTTGCGGTCAGGGTGCTTGACGCCACAGACAATGACTTCCAGCCACGCGGCAAGCAGGTGAAGGAGCCAAAAGGAATCTGGTACACCGCTGTCTCTGGCATCTGGCAAAGTGTCTGGATTGAGCCGGTGGCCAAGGCGCACATCGCTGACTATTATGCAGTTTCGGACATCAAGGCCGGCACGGTGGATGTTACGGTGTCCGCTGAAGGCGTTCAAGAGGGAGACATCGTCAAGGTCGCACTCCTTGAAGGCGGCCAAGGCTATTCCACGGAAAACCCTTCATCTAAGGTCATCGCCCAGGGAATGACGGTTCCCGGCGGCACGGTGACTCTTCCTGTGAAGGATGCCAAGCTTTGGTCTCCGGACTCGCCTTACCTCTACGGGCTTAAGGTCTCGGTCATCCGCGCCGGGAAGGTCATAGATTCCGTCGATGGCTACACCGCCATTCGCGAGGTGTCGCTTTACACGAAGAACTGGAACACGAAGCTTCTTGGTCTCAACGGACAGCCTTTGTTCCAATTCGGGCCTCTGGATCAGGGCTGGTGGCCGGACGGTCTTTACACCGCCCCTACCGACGAGGCTTTGAGGTATGATATTCAAAAGACCAAGGACTTTGGATTCAATATGATCCGCAAGCACATCAAGGTCGAGCCGTCCAGATGGTTCTACCATTGCGACCGGATCGGAATACTCGTCTGGCAGGATATGCCTTGCTTCGGCTCCAATAATCTCAACAAGTGGGGAGTGCACAATTACAATGAAGGCACTGATTTTCCCGCCACCCCTGAGGCCAAGGCCAATTATTATAAGGAATGGTCCGAGATCATCGCACAGGTGAAGAAGTTCCCTTGCGTGGTGATGTGGATTCCGTTCAACGAGGCCTGGAGCCAGTTCGACACCAAGGCCGTGGTTGATTTCACGAGGGCTCAGGATCCGACGAGGCTTATCAATATGTCTTCGGGAGGCAACTGGGAGCCTGACTGCGGGGACGTGATGGACAACCATCACTATCCTTATCCTGCGATGTACCTCTGGGAGACCAAGATGGCGAATGTCGTGGGAGAGTTCGGCGGAATAGGTCTTCCGTTGGAAGGCCATCTGTGGCAGACCGACCGCAACTGGGGCTATGTCCAGTACAAGAACGGAGACGAGGTTCTTGACGAATATGAAAGGTTCGCAGAGCACCTGATCCTTCTGGTCAAGCAAAGTGTCTGCGGTGCCGTCTATACCCAGACTACGGATGTCGAGGGCGAGGTCAACGGACTTATGACCTACGACCGTAAGGTGGTCAAGCTGGACGAGAAGAAACTTCGTGAGATAAACACAAAGGTGATCAAGTCAATGCCGATAAAGTAAGTAAGCGATAAAAATCGATAAATGAATATTATGGAGAATCTTTTTGACGTTAAAGGGAAAGTGGTTGTGATGACCGGAGCCTGCGGGGTTCTCGGTGCCACCATTGTGAAATATTTCGCCGCCCAGGGCGCCAAGGTCGCTCTTCTGGACCTTGACCGCGCGGCTGAGAAGGGTGAGGCCATCGTGGCCGAAATCAAGGCCGAGGGGGGTGAGGCTTGCTTCATTCCTACCAACGTGCTTGACAAGGAGACCCTTGAGGCCAACTGCAAGGAGATTGTGGAAAAGTTCGGCGGGATTGACATCCTTCTGAATGCCGCTGGAGGAAATATGGCAGCCGCCACCGTCCCTCCGGAGAAGACGATTTTCGACCTGGATGTGGAGGCTGTTCGTAAGGTTGTGGACCTCAATCTTTTCGGAACGGTTCTGCCTACGATGGTCTTCGCCAAGGCTATGGTCGAGAAGAAGAAAGGCTCGATTATCAACTTCTGCAGCGAGACTTCTTTGAGGCCTCTGACCCGCGTGGCGGGCTACGGTGTGGCAAAGGCGGCTGTGGCCAACTGGACAAAGTATCTGGCCGGAGAACTTGCCATCAAGTTCGGCGAGGGCTTCAGGGTCAACGCCATCGCTCCGGGCTTCCTGCTCACGAACCAGAACCGTTCCTTGCTCACAAATCCTGACGGCAGCCTGACCGACCGTTCGCACAAGATTCTGGCTCACACTCCGTTCGGACGTTTCCTTGAGCCGGAGGAACTTCTCGGAACCCTTCATTGGCTGGCTTCCGACGCCTCCAAGGCCGTGACCGGCACGATCAACGTCGTTGACGGCGGTTTTGACGCATTCTCGATTTAGCAAGAGACTGAAGCGCTATTCGTGTATAGTGTACCGTTGTATTGCAATGCAGTTTTTTTTGAATTTAAAATGAGAAAAGACCTTTATTTGATGCGGGAAAGCTGGAGATGGTACGGTCCCGGCGACCCTATCTCTCTGGATTTCATACGCCAGACAGGCGTGACGGACATCGTTCACGCGCTGCATCATATTCCTAACGGCTGTGTCTGGCCTGTCGAGGAGATCAAGGCCCGTCAGAAGATGATCGCTGACTGGGGACTGACTTGGAGCGTTGTGGAGAGCGTGCCTGTGCACGAGCACATCAAGACCCAGACCGGGGACTATCTCCAGTACATAGAGAACTACAAACAGACTCTGCGCAATCTCTCCCAGTGCGGCATCAAGTGCGTGACCTACAATTTTATGCCTGTCCTTGACTGGACCCGGACGGATCTGGACTACAGGCTTCCCGACGGCTCGACCTGTCTTCGTTTCGAGCGCGCCGCCCTGCTGGCGTTCGACCTTTTCATCCTGAAAAGACCGGGGGCGGAGAAGGAATATTCAGAAGAGGACATCGCCAAGGCGAAGGTCCGTTTCGAGAAGATGGATGCGGAGGAGATCCACAAACTCACCCGCACGATGATCGCCGGGCTTCCCGGCAGCGAGGAGAGCTTCACCCTTGACCAGTTCAGAAAAGAGCTTGAAAGGTACGACGGAATTGATTCCGAGAAACTCAGAAGCAATCTTGTCTTCTTCCTGAGCCGGATCTGCCCTGTGGCTGACGAGGTCGGAGTGAGGATGGTCATCCATCCGGACGACCCTCCGTTCCCGATTCTCGGTCTGCCGAGGATTCTCTCCACGGCGGATGATTTCCGTAAACTGATCGCCGCCGTCCCTAATTGGTCCAACGGCCTTTGCCTCTGCACCGGCTCGTTCGGCATCAGGGCGGACAACGATCTTGTCGCAATGATGCGCGAGTTCGGGGACAGGACTGATTTCGTGCATTTCAGAAGCACCAAGCGCGACGCTGAGGGCAACTATTTTGAGGACACCCATCTTGCCGGGGACGTGGATATGTACGGTATGATGAAGACCTTGCTTGAAGTTATGCAGGAGCGTAAGTTCCGTGTATTCTGCCGCCCGGATCACGGACACAGGATGTGCGACGACCTTCAGAAGAAGTCCAATCCGGGATATTCCTGCTACGGCAGGATGAGGGGCATAGCCGAGCTTCGCGGCCTCCAGATGGGTATCGCCGGGTCGCTTTATCCGGAGAAGTGATTTTTCCGCCAAACTGATTGTATTTACAAATATATTCATTATGAAGACATTGAGAACCATTTTTATGGCTGTCAGCCTTTTACTTGCGACCGCTTCGGTAGGATATTCACAGAACCGCTACCAGCCTGCGCCAGAGAACCTTGAGGCCCGCCGACAGCTTGTCAACGACCGCTTCGGGATATTCCTGCATTGGGGAATCTATGCCTCCTATGCGCAAGGGGAGTGGTACCTCCAGCTTGGCGGCCTTAATAAGGATGAATATGCCCACGCAGCCTCCGCTTTCTATCCTGCCCTCTACAATGCCGAGGAATGGGTGAAGGCGTTCAAGGATGCCGGAGCGGGCTATGTGACAATCACTTCCCGTCACCACGACGGATTCTCTATGTTCGACACCAAGGCTTCGGACTACAACATCGTCAAGGCTACCCCTTGGGGAAAGGATGTGATGAGGGATCTGGCCGACGCCTGTCACAAGGAAGGCCTCAGCCTCCAGTTCTACTATTCCATTTTGGACTGGATAAGGGAGGATTTCCCGATTGGCGAGTCCGGCCGCAACACCGGTCGCAAAGGGGATCATCCTGACTATGACCACTATCTTGGCTTTATGAAGCAGCAGGTCAAGGAACTGCTTACCCAGTACGCCCCTGTCCGCGCCCTCTGGTTCGACGGCTACTGGGACCACAAGCGCGACTCGATTCCTTTCAATTGGAAGATGCCGGAGTTCTATGAATATATTCATTCAGTCAACCCGGCTTGTTTGATTGGTAACAATCATCATATTCAACCTATTGAAGGCGAGGATTTTCAGATGTTCGAGAGGGATCTTCCGGGGCAGAACACCGCCGGCTATTCCGAAGGTCAGACGGTCAGCGACAAACTGCCTTTGGAAATGTGCCAGACGATGAACCACACCTGGGGCTACAGCGTCTCCGACCGGGACTACAAGACCGCCGCGCAGCTCATAGGCACTCTTGCCAAGGCTGTTTCGATGAACACCAACCTTCTGCTGAACATCGGACCCCGTGCCGACGGCTGTCTTCCTGAAGCCGCTTTGGCTTTGCTGAAGGAGATCGGCCAGTGGATGAGAGTCAACGGTGAATCAATAAAAGGTTGCGGACCAGGCCCGGTTTCCGAACGGGAGTGGGGAGTGTCAACCGCCCCTCTGGCCGGAGGCAAGACATTCTATGTTCACGTGCTTCAGAATCCTGGAGCCGTCATTGAGATTCCGGTAGCGAAGAAATCCAAGGTTAAGTCCGTGACCGCTTTGGCTGACGGCTCCGCCCTTTCCGTGAAGAAAGTCGGAGAGAATCTTTTCATCACTCTCCCGGCCGACCTTCCTGCGGAAGACTACGTCATTGCCGTGACGATGAAATAGGTTGCCCAGCCCGCTTTAGGCCGGCTGCGTGAGGCGCGATTGTCTGAGTCTCCGGTCAGAAGCGGGTTATTCATTTTTCTTAAACGTTTGTCGATCCATAGGATGAGCTTTTCGAGGTATTTGGCCATAGTCTCCGCATTTGTCTTTTCCCTTGCTGGGTGTGATGATAAGAGTGTGCCTGGAGATCTCCTCACGCCGTCGCTTCCGTCAGTCAGCGCGAGAGTTGACGGGCGGACAATCACCTTGTCTGCCGAATTCGGCGCCGAGGACAACATCGGAGGCATAACTGAGTACGGTTTCTGTTTCGGGACTGATGAAGGCTCGTTGGAGAGGTGCAAGGTGGCTCGGAGTGATGGGTTGGAATATTCCTTGGTCAAGGAGAATCTTGAGTGGTCAACTTCTTATCTCTATAAGGCTTGGATAGGCAACGGGCGTGATGAGATGACCTCTGAACTGATGTCAGTCAGGACAGGTGACATTCCTGACGGGCCGACCCCCTCTCCGGACGAGATAATCCGGTTCGAGGATCCGGCAGTGAAAGCCATCTGCGTCGCCAACTGGGACCTGAATGCCGACGGTGAGCTCTCCCGGGAGGAAGCCGGTATGGTCGCCGACATCGGTTTCATCTTCAAAAGAAACCGTGAGATTGTTTCTTTTGAAGAATTTGAATGCTTCGCCGGTCTGAAATCCTTGCCGGACTCCGCATTTATGTACTGTGAGAGCTTGTGTTCTGTGAGATTGCCTCAGTCCGTGTCCATAGTCGGAGAGCATGCTTTTGAGGGTTGTCGCAATCTGTCCTCCGTAACCTTGCCGGACAGTCTCAAGGTTATCGGGCACGGAGCTTTCGCATCTTGCGGGAGTCTGCTTCTGGATAAACTTCCGCAGAGTCTGGTCAAGATTGATGACGCCGCTTTTGGCTATTGTGATAATTTGGCTGTATCTTCGTTGCCGGAAAGCATTGTTGAGATTGGACACCGGGCTTTCGTGAATTGCAGAAACATCACTATTACCAAACTTCCGCCACTGCTGAAAATAATCGAAGGAGGCACATTCCAGGAGTGTTCAAAAATGCTTGTGGAGGAACTGCCGCAGGAACTGGTCTCCATCGGGGACTACGCCTTTGTGAACAACAGCATCGAACGAATGACGATTCCTGCCTCGGTCAGGAGCATAGGTGAATATGCCTTCGATAGCTGTGAGTCGTTGGCAACGGTTACTGTACTGTCTCCTGAGCCTCCGGATAGCTACAATTCCTTGTTGGGTGAATATGCCAGAGTAATCTATGTCCCGTCCGCCTCGCTTGATAAGTACCGTACCGCTTCCGGTTGGAGCCGGTGGAAAGATAAATACAGGCCGGTTGACTCTGAATAGCCATCTAGTGACGTCAGCTGGTTATCCTTGACACGTTACCTATTGTCATCCTTGGACAACTTTCCACGACTCGATCGTGCGGCTTTGAGTTGAGATGTTCACTCCGACCTTGACGAGTTTTCTCCCGGTAGCCGAGTCTGCCGAAGCGCTCTCCGCCCCCTCAAACCTGTACGGAATCAAGTACCCTTTCTCGTCGAAGTTCCTCATCATCTGACGCATCGGCGCAAGCCGCCCGCTGTCGTTCATCACGTCCAGCAGCGGGGCGTCATATTCATCGATGATTATGACGGCTTTTTCGCCGGTCTGCTCCACAGCCCTGTGGACAATCCCTTCGAACCTTTGATTGATTTTGATATCTTTCTCCCCCGGCCTTCAGCCCGTTGAACAACTCCGCCTCTCCAGCGAAGTAACTATGGATCGTGGAAGAAAGCAGCGACTTCCCGAACCTCCGCGGTCTGCTGAGGAACACATACGAATAGTTTGTCGCCAAATCGTGGACGAATCCCGTCTTGTCGATGTAGAGATACCCTCCCTCGATAATATTCCTAAATGTTTGAATCCCGATCGGATACCTTATCCTTTTCGCCTCCATAGCCCTATCAATTATTTGTCAATCCCAAAGTTAATGATTATTTCACAAACTTCGCAAATAATAAAATCCCTCCGCTGTTGCCCTCTGTGATTGATGGAATATCTTCATTTGTATTCATTTGGACCAGAAATGAACCAGATAATCACAGAATCTTTGAATATATTTGCAACGTTACAGAACGGTTTTTACCCACTGCCGCATTATGGCATTTTGAGACGTTATTTTTGCAAAAGTAAAACAAAACGCTTATGATGAGAGGTATCACCAAGTTCCGCTGCCCCAAGTGCGGCCACATCTTCGAAGCCCCCGACATCGAAGACAACGCCAGCGTCCGTACTATGCCGCAGCCCTGCCCCCGCTGTGGTGTCAAGAGTAATCAGATTGGACTTCCCGGTTGGGTACGATCGTTGGTTGAGAAAGCAAGCAATAATCAATCCTCCAACAAAAAATGACACAGCAGCTTGAATCGGATAATATATTGAGAACAATAGATTTAATACAGTTCAGCGAAGTTGTAATATGTCAATATTTAAAGAAATGATGTGCTCTAAACCCAATGTGTAATAATCGCCAACATTTCCATAGTCTTTAATATAATAACGTATGGACTTTAAAACGTTACTGTCGAAAGATTGCAGAATTATTATCGATACTTGCAGTATGATGAATACGCAATTTGGGTATGCTATGCAAAAGATAGTTCCCGTTCTTGAGAAAAGTGGAAATAAATTAATTGTCCCTGAAAGTTGTGTTAATGAATTAAGGAAACATTCACGAACTACCAAATTATCAGCAAAAGCAATCAATGCTGCTACGGCTCTTAACGTACTAAGGGTCAACGATAATTATATTTCAATAAAAGGTGATCAATCGGATTCTTCTCACGCTGATAATGTAATTCTCCGTGTCTGCAATCAGTTTAGAACGCGGTATTATTTGATTGTAATTACTGAGGATAAAGATCTGAGGGCTGATATTTGTGATGTTAATGAGCAGAAGTCAGTATTTGGAAACAAAATCGAGGTAGTTAATATTGATTACATAGTTAATTATAAGGTTAAGAATCACAAAGCGTTTTCAATCCAAACAAAGATTTCTGAAATACCAGAGACTATAATTAAACTAAATAATGTACCAGAAGAAAACAGTAAGTTAATAACAAATGATGGATTTGAAATCTATCTTAAGAATAAAATTAAAGCTGGGGGCGAGGGTACAGTCTATGAAACTAACACGTACTATGTAGCCAAGATTTACCACCAAAATAAGTTGTCGACAATAAAGAAGAAAAAAATCGACTTGTTGGTCAATGCTGGTTTAGTGATAGATGGTGTTTGTTTGCCCGAAAAATCCCTATTTAATGATCAAGGAGAATTTGTCGGTTATTTGATGAAGAAGGCTACTGGCAAATCGTTAGATTGCTCCTTCTTTAAAGGGGAGCGTGGAATAAGGCGTTATTTTCCAAATTGGACAAGAACAGATTTGGTCGATTTATGCATTACCATTCTTTCGAAAATTAAGGAATTACATAGATATGGACTCATTATTGGTGATTTGAATGGGGCGAATATTTTAGTGAATACGCCTTCATCCGTGTTTATAGTAGATACAGATAGTTTTCAAATTAATGATTTGCCTTGTCCAGTAGGTACGGAAGTATTTACTGCCCCTGAAATCCAAGGAAAAGATTATAAGGCATTTTTGCGGACGAAAGGGAATGAGAACTTTGCAGTCGCAACGCTGCTTTTTAAGTTGTTGATGTTCGGCATTGATCCTTATGCTCAAAAAGGAGGTGAAAGTATTACCCATAATATTAAAAGTGGAAATTTTTCTTTTCCGTTTAGAGAAGAAAGCAACGGGAAAATACCTGATGGCGATTGGAAATTTTTCTGGAGTCATTTGTTTTTTCCGTTAAAAGAACGTTTTTACTCAACGTTTAAATCTAGTGAACGTTATTTTTCTGAGGAAGACCGCCCCGATGTTGTTGATTGGTTGAAATTGTTAAAGCAATATAAATCTCAATTGATTGATGGGACAATTGCAGGATATGATGAAAACTCATTGGAGATGTTCCCGAAACAATATAAGAAGATCCCTAATGAAACTTATCTTGAATGCTCTCTCTGTAAACAAGAAGTACCTTCAAGCCTAGTATATAATCCTAAATCATCCAAAGGGGTGTATTATTGCTGGAATTGCTTGCATAAGTCCACAATTATTCACTGTGAGAGTTGTGGCGCTCAAATGGAATACACAACATATCGAAAACTCATTGATAATATTCCACCTCCCAAATATTGTAAATCTTGCAAGGATAAGTTTAGGATGGAAAAGAAGGAAAAAGAGGAAATGGCGGAGATCTATCGTAATAATGTATTCCAAAAGATTACTTGCAATTGCTGTGGTGTGAAATTTAACATTACGAATGGGGAGAAGGATTACTTGGAAAGAAAAGGCTTGGTACTTCCTAAGCGATGTCCTGAATGTCGACGTCAGGGGCGTCGTCCTGATTATTCTGAATATGAACATAATAGAAATAGTAGTTCGAATCAGTCTTCAGGAAGTTCCGGATGTTTTATTACTACGGCTGTATGTGATTTCTATGGTAAAGCGGATGATTGTTACGAACTTATGACCTTGCGTGAATTTAGAGATAATTGGCTGGCAAAGCAATCGGATGGTATGCACCTTATACAAGAATACTATTTGAATGCCCCTGGCTTAGTTGAAGCAATGAAAACGTCAAGAAGATATGAACATTACTGTATGATTTTGATGAATGACTATATCAACCCTTGTGTCTCTCTAATAAACCAAGAAAGATATGAAGAGTGTAAAAAAACGTACATCAGTGGTATTGATTATCTGGAAAAAGAATTGAAAAACTAAATGTTGACAATATGGCAAAGTATTTAAATTCAGATGATTTGGCTAATAACCCGGCTGCGAGAGTGCCTGTATGTCTATGCCTTGACCTTTCTGGTTCAATGGGAATAGTGGAAGAAGGTTCTTACAAAAAAACAGGGCGGCAAGAAGAAATAGATGGCAAAGTCTATTCTATTGTTGAAGGTGGCGTTTCTCGTCTTGACAAACTTCAAGAAGGCTTGAATTCGTTTTATAATGCTATTAAAGATGATGATATGGCAATAGATGCGGCTGAAATAGCTATTGTTGGCTTTTCAGATGATGTTAAGTGCCTCCTGAATTTCAATCACATCGAAAACCAGAAGATTCCAGAGCTTTCTTTGGGTAAAAACTATACGAAGATGGGAGAGGGTGTAAAGTTGGCTTTAAAAATGCTTGACGATAGAAAGACTCTTTACAAAAACAAAGGAATACAATATTATCAACCGTGGTTGGTAATAATGACCGATGGTGAGAACAATGGCGATATCAATGAGTTACAGGAAGCTATTGACATAACTACTCAGAAAGTAAATAGTGGTAAGCTTATTGTATTTCCTATTGGTATTGGTGATAAGGCGGATATGAATACTTTGTCAAAGTTTTCTCCCAAACTTCGCCCCCTTAGGCTTAAAGGTCTGAAGTTTAATGAGTTTTTTTGTTGGCTTTCTCAGTCGATATCAAGAACATCGGTGTCCAAGCCAGGAGAAAAACCAGGACTTCCTCCTGTGGAAGACTGGGGTACTTTGTAATTGACTGAATTATGTGGAAGGTTGCGCAGGCGGCTATTCAGGGTCGTGGACATATTTTAGGCAATATTCCTTGTCAAGACAAAACTTTTTATGTCAAGACATCGAAAGGGTGTGCAATAGCTCTTGCTGACGGAGCGGGATCAGCTAAATATTCCCATATGGGAGCCGAGTGTGCTGTAGAGTATGTATCAAATCTGATAGTTGATCATTTTGAAGATTATTATCAACAGGCTGATCCTTTAATTGTTAGACATTCACTTATAATAGGTATTCTTGAGAAATTAGAAAGACTTGCCGAATCCATTGGGTGTGAGATAGGTGATCTGGCTTCAACTCTTTTATGTGTGGCCGTTTATGAAGATCGATACTTGATTGTTCATCTGGGTGATGGTGTTATAGGCTATAGAGACGGAAATAGTATAAGGGTGGCTTCATCCCCAAATAATGGCGAATTTTGCAATTCGACGGTCTTTACGACATCAGTAGATGCAGAAGTATCATTAAAGTTGCTGAAAGGAAGACTTCGAGAGGAAATGAAAGGATTTGTTCTGTTTTCTGATGGAGTCGGTTCAGTTTTATATAAACAAAACAGGAATGAGATCTCGCAATCCCTTTCGCCTGTCTTTGATGATTTGGCACAATATAGGCCATTGGAAGTAGAGCAAAATCTTCTTGAGACATTGGATGAAATAAAGGTACACACTCAAGATGATTGTAGCATTATCGTAATGGTTAAGTATTCAGAAGGAACACCGAAGGAAAGCAATTGTGAAGAATCCGATGGTACAGATGCATCAATTCCCGATACTAAATATGGAAAATATATGCCTATATTTGCTATATGTGGTGCTATCTTATTGTTGTCTATATTAATAATATTATATAATAATGGAAGATAAGGTTATTACAGATTGTCTTGACAATCTTGAATCTTTTTTCTTGAGGAATACTTATAAAAATGTTAGCATACAAAATGCTCGTAGACCTGTAAGTATTGATGATGTTTGCTTCTTTAAAATGAAGAGCATTACGTATGAGAAGGATGCGCCTAGGAAGGAAGCGTTGGAGAACGTATTCAGCACTATGAGGCTACCCTATATCAACATTGTGTATCTTATAAAAGGAGAAAAGCACAAAGTGTCATTTTACTATGGTATCTCAAGAGATCTGGTTCAGTATTGTAAACATACGGATGATGTGGATATTCGGCAATTAGGAATGTCTGTGCTGAAAAAGGGACTTGAAAGTAATTATCGCGGAAGTGCGGTTGAGGCAGTTGATGAAAATGAGCTTAGACATATCTTAAAATCGTTTGATTCGCTTAATCAAGTTGGTGTATTGGAGGGAGTCGCTGGTTCTAATGGAGAAGGGGCCGAGGATTTCCAGAGGGTGGATCGTCTCATTGACGTAATGCTTGGCGAGGAGTTTATTTTACTGGTCACTTCGAAGTTTATGCCTTTAAAAGGCATAATTTCCATAGAAGACAATATTTTTAAATTTTATAATAGATTATATCCATTATCAAAATATAACCGCCAACAATCAGCTTCTGAAGGCACTTCGGAAAGTTCCTCAAAAACAATAGGAAATGCAACCCAACAGTCAACTAGTACAGGAACAAATAAGCAACAGTCTGTTGGGACTTCAGAGGGAGGGTCTTCTGAAAGAAAAAGTCTAACAAAAACTAATTCGGACTCTACATCAACTTCGGAGCAAAGTAGTCAATCTACTTCTGAAAGTCAATCTACAGCAACTACAATTGGGAAGAATGAAGGTAAGAGTGTCTCTTCTTCAAATGAATTTGTCAATAAGAAGATTCTTGATTGGCTGAAGTATATTGATGAGGTTATTTTGAAGAGGCTTGATTATGGAAAAGGGAATGGTATTTTTACATCTTCAATCAGTCTTTTTGCACGTAATCATCTTACGTTATTGAAATTGGCAAATACCTGTACAACACTTTATTCCGGTGAAACAGGCAATAAGATGCCACTTTCTTTCTATGAACTTCCTTCTGATGATGCGGGTGTTGCTCTTCTTAGAAATTTTCAAGTCCCTATTGGAAAATTTGAGTCTCCTATTTCGGATAACGAGATGTACTATCGGTCGGCATTGTCCCAGTATTGTTCTAATGAACATCTGATGATGGGAAATTGGTGCTCGATTAACGAACTTGGAATTATTGCTGGATTGCCTCGAAAAGAAGTCGTCGGATTATCATTGAATGAAGAAGTTGAGTTTGGTTTGAATGTCAAAAACTATGACGATAATTTGTCTCTTGGAAACCTTGTCCAAAGTGGTACAGAGCGGAAAGAAATAAAAGTTTCTTTGGATAAGAAAGACTTGTCAAAGCATATCTTTGTATGTGGCGTGACTGGTAGTGGTAAAACAACTACTTGTATGTCTATATTACTTCAGAGTAAAATGCCGTTTCTTGTTATCGAACCTGCAAAAACGGAATACAGAGTTTTAATTAATCATCAAGATGAGATTCTTGTTTTTACTTTGGGTAGAGATGATATCGCTCCTTTTAGATTGAACCCTTTGGAATTCCTGCCGACAGAAACTATATCATCCCATATCGATATGGTAAAAGCGAGCATTGAATCCGCTTTTGATATGGAGGCCGCAATACCTCAAATTATCGAATCGGCCTTGTACGAAAGTTACAAAAAATATGGTTGGGATATCCAATCGGGGACAAATTCTAAATTTGCAGAACCTTTTTCCAAGAATGTTTATTCTTTCCCGACGTTGTCTGATTTGATAATGACTATCGAGGAGGTTGTTGATAATCAGGGGTTTGACGATAGGCTGAAAAATGACTATTTAGGTTCTATTCGCGCTAGACTTATGGGTCTTACTGTTGGAGCAAAAGGAGTGATGCTTAATACACCGAGGTCGATTGACTTTAGGGATATCGTCCATAAAAAGGTTATATTGGAACTGGAGAACATAAAAAGCGGTACAGAGAAATCACTCATTATGGGTTTTGTTTTGTCACAACTTAATGAGGCAATCAAGGCCGAGTTCAAACAAGATAAACAGTTTAAACACATTACTTTGGTTGAGGAAGCGCATAGGTTGTTGTCCAAGTATATGCCAGGAGATTCCCTTAATAAAAAGAATGGTGTTGAGGTTTTCTCTGATATGTTGGCGGAAATCAGAAAATATGGTGAGAGTCTCGTTATCGCAGACCAAATTCCAGATAAGATGACACCTGATGTACTTAAAAATACCAATACCAAGATTGTGCATAGGATATTTGCTCAAGATGATAAGGATGCGATAGGTAATACAATGTCTCTAAATCAAGAACAGAAAGCGTTCCTTTCTAATTTAACCGCAGGTAGAGCAATTGTATTTAGTCAAGGATGGACGAAAAGTGTTCAGGTTCAAATAGCTCAAACTATTGATACAACGAACGATTATGTTCAAGAAGATGCGATTAGAATGAGAGCATTGGAATATTATGCACATAAGGATAATCATAGTGTTTTTCCAGAGTTACTATGCTTTGATGAAGCGTCGATAGATTATGATGCGAAAATAATTCTTGATAACCTTGACAAGTTCCATAGGATATTATCATATTTCATCTCATTCTTGAAGTCCCCTAAAGATAAAGAAATAATGAATTGTTTATGCGATTGCGTGGTTTCGATATTAATATTTGTTGAACCTATAGCACTCGCTAAATATTTAAATATTATGTCATTTCGTGAGCCTGATACCATATCGCTTAATTTGTTAATGCAATTGATAGGAGAAATTTCGGAAGGGGGATTGTCGGAAAATGAAAAAATGTTGTCTAAGTATAATTTATTAATCAATTTAAAAAGTAAAAAATTATGATTCCTTTAATTACTACTATTGCTAGTACAGTTTTGTCAATCGCGACTAAAGTGGGTCCGATTGTGTCTTCTTTTGTCGGTCCTCTTGTGGCAAAACTTCCTTCTATCTGTGAGACAATAGGTAAGGTCGCAAAGGTGTTTGGTTATGTAGCACAAATCTTTGGCCTTTTGAATAAAGATGAAGATGCATTGACACTTGGCGCCAAAGTTAAACAGGAAGGTACGAGAGGAATGATGGAAGGCGAGTCAATGGAGGATTATTTCAAGTATCTTAGAAAAGAGGTTGAACTTGATAAGGAGAAACTTGCGAAAATGACTGAGGAGGATAAGATAGGATGTCAGGTAGTTGGCACATCTATGATCGCAGGAGCGATTTCTGAAAAGATGGGTGTTAAACTCTCTCCAGATTTCGTTGCGTTTATGGCAAAAATGGATATGACAGCTGTTCAATTGGAGAACTATGTTAAGTCCTTTAGTAAAAATGATTTATACTCGATGGACTATTTGACGAAATTCTTAGAGGGAAAACTTAATGATAGTCAACTTGCAAAGGTGTACAATATCGTTGAAGCAGTAGAGAGGGCAATTGAACCAGAACTAGATGACGAAGCCATTCTGGCAAAGATTGAGGATATGAAGAATGCGGTTCAGAATAATTGATGTGTGGACGGTATCTTGAATTTATCGTAACTACTCAGGTGCCCAAGCCATAGCCAACCGGCCATAACCTCACGATAAAGATGATTCAAACGATGATACTACGCTCCGGCAAGGGTTGCAATGACCCGAAGGACCTCGAAAGGGTTCTGCCCGTTCTTGACCGCCGTCTGTATGACG